>NZ_JAJJPB010000002.1:0-297414 GCF_020908015.1 Clostridium aromativorans
GGATGAAAAAGGTTATATTGTGACAGATGAGGATATGAGAACTAATATTTCAGGAGTATTTGCCGCAGGTGATATAAGAAAAAAATCCTTAAGACAAGTAGTAACTGCAGCAGCTGATGGTGCTATAGCAGCAACTACTGCTGAGCACTATTTAGAATCATTGAAATAATAAATACTGAGCTACCTTATTAAGGCAGTTATAAAAATAGGAGGGTTAATAAAATGATAGAATTAAACAAGAAAAACTGGGATGCTGAAATTACTGAATATGTTGAAAAGCCAGTGTTTGTTGACTTTTGGGGCGATAAGTGTGAAATTTGTAAACAATTAATGCCTGGAGTACATGGCTTGGAAAAAGTATATGGTGACAAAATAAAATTTGCCAGCCTTAATATAAGCAGTGCAAGGAGGTTAGCAATTTCTCAAAAAGTTCTAGGACTGCCGACGATGATTATATATAAAAACGGTGAAAAAATGGACACTATAACTGCAGATAAAATAAATACTCTTGATGATGTGAAGAGCTTTATAAAATCTACATATGATAAGCTTTAAAATTAAATAAAGTTCAAAATAAATATTAAAAAAGGAAGAGATAATATGTTAAAAGGTAAAAAGGTAATTGCGATAGGAGATAGGGACGGTATACCTGGCCAGGCTATTGAGGCCTGTGCAAAGTCAGCCGGAGCAGAGGTTATATTTGCTTCTACAGAATGTTTCGTTTGAACGGCTGCGGGAGCTATGGATCTGGAGATCCAACAGAGGGTAAAAGATTTGACGGAAAAATACGGTGCAGAAAATATAGTTGTAATTTTAGGTGGAGCAGAGGCAGAAGCGTCAGGTCTTTCTGCAGAAACGGTAAGTGCGGGAGATCCGACTTTTGCTGGACCGCTTGCAGGAGTAGCACTTGGACTGGCTGTCTATCATATTGTAGAACCTGAAATAAAGGAAGAATGTGATGCTGCAGTTTATGATGAACAGTGCAGCATGATGGAAATGGTTCTTGATGTAGAAGATATTATAAGTGAGGTAAAGACTATAAGAGACCAGTATTCAAAATATAATAAATAATATAAATAATTTCATTAAAAAGGAAAAATTTTTGGTAGAAAATAGTGTTGATATTAGAATAAAGAATAATAGCATGCAGGAATGCATGCTATTATTAAAATAAATAGGAGGTTTTAAAATGAATTTTCCCGTTGTTAAGAGAGCTTCTTATGTTTTAGTTAATACGCCGGATATGGTGGTACATAATGGCACTACCCAAACTTTGGAGAGGAAGACAAATCCGGATTCGGATTATCTGAAGCAGATAAAAAACCACTTGAGATCATTTGAAAATGTAGTCAGTTATGCGCCAAATCAAACTTATATAGGAAACATGGCTCCAGAAGAATTGAGTGAAAGAAAAAGACCCTGGTATAATGAAAAAGTTGATGGCTCATCGAGGTTTGGCAAGTTTGGAGAGATAATGTGTCAGGATGAGTTTTATGGATTGTTGAAGATATCCGATGTATTTGATCTGGTGATCTTGGAAAAATCCTTTACGGAGGCTGTAAAAGAGAGCTTTAAGAGGCATCCAATCTTAAAAGATAGAATTGATGACTTGAAAGAGGGAGAGAGCATAGAAAATATTAAAAGGCTTGTAAATGATGGCATAGCAGAGGGCCTTTACAGGGATGACAAACTTGTGGGATGCGTGAAAAGGGCCCACGAATTTGATCCGAATCTGTCGGCACATACCATGATTGAAAACTTGTCAGTAAAGGCATCGGGCGTTCTGGCACTGATGTATCTTGTAAAAAACTCTGGATTGGATGTAAGTCAAATTGATTATCTAATAGAATGTTCAGAAGAAGCCGTGGGTGATATGAATCAAAGGGGAGGTGGAAATACTGCCAAAGCCTGTGGCGAAATAGCAGGAATAAAAGGCGCCACTGGAGTTGATATGAGAGGTTTTTGTGCGGGACCTGCCCATGCACTGATTACAGCTGCAGCTCTTGTACAATCTGGTGTATATAAGAACGTGGTAGTGTTTGCAGGCGGATGTACTGCCAAACTTGGAATGAATGGAAAGGACCATGTGAAAAAAAATATACCTATCCTGGAGGACTGCCTCGGGGGTTTTGCAGTTCTTGTGTCGGAAAATGATGGAATAAGCCCGGTACTCAGAACTGATGTAGTTGGGAGACATACAATAGCCCACGGTGCTGCTCCCCAGGCTGTAATACAGGCTCTGGTACTTGATCCTCTGACTAAAAAAGGAATGAAAATTACGGATGTGGATAAGTTTGCACCTGAAATGCAGATACCTGATATAACAGAGCCGGCAGGTGCCGGGGATGTACCGACACAAAATTATAAGATGATAGGGGCTCTGGCGGTTAAAAGTGGACAGCTTGAGAGGAAACAGCTGCCTTTATTTGTCAAAGAACATGGTTATCCGGGATATGCACCCACTCAGGGACATATACCATCCGGCGTTCCTATTATAGGACACGGCATAGAACATATAATGAGTGGAAAATTGAACAATTTTATGGTAATAGGTAAGGGGAGTTTATTTCTGGGAAGAATGACAAATCTGTTTGATGGAGTATCTATACTTGTAGAAAAGAACGATGGCGGGAAAGAGGAGAATACTGAAGTATCCAAAGATGAGGTAAAGAAGATCATAGCACGGGAGATAAGAAAATTTGCACAGCAGTTGATGGATGATTAGAATTTTTGATACAGAGGAGGGGAATTATGGACAGGACAAAAAAATTGATTGCGGAAGCATTTGAGGATATAGCTGACGGTATAGAAAAGGGAAGCTTTAAAAGGAGGCCTAGAATAGGACTTACAGTTTATGGCTCGGAACATGGAGCAGAGGAGATGATAAAAGCTGCACAGTTGGCGGGGAGTAAATACGGTGATTTTGATATAGTGCTCATAGGGCCGAAAGTTGACTGTGGGTTTGAATCTGTAGAAGTAAGCAGTGCAGAAGAAGGTCATAAGAAAATGGTAAGTCTTCTTGAGGAAAAGAAGATAGATGGGTGTGTGACACAGCATTTTGATTTTCCTATAGGGGTATCGACTGTAGGTAGGATGGCTGCACCGGGAAGCGGCAGAAATATGATACTTTCAACCACTACGGGTACTATGGCCACGAATAGGGTGGAGAGTATGGTCAAAAACTCCATAGCCGGCATTGCAGTTGCAAAGTCCATTGGTATAGATAATCCAACCGTGGGGATTTTGAATGTAGATGGAGCCAGGGGTACACAGAGGGCGCTTGTAGAACTGCAGAACAGGGGATATGGTATTGATTTTGCTCAATCTCTCAGGAAAAATGGAGAAGTACTGATGAGGGGAAATGACCTCCTTTCAGGTACCCCGGATGTCATGGTTTGTGATTCACTGACCGGAAATCTGCTCATAAAGATTTTTGCAGCCTATACTACCGGAGGAAATTATGAGACTCTGGGATATGGATATGGTCCGGGAATAGGGGAAAATTATGATAAACTGATAAATATAGTATCCAGGGCTTCTGGGGCACCTCTTATCTGTGAAGCACTTAAATACTGTGCGATGTGTGCTGAAGGAAAAGTACTGCGGGCGGCGAAGAATGAATTTCAAAAAGCAGAGGCTGCAGGGCTGGAGGAAATATTGAAAAAGGATAAACCCTCAAAGGTTGAAGAGGTGAAAGTACCACCTAAGGAAGTTGTGACCTATGCAATACCGGGAATAGATATACTGGAACTGGACAATGCCTGCAGGGTATTATGGGAAAAAGGTATATATTCTGAAAACGGAATGGGCTGTACAGGGCCTGTGATTCTGGTAAGTTCTCAAAAGGGTGAAAAAGCCGTAAAAATTTTAAAGGAAGCAGGATATAAATAAGAGGGATAAAACAACCCTCTTATTTATCTTCAAAGATTCCGTATTTATCATGACAATAAATTACAAGGAAATGAGTGCAACTAATATAAAAAAGTACAATTTCTAAAAAAAAGTAAACGTTTTATTACATTAACATTACAGAATAGTTCAATGAATATTATCTGCTGGTTTACTATAATTTAATTATAAACTTGACTCAAGTTATAAATATTTTTATAACAATTCGTGACTTGAATATAGGGAAAGGATGGTTATAGTTATGAGTAAACGTCTGCAAATCGATTATATCGATGTTAAAAAGGTTCAATTCGGAAATAAATCCGAGTTGGTTAACGGTGTGTTAACAGTTAATAAGGAAGAGCTTTATAACCTGATTAATAATGACTTGTTTGCATGGATGAATATCCAATTGGTATACCCTGGTGAGAGCTGCAGAATGCTGGCAGTGCATGACATCATGCAGCCGCGCTGTAAAAAAGAACATCCGGAAGAATCTTATCCGGGAATTTGGGGAAAACTGGCACCTGCAGGTGAAGGGGAAACGGTAGCACTTAGAGGTGTAGTTGTTTCAGACATTTATTATGCAAAGTGTAATGTTAAATATTATATGGATATGGGCGGTCCATGTGCAAAATACACTCATTTTTCAAGACATTATCATGTCGTTATCGATGCTGCACCAGCTGAGGGTGTCAGTGATTTAAGTTATGCGGAAGCGTTAAAACATGCTTCACTGACGGCAAATGTATATTTGGCTAAGCTTGGTGTTGATCTAAAGCCAGATGAAAAAGAAGTCTTTGAGCTCGGACCAGTTGGCCCAGGAAAGGATGGCAAGCCTCTACCTAAAGTGGCATACTTTGTTACCCATATGGCCTCACATGATACTTGGAATATATTGTACTATGGGCAAAGCGCGCTTAATTTTCTCCCAATCATAGTTCAGCCTACCGAAGTGCTTGATGGAGCTTTCCTATGGCGATATTGGGAATGTAATTATTACCTGCAAAACGAGCTGTATATCAGGGAACTTATGAAGCGCCACGGCAGGGATCTTGAATTTGTGGGAGTTGTTTTCGCAAATAACGTTATGAAAATTGACGGTAAAAATACCATGGGCATGATTGGAGCGACATTATGCCGTGACACATTAAAAGCGGATTGTGTTGTGATCAATAAGTCAGGTATGGGACATTGCCAGCTTGATTCGGCGCTGGCTTTTAACTGGGCAGAAAAAATGGGTATGCCCTGTGTAATGAATCTCTCGGCTGTGTCCAATGATCGACCGGGTGACATGCTGGTGATCTCAGATCCTAAAGTTGATGCTGTTGTCAACAGCGGGCGTAATTATACGCTTCATCACCCGAGAGTTAAACGACTGATTGGGGAGAATGCCGGAGTTCCTAGTCTAGCTGGTATTGATCCTTGGGGACCTTTCGATCATACCACCAATTTTGCATATCAGGGAATATGGTCCCAGCTGGGAGATTGCTATGTGACTACGGATTCAAATATTCCATGGAAAGAAGAGGTGTAAATCATGGCTAAAAAGTATCGAATAGTTCATTATATAAACCAGTTTTATGGAGGATTTGGTGGAGAAGATACTGCAGGTATGGATATAGTTGTTAAAGAAGAGCCTGTGGGGCCAGGTTTAGCAATGAAAAATGCGTTTGGTGACAGAGCGGAAATTGTGGCTACGATTATTTGTGGGGACAATCATATTGCGGAAAACTTGGAAACAGTAGTACCTAAGGTGGTTAAAATTGTAAAAAAATACAATCCAGATATGTTCATTGCCGGTCCTGGATTCAATGCTGGCAGATATGGCATGGCCTGTGGTGCGACAACAGCAGCAGTTGTTGAAACACTGAAAATTCCGGGCGTTACAGCATTATATGCTGAAAATCCTGGAACTGATATGTATAAAGATCGCTGTTATATTCTCAAAACAGAAAACAATGCCAGGAAGATGAGAGAAGTTATAAAAAAAATAGTTGATTTTTCCCTTCGATTGGTGTCAGGAGAAGCAATTGGGGATGGCAAGAAGGAAGATTACCATGGAAGCGGTCCGGCCATTGAAATCGATTATTCAATACCAGCACCAAAACGAGCCATTAACATGCTTTTAGCTAAGTATTACAATAAGCCTTATAGAACGGAAGTGGTTATGCCCAATCATGAAAAAATTCCGGTGCCGGTACTTGATAAACCCTTGTCAGAAGCAAAAATTGCACTTGTTACTGATGGAGGCCTAGTACCAAAGGGAAACCCTGATAATATGGTTGTTACCAATTCAACTTGTTTTAAATATTACTCAATTGAAGGAAAGGACAAACTAAGTCCTGAGGATTATGAAGTAAGACATCAAGGTTATAATAATGCCTTTGTTCTTGATGATCCCAACCGTCTTGTGCCAGTTGATGCAATGAGGACGCTTGAAAAAGAAGGTGTCATCGGTTCTTTATTTGATTCATATTTTACAACTGCAGGTGTGATGACTCCTATGGAGAAAGGTAAGAAATTTGGTGAAGGTATTGCCAAAATAATGAAAGAACACAAGGTTGATGCGGCTATATTGACGTCCACCTGAGGAACTAGTTCTCGCTGTGGTGCAGTGATGACAAAAGAAATCGAACGTGCTGGTGTTCCTATTGTTCAAGTGACGAACTTGACAAAAATCGCCGAAGGTATAGGTTCTAACAGAATTCTTCGTGGAAACAGCGTCTTGCATGTTTTTGGCGATCCTTCGCTGCCAAAGAAAAATGAAGTGGCCTATCGTAAAAATGCTGTCAAGAAAGCTTTGAAAATGCTTGAAGAAGTGCCGGAAGAGGGTAAATCGGTAATCGAGGAAATTTAAGCTGGAAATAGCCAATGTGATAATATGACAATATGTTAAAATTAAAAGGAGGTTATTCTTTATGGTTAAGAATAATAAATATAGTGTTAATACAACTGAGCCAATATCTGTGAATGTTATAGATCCTTCTACAAAAAAAATATGGCCGGCTGAATTATGCCATGATTCAGATGGGTTTTTTCTGAAGCAATCCTCTGATCAAGCCAAGGATGCAGAGTTATTTTTGAGTCCTGGCTGGATTGATTTACATGCTCATGTTTACTATGGCGTAGGAGCCATATCCATACCTCCGGATTCAATTGGATTTGATACCGGTGTTCATTTTATAGCTGATGCTGGAAGTTCAGGTGAAGCTACCATTACTGGATTGAGAAAATATGTTGCACCTGCCTTTAATACTCCATTTAAAGCCTGGTTAAATATATGTTCTACTGGTTTGGCACAAATACCTGAAGCTACAGATATTTCCGCAATGGATGTAGCAAAAACGGTGAGAGCGGCCAATGCAAATCGTCCCTTTGTCTGCGGCATCAAAATTAGAGCTGAAAAAACCACTGTCGGTGCAATGGGTATACAGCCGGTAAAACTTGCAGCTAAAGCTGCACGAGAAACGGGAATGCGCCTTATGGTACACATTGGGCTGCCTATGCCGTGCATCGAGGATATACTGGATATTCTGGCTCCAGGTGACGTAATATCTCATGTTTATCACGGGAAATTAAATTCACCCTGGACGTCTGAGGGCAAACCGATTCCTGCTATGGAAAGAGCTTTAAAGCGCGGTGTTCTTATGGATGTAGCCCATGGAATAGGCAGTTTTAGTTTTGAAGTTGCAAAGAGGGCAATAGCTGCAGGATATCCTCCGTTTACTATTAGCTCTGATGCTCATGTTCTAGGCATAAACGGTCCTGTTTATGATCTTCCGACTACAATGACTAAATTGTGTGCTGCGGGCATGGATCTTGTGGATGTAATAGAAGCGGTGACAGCATCACCTGCTAAAATATTACAGCTGGGTGATTGGTGCAATTTGAAGGGAAGACTGCATAATGCAACATTGTTTAAGCTTAGTAAATCTGCTCCTGCATCCAGAAAATTTATTGATTGTGTTGGCAAAGAAATTTTCCCTGAGAAATATATTATTCCTACAGCTATAATTAATAAAGAAGAAATGAAATGGCTGGATTATCCTCTTAAAAATGTAAAGGTAGATGTTGATCCTGCAGTACACATATAAGAAAATTTAAATACAGAAATGAAGGAGCCTGCTGCATAATTTAATTATGCAAGCAGGTTCCTTTTTTAAATATTCTATTCTGTCAGTGTCAGTTGAAGTGTCTTGGTAGATCCATCTCTATAAATTACCACTGAAACTGTATCACCGGATTTATGGGTGGATTTTATTTTATTTATTTCTTCTACGGTTTTTATGGATTTGCCGTCAAATTTTTGTATGATATCCTCTGGTTCCAATCCGGCCTTTTCAGCGGGACTGGATTTTTCAATTTCCTTTACATAAACACCTTCAGGTATGTTGTATTTCTTTGACAGGCTGGAGTCAATATCCACGCAGGCAATTCCGATTTTCAATATTGGTTTTAAGAGGCCGTTTAACTTGGAAGCCACTGTATTTATAGGAATGGCGAATCCTATACCTTCAACCCCGTTTCCACCTATTTTAGCTGAATTTACTCCTATTACCTGCCCAAGTGAATTTACAAGGGCACCGCCGCTGTTTCCTGGGTTTATAGCTGCATCTGTCTGTAAAAAGCTTTGAGTGGTGTTACCCACAGTGATTTCTCTTTTTGTAGCACTTATAATACCACTTGTGACAGAGCCTAAAAGTTCCTTGCCGAGGGGATTGCCTATGGCTACTACAGAATCTCCTACCTGAACATTATCAGAGTTTCCGAGTTCGGCCACTGCCGGCATTTCAGTTTTAGTGGTTACTTTTATTACAGCCAGATCCTGATTTTCATCGTAATTTACAACTTTGGCGGATACGGTTTTTTTATTGCTCAATATGACACTTATGCTCTGAGCACCCTGTATCACATGGTAATTTGTGAGTATATATCCATCGGAGTTTATTATTATGCCTGAACCCATTCCATCGTCCTCACTGCTTTGCCCATCTGAAAAACCGAACATATCCGAATATTGGGATATGGATTTAGTGGAAACACCCACTACTGCAGGGCTTACTTTTTTAGCTATTTCTGCTATTGTAAGGCCGCTCTTGCTTGAAGTGGATATAGGGGAAACCTGTGTCTGTGAAGGCTTTGTCTGCGTTGAGTTTATGGTCTCATAAAGTGGTGTATTTTTGAAAAAGTCTGTATTTGGAACTACATATAAAAAAGCTGCGGCAGATAGAGAGGCGCCTATCAAGCTGGATATCAATGCCAGGGATATATATGAAAAAATTTTTTTGCCTCTGGAATGTTTTTGGGAAAATTTATTTTTGAAACGGGATAATATGTTCATTCTTGCAGTATCTTGATTTTTGTTATAATTATCATCCATGTAAAATTCCTCCTTCTATGAGCTTTTAATAACTATATTATATCATGGTTATATGATAGTTTTTTTTTGTTACAACTATATGTCAAAACTGTAAACTGAGTATGACAATTCTGTTTATTATATGTTACAGATTTTTTATGCTTTTATTAAAAAAGTATTGATATAATTATTATAATATTATACAATTATCTTCTATATTTTATAGGAGAAAATTTAATTTGGAAAGTTCGATTAAGTTAAGGTGATTTTATGATATATGTAATTGGTATATTATCTGTATTTATATTTACCGGTGTAAATTTGTATATTGGTATAACTGTTTTTGAAACTTTTAAATATTTTGTGACTTTTATAAATTCATATGTCTATTGGATTGTGTTTTTGCTGCTTGTATTGTCCTTTTTTATAGGAAAATTTTTCAAAAAAATCCTGCCTGAATTTATAAGTAAGATGTTTTACTTAATAGGATGCTATTGGCTAGCTGTAATTTTTTATTTTATAATAGCTGTGATAATATTTCAAATTATCAAATTGACCTGCTATCTTTTGCCTTTTGCTTATATTTCAGATGGAATTAAATGGAGAGCTGTATTTTATGCTGTTTCAATGATGATAATATGTGTTATTTTAATAATTGGAACTTATAATGCAAATTCAATAAGACTGTCGAAATATAATTTACAAGTTGAGAAAAATATAAATGGAATTGAAAAATTGAACATAGTGATGATATCTGATATTCATGCAGGTAGAATAGTGGGCAAAAGCAGAGTGAAAAATTTAGTTAAAAATGTAAATTCATTGAAACCTGATCTGGTTATTTTAGCAGGTGATATTATAGATGATGATGTGGATTTGAAAGAAATGAAAGATATTCTGACGCCATTAAAAGATATAGATTCCGCCTATGGTGTATATGCGGTGTTTGGAAATCATGAATATATTGGCAGAAATACTGGGTATATGACAGAAGAGTATAAGAGATTGAATATAAAACTTTTGGTAGATGAATTTGAAGGTATAGATAATAGATTTTATATAATAGGACGAAACGATATTGCCTATAAGAATTTTACAGGTAAAGAGAGAAAAAATATATTTCAATTGACGGATAGATGTGACAAGACAAAATTACTGATTGCAGTAGATCATAGGCCGGTAGATTTGGAAAATTGTAAAAATGCGGGGATAGATATTCAGTTTTCCGGACATACCCATAGGGGTCAGCTTCATCCTTTAAATCTTATAACGAAAAGAATCTTTAAGATTGATTGGGGATATTTAAAAGATGGTAAATTTAATATTATAGTTTCTTCGGGATTTGGAACTTGGGGTCCGCCTATAAGAATTCATAGTAGATCAGAGATTGTTGAAGTTATTCTCAAAGGAGCCGTGAATTGAAAGTTCAATAAGGAGGAGGACAGTTTCCAATGGATAAACAGCGGAAATACACTGTGCTAGGTGAAGAGTATGAAAAATCTATGAGTTTAGAAGAAAGAAAAAAAAAGGGCAGTTTTTATACACCTTACTATATAGTGGATTATATAGTGGAAAATATTATGTCCGATTTGGACGTTAAAAAAAATCCTTTTGTAAAGGTGCTGGATCCCTCCTGCGGCAGTGGATATTTTTTAATAAAAGTGTATGAAATTTTAATGAAAAAATTCAGCGAGAATTTAGAATTTATTAGACAGAATTTTAAGGATGAAGATTATAGGATTGAAGATAAAAATGGAATCAGATATATAAAGGGCAGTGAATATTGGCAGTACTCTAACCTGGGCTATCATATACTCAGGGAATGTATATACGGCGCAGATATAGATGAATTTGCCGTAGAACTGGCAAGAATAAATTTGTGCAATAAAAGTGGAATTGATTTTGAGTTTAAATATAATATCATATGCTGCAACAGTTTGATAAAATGGGAAAAAGAACATGAAAATGGAGAAATTTGTGGAGATATATCTGAATTCTGGAAGAGAAAATATGACTATGTACTGGGAAATCCACCATGGATATCCCTCAGCAGAAAATATAAAAAAGAGGATAAGCTGACGAAGTATTATAGTGAGAATTATAGTGGAAATACGTATTTACCCAATTTATATGAATATTTTATAAAAAGATCTATGGAACTTTTAACACCTCATGGAAGATTTGGATTTATAATTCCAGATAGACTGGCCAGTAATCTTTATTACAGAGATTTTAGAAAAAATTTACTTGAAAATTATAGCATATTGAATCTGGTCTTTGAAATAAAATTTCCGGAAGTAAATGCCGATTCCATGATTATTATAGCTGAAAATGGCTGCAGAATGTACAATAAAGTAAATATAGACATATGTAAAAAGAGGATGTATGCTGTGGATCAGCAGAAATATCTGGAAAACTTAAATTTTGAGTTCTCTTACTGCTATAATTCAGAGAGCCTGTTTATAAAGGAAGGTATTGAAAAATCCAGTAAAATGCTTTCTGACATATGCTGTACTTTTACTGGATTCATAGGATATAGATCTAAAGTGACTTCAAATAAGATCAGCTCTAGCCAAGTTAAAATATTAAAGGGCGAAAATATAAGAAAATTTAAGGTAGAAGGCAGCTGTTATTATGATTTTATACCTGAGAATATAAAGGGAGGAACCAAGGATATAAAAAAACTTGCCAGTAAAAATAAAATAGTTATAAGGAAAACTGGGAGCCAGCTGATAGCAGCACTGGATTGTGAAGGATGCATAATAGAACAATCCCTGTATGGTATAGTGGGCAAGAACAGGAAAATTTCCATTTATTATATTCTGGGAATTTTAAATTCAACCCTAATTCAATGGTACTATTTAAATTTTCTAATAACAAATCCCAATTCGACCCCCCAGATTAAAAAGTACAGTTTGGATCGGATACCCATATGCGAATGCAGTTATGAATATAGGAGTGAAGTTGAAAAATTAGTAAATAAAATAATGTATGAAAAAGGGGAAAAAAGTAGATTTGAAAAAAAATTAGACGAAACTGTATTTAACCTATATAATATTGACTATAAGTACAGATATATTATAGTGGATGAAGTACAAAATAGCAGAGATGGGAAAAAAGGTGGCAGAAAATTAAATGGGGGGAATTATTTATGATAACCTTGTTTTGCATTTTATTTGTGATATTAACTTTGTGTTTGGTATTGTCTATAGTGGGAATTGTGATGCTTCCAATTGTAGGACTTATAATAGCAGCAGCCTTTATTATTGCCATAATAGGAATTATTTTGAAGATTGTATTTTCACTGCCTTTTTTAATACTTGTTATAATATTGGTGATACTGTACATGTGTAGAAATAAATGATCAATTATAATATTCGATATGTAACGAACTATGTAGGCGGTATAAATTATATAGTGTTTATATGTAAAGAATATTATCAAACTTATTTTATTAAAATATATTGACTTATTATATATATGATGTTAATATAATTACGTAAATTTAATAAATTCTTTTGAAAAACATTCGTATAATCTTGATATAATATGGTTCAAGAGTTTCTACCAGAAGGCCAAAACTTCTGACTATGAGTGGATTCCGGGAAGAAAATATTTCAAGTATTTTCTAATTTGGATTATTCCATAATTCATATTAGAAATTTTTTATTTTGGAGGTATCAACATGGAAGTTGAAAGATCTAAACTGGATTCATTTTTTAAATTAACTGAGAATCACACTGATGCAAGAACAGAAATTTTAGCGGGCGTTACTACTTTTATTACCATGGCTTATATAATTTTTGTGAATCCCAGCGTACTTATGCAGGCTGGTATGAACAGCAAGAATCTTATGGGAGATGCTGCAGTTAAGGCAGGACTTTCTGCAATCAATGATCCCGTGGTTGCATCGATATTTGTAGCAACCTGTATAGCGGCAGCTATTGGAACTTTTGTGATGGCACTTTATGCAAACCTTCCTTTTGCACAGGCACCTGGTATGGGACTCAATGCATTCTTTACCTATAGTGTTTGTATAGGAATGGGATATAGATGGCAGCAGGCATTGGCGGCAGTTTTGGTATCGGGGATAATATTTATAATAATTACAGTTACATCTATAAGGGAAAAAATTGTCAATGCTCTTCCTTATAATTTGAAATTGGCCATATCAGGTGGTATAGGATTATTTATAGCTCTTATAGGTCTTAAAAATGCAGGTATTGTTATATCTGATCCTGCTACTTTAGTCGCTTTTGGCAAACTGACCACACCTCATGTACTTGTTGCAATCATAGGTATTTTAATTACAGCTATACTTATGGCAAGAAATGTAAAAGGATCCATACTCATAGGCATAATTTTAACTACTATAATCGGCATACCTTTTGGGGTAACCCACACTTCAGGTATACAGCTTATAAGTGCTCCACCTTCACTTTCGCCTACGCTTTTTGCCTTCGATTTTAAAGGACTTCTGGGAATAGGAAAAGCAGGTATGGTAGGTGCTGTTACAAGTTTGATTATGGTAATCATAACTTTTACCCTGGTAGATCTGTTTGATACCATAGGTACTCTTGTGGGAACAGCTGAAAAAGCTGGAATGGTAGATAAAGACGGGAAAGTTAAAAACATGCACAAGGCACTTTTGTCAGATGCACTGGCAACTACAATAGGATCTTTGCTTGGGACCAGTACGGTAAATACATATGTGGAATCCACTGCCGGTGTTACAGCAGGAGGAAGAACAGGGCTTACATCTTTTACTGTGGGAATATTATTCATACTGTCATTATTTTTCTCTGGTCTTGTAGGAATAGTTCCAACTGAGGCTACAGCTCCAGCACTTATAATCGTAGGTGCACTTATGATGGGAGTAGTTACCAAAATAGACTTCAGTGATTTTACAGAAGCTCTTCCAGCTTTTTTTGCCATAGCTTTTATGCCTTTTAGTTATAGTATAGCAAATGGTATTGCTGCAGCTATAATATTTTATCCGATAGTTAAATTAGTTACAGGAAAATATAAGGAAGTTCATCCAATAGTATATGTACTTGCAGCACTTTTTATATTTAGATTTGCTATGCTTTAATTGAACTATTCTGGGATTTAGGTGAGAAATTTATTCATGAGAAATATGTTTTTCACCTGAAATCCAGGGTGATACTTTGTTTATTGTAGACATTAATAAAATATTAAATATAGGAATAAGAGGTTGAAATTTCGTTTTCAATAAACTATGATATTGTAAATGATAGGCGATAGGTGGTTTTTTAAATGAGCCGTAAATTGAAATTTGCAGTGTGTTTTATCACTATAGCATTTGTGGCCGTTTTGTTGACGGAATTTCAAATAGTGTTTTTTGGGGAAGATACGAAGCCTGAAAGATCGGATTGTATAATTGTACTTGGGTGCAGAGTATACGGCACAACCCCCAGCCCATTTTTAATGGGGAGGTTGAATAGAGGGCTTGAGCTTTATAATAAAGGTTATGGAAGATATATTATTGTATCCGGAGGAAAGGGTGAAGGAGAAAGTATATCTGAAGCTGAAGCTATGAGACAGTATTTATTGTCCAAAGGCATGGATAATTCAAAGATAATAGTAGAGGATAAATCTTCATCTACTATGGCGAATTTAATAAACTCTAAAAAAATAATGAATGCAATGGGGTTTCACAGTGCTGTGATAGTATCTAATAAGTATCACTTGAAAAGAGCATCCTTGATGGCAAAGAGTCAGGATATAAAAGGAAGTTATTCGGGAGTGTTTATATCCTCCTATAAAACTCAGGAAATTAGTGGATATATTAGAGAGATACCAGCTGTTTGGAAGTATTACATTCTCAAATTGAATTAAAATTTGATTTTAACTGTAGAGTTATAAAAATATGCCTCATAATCTAGATTTATGAGGCATATTTTTAATCCACGAAACTATTCCAGTAATTTGAATAATCTAATACTATCGAATCTGATTTTGCATCTTCTATATTATAACAATAAGCTAATTCCTTTATGAAATCCTTTGCTGAAAGTCCAGATTTGGAAATCAACTCGTCAACCTGTTTTTGTAAGTCTTCAGGTATCCTGGAAAAGCAGGAAGTAGTATTCATTTTAATAATCCCCCCATATGATATTAATATACTATATGCTATATTCCATTAATGAGTGATATATAACTCATATTACATTTTAAATGTATCACTTTATATGCAAAATGTCAATAAAGAATAGCCTATATATAGAAGGTTACACTGAGGATTTAAAGAAATTTATTGTACACTCTGCCATTAATCTATGCCCTGATAATGATGGGTGTAAGCCATCTATAAATAGATGATTTGCACTTGTATCTTTTAATTTTTCAAGAAAACATTTATAGTAATCTATGTAATGAAATTTATTTTCACTACAGAATGTTATTATCCAATTTCTGTAATCTTTTTGGAGCTCATTTATTCTGTCATAGTTTAGAATGTCGTCCCATCTTTTTATTGCTATACCCTTGTTTATAGCCGGTTCTATTCCTATTATTGGAATTATATCAGAATTTACGGCATCTTTTACAATCAATGCTATATTGTCTGTTACCATATTTAAAGGTCTGTTGCTCATGAAATCATTGCTTCCACCCATGATCAGTACGTAATTGGGATGATTTTTTATTACATCTTCGTAAGAACGGGATAACATTCCTGAGGTTGTATCTCCGTTTGCGCCTTTATTCAATACCTCCATTTGGAGGGGTTCTTTTATAAGCGACACCCAATTGTCATTTGCGGGAACACCATATCCAAAAGTTAAACTGTCCCCTATACATACTAATTTCATTTTTTGATTACCTCCTTATTTTTCACAGCTTTTAGAATTAATTGCCGTGGTTTTGTTTACCTGTGAATAATGTTCGATATGATATGAACATTATTCACATAAATGATTATACAATTTCAAATTAAACGAATATTAAAAGATAAATTGAAATTAATATATTGAATTATATAATTTACTATGTTAA
The DNA here is from genome assembly GCF_020908015.1 of Clostridium aromativorans. NCBI lineage: Bacteria > Bacillati > Bacillota > Clostridia > Eubacteriales > Clostridiaceae > Clostridium > Clostridium aromativorans. The sequence goes on from NZ_JAJJPB010000002.1 coordinate 16,268, forward strand.
TATAATTATATCAGAAACAAGTACGAATGGAGCATCCATATAATCCTAATAATCTGGTTTAGGAGTTTCTACAGGAAACCGTAAATTTCCCGTCTATGGTTGAAGTGATTTAAAGCTGCGTGTTTTTTGTGCTGAATTTTAAATTGGTTTGCCGATTTTGGGGTTCTTGGAAATTTACGATGTAGATTTTCAGGAGCTTTTTTAAGTATCAGAGTTCAGGAATTGTGAACTGTGAATTGTGAATTGTGAATTGTAAAAGGAGGATATATTTTATGAAAGTAGCTATTATATTTGGCAGCAGTTCTGATATTGACAAGATGAAGGGTGCCGCCAAAGCTTTGAAAGAATTCGATATACAATATGAGGCCTATATTCTATCGGCTCACAGAGTTCCGGAAAAACTTCTGGAAACTGTAAAAAAACTGGAAAATGAAGGCTGTGAATGTATAATTTCGGGTGCAGGCCTTGCAGCACACCTTCCAGGAGTTATTGCAGCAAACACCACTCTGCCGGTTATAGGAGTTCCGCTCAATGCAGCGGTTGAAGGGCTTGACTCTTTATTTTCAATAGTACAGATGCCAAAATCAATACCCGTAGCTACAGTTGGTATAAACAACAGCTATAATGCGGGTATGCTTGCAGTGGAAATATTGGCACTTAAATATTCTGAAATTAAGAATAAATTACTCGAATATAGAAAAAATATGAAAGAAAAATTTATAAATGAAAATGGAAAAGGAGTGGAATTATAAAATGGAAAAGGGAAATATGATCTACGAGGGAAAAGCAAAAAAGGTGTATGAAACTGATGATAAGGACAAGGTTATAATTTATTATAAAGATGATGCTACGGCTTTTAACGGACAGAAAAAAGGACAGATTTCAGATAAAGGTGTGATGAACAATACAATCACTTCAATGCTGTTTGAACTTCTTGAAAAACATGGAGTGAAGACTCATTTTGAGGAAAAATTGAGCGACAGGGAACAGCTTTGCAAAAAAGTAAAAATAATACCACTGGAGGTAATAGTGAGAAATGTGGCGGCAGGAAGCATGGCAAAAAGACTGGGGCTTAAAGAAGGAACTCCCCTTAAAACTACAGTCTATGAATTGAGCTATAAAAACGATGAGCTTGGGGATCCTCTTATAAATGATTATCATGCAGTTGGAATTGGAGCTGCTACTTTTGATGAACTAAAAACCATATATGATATGACAGCAAAGATAAATGATGTTTTGAAGACATTCTTCTTAAAGCAGGGAATAAAACTGATAGACTTCAAAATTGAATTTGGAAAATTTAATGGAAAAATACTTTTAGCCGATGAAATATCGCCGGATACCTGCAGGCTGTGGGATGCAAAGACGAATGAAAAACTGGATAAAGACAGATTCAGGAGAGATTTGGGAAATGTAAAGGAAGCCTATGAGGAAATATTGAAGAGAATAAGCAATAATTAAGTTAAATCCTTATTTTATGGGTATAAAAGGAGAGAATTTTATGTGCACTTTGAATGATAAATTTAATACCTGTTCCTGTATTGAGCTGGAAGAAGATAAATTTAAAGATGAATGCGGCGTATTTGGTATATTTTCTAAAAACGATCTGGATGTGGTATCTCTCACTTATTATGGACTGTATGCCCTGCAGCATAGGGGACAGGAAAGTGCAGGAATTGTAGTTTCGGATGGAAAAGAATTCAAATACCATAAGGGAATGGGACTTGTTTCGGATGTATTTGACAAAAAATTGCTGGAAAGTTTGAAAGGACAAAGTGCTATAGGTCACGTGAGGTATTCTACTGCCGGATCCAGCACTTTAAATAATGCCCAGCCCCTTATAGTAAAATATAAACTGGGATCTATTGCCATAGCACATAATGGCAATTTAGTCAATGCAGATGTCATAAGGGCACTTCTTGAAGATGCAGGGTATATTTTTCAGACTTCTGTGGATTCGGAGGTTATATTGAGTCTCATTGCACGGGAAGCAAAGAAGGATATAGGCAAAGCCGTAGTGGATGCAGTTCAGGCCGTAAAGGGCTCTTACGCCATTGTTATTTTGACGGAAGATAAACTCATAGGTGTGAGAGATCCAAATGGGATAAGGCCCCTCTGCATAGGAGAGTTAAATGGTGACTACATACTGTGTTCTGAAAGTTGTGCACTTGATTCTATAGGCGCGGATTTTGTAAGGGATGTAGCTCCAGGAGAAATTGTCATAATAGACAAAGATGGAATCAAATCCATAAATTTTGCTGAAAAGACAAAATGTGAAACCTGTTCTTTTGAATATATATATTTTGCAAGACCAGACAGTACGATAGATGGAATAAATGTCTATACTTCTAGAATTAAAGCTGGGAAAATACTTTATAAAGAAAATCCGGTAGAGGCAGATGTGGTAATAGGTGTGCCAGATTCAGGAATACCAGCTGCTCTTGGATATTCGGAGGCATCGGGTATTCCATATGCAATAGGCTTTATAAAAAATAAATATGTGGGAAGGACATTCATATCACCTTCAAAAGAACTTAGATCCAAAGCTGTAGCTGTAAAACTAAACCCGCTTAAAGTAAATGTGGAGGGTAGGAGAGTCGTAATAGTGGACGATTCCATAGTAAGGGGAACTACCAGTAGGAAGCTTGTGGAGATATTGAGAAGGGCTGGAGCTAAAGAGGTTCACTTTCGGGTTAGTTCTCCTGTTGTAAAATACCCATGCTATTTTGGCATTGATACCCCCTGTAGAAAAGATCTCATAGGTGCCAATGCAAACATAGAGGAGATCAGAGAGGAAATAGGAGCAGACAGCCTGGGATATATCAGTATAGATGGAATTTTAAAATCTTTAGACTGCAGCGCTGAAAGAGGATACTGTGTGGGATGCTTCAGTGGAATCTATCCCATATCTGCACCTATAGAAAAAGATAAAAATTATTTAGAGTAAAGGATGGTTTTATCATGACAACCTATAAGGATGCTGGTGTTAACATTGAAGAAGGGTATAAATCTGTAAAGCTTATGAAGGAGTATTCAGCCAGTACTTTTATTCCCGGTGTATTGAATGGGCTCGGGAGTTTTGCAGGTATGTTTGAATTGGAAAAATATAAGAATCCTGTACTTGTTTCCGGAACCGATGGAGTTGGGACAAAATTGAAGATAGCTTTTCAGATGGGTATATATGACACAGTTGGAATAGATTGTGTTGCCATGTGTGTAAATGATATTTTGTGCCATGGAGCAAGGCCTCTTTTCTTTCTGGATTATTTGGCCTGTTCCAATTTACAGGCGGAAGTTGCTTCAGATTTGGTCAAGGGTGTATCAGAGGGGTGCATTCAGGCGGGATGTGCGTTGATTGGCGGTGAAACAGCTGAAATGCCTGGATTTTATGCCAAAGGCGATTATGACATGGCGGGTTTTGCTGTGGGAATTGTGGAGAAAGATGATATAATAGATGGAAGCAGAGTGAAAGAAGGAGATACACTTATAGGCATAGCTTCCAGCGGAGTCCACAGCAACGGTTATTCCCTTGTGAGAAGTCTTATAAGAAATTTTGAGGACAGTTTTGGTGACAGTACTCTGGGAAAGGTACTTCTAACTCCCACCAAAATATACGTAAAGCCTGTATTGAAATTACTGGGAAAATTTGATGTGAAAGCCATGGCTCATATAACGGGAGGGGGTTTCTTTGAAAATGTACCCAGGATGTTTAAGGAGGACTTTACTGCGGTCATTCATAAAAACAGCTATGATGTACCGGATATATTCAAATATATAATGGACTTGGGAGTGGATGAGCAGCATATGTACAACACCTACAATATGGGTATAGGTTTTGTACTCTGTGTAGACCCCGGGGACTCTGAAAATATAATATCTGAGCTTGAGAAAATAGGTGAAAGTGCATACATAATAGGAACTGTAAAAAGAGGGGAAAAGAAAGTATGTTTAAAATAGCGGTTTTGGCTTCCGGCGGCGGAACGGATTTTCAGTCAATAATAGATGGAGTGGAAAGTGGATATCTTGAAAATTGCAGGATCGAGATTTTAATAACGGATCGAGCTGGTATATATGCTCTTGAAAGAGCTAAAAAACATGGAATTAAGTACAAAGTGTTCGATAGAAAAGTTTATGGTGATAAAATATCGGATGAAATATTGAAACTGCTCTATAACAAGGCAGATCTGATAGTATGTGCAGGGTGGCTTTCAATACTTAAGGGAAAGCTGATTTCAGAATTTGAAAACAGGATTATAAATATACACCCTTCTCTCATACCTTCCTTTTGCGGGGACGGGATGTATGGAATAAAGGTACATGAGGCTGCAATTAAGAAAGGTGTCAAGGTATCTGGATGCACTGTACATTTTGTGGATACAGGCACTGACAGCGGTCCTATAATTTTTCAAAAATCAGTGCCGGTGTATTTTGAGGATACTGCTTATGAGCTTCAAAAGAGAATATTAAAAGAGGAGCACATAGCTCTTCCTAAAGTTATCAGGCTTATTTCCCAAAATAAAATATCAGTGAAACAGGGAAGAGTTCAAATTTGCAAATAAAATAAATGGAGGCGTAAGTTATGATAAAACGTGCACTTATAAGTGTCTACAACAAAAATGGTCTATTGGAATTGGCACGATTTTTGACCAGCAGGGAAGTGGAGATAATATCTACTGGAGGGACATATAAGTACCTTGCAGAGAACAATATAAAAGTTACAGAAGTATCGGAAGTAACAGGATTTGATGAAATACTGGACGGAAGGGTAAAAACACTTCATCCTGCAATACATGCAGGTATACTTGCTAAAAGGGATAACGAAGCACACATGGATACCATAAAAAACAAGAACATACTTCCAATAGACATGGTTGTTGTAAATTTGTACCCTTTTTTTGACAAGGTATGTGACGATATAAGTTTTGATGAAAAAATAGAGTTTATAGATATAGGCGGGCCGGCCATGATAAGGGCAGCAGCTAAAAATTTCAAAGATGTGGTAGTGGTTACAGATGTGGAAGATTATTCTCCAGTAATTGAAGAAATAAAATCCTCCGGGGATGTGAAATATGAATTTAGAAGAAAGCTTGCAGGAAAGGTGTTTAACCTTATGTCTGCCTATGACGGAGCTATAAGCAATTTCCTGCTGGAAGAAGAATATCCTGAATACCTAAGCCTGTCTTATAAGAAATCTGAAGATTTAAGATATGGAGAAAATCCACATCAGAGCGCGGCTTATTATACAGAAACTGTGGGAAAAGCTCCTATGAAGGATTTTGAGCAGCTAAACGGGAAAAAGCTTTCCTATAACAATATGAGGGATATGGATATGGCCTGGAGAGCAGTAAATGAATTTGATGAAATATGCTGCGTGGCAGTGAAGCATAATACTCCCTGTGGTGTGGCAATTGGGAGAGATCTTCATGATGCTTATTTAAGGGCTTATGAATGTGATCCCACTTCTATATTTGGAGGAATTATAGCTTTTAATGGAAAAGTAGATGCAAAAACTGCTGGAGAGATAGTAAAAATTTTTGTAGAGATAGTCATAGCACCTGATTTTGATGGAGAAGCAGTTGATATACTGGAGAAGAAAAAGAATCTCAGGATAATAAAGTGCGAAGCCAAACCTACAAATGAATACGAGATAGCAAAATTGGACGGGGGAATACTTGTTCAATCTGCGGATACAAAGCTTGTAGATAAAGTTAGGGTTGTAACTGAAAAGAAACCTTCAAAAGAGGAAATGGACAATTTGATATTTGGAATGAAGGTTTGCAAATATGTAAAATCCAATGCAATTGTGGTGGCTAAGGATTTTATGGCAAAGGGAATTGGAGGAGGACAGGTAAATAGAATATGGCCTGCCTGTCAGGCTCTTGACAGGGCAAAAGATGGTGTTGTACTTGCATCCGATGCATTCTTCCCATTTAATGATGTGGTGAAGGAAGCTGCTAAATATGGGATAAAGGCCATAATTCAACCCGGCGGTTCTATAAGAGACAATGATTCCATAGAAGAATGCAATAAAAATGGAATATCCATGGTGTTTACGGGAGTAAGGCATTTTAAACATTAATTTTAATAGAAGGGGGTAACCAGGCAGTGAAAGTGCTTGTTATAGGATCAGGTGGAAGGGAACATGCTATCTGCTGGAAGATAGCTCAGAGTCCAAAAGTGGAGAAAGTATTTTGCGCCCCGGGTAACGGCGGAATAGAAATAGAAGACAAGTGCAGTAACGTGAATATAACGGATATGGATGGCCTTATGGATTTAGCATTGGAAGAAAAAATAGATCTTACTGTAGTTGGTCCTGAGGTTCCGCTTACAGAGGGGATTGTGGATAAATTTAAAGACAGGGGTCTAAGTATATTTGGACCCTCTTCGAGAGCGGCAATGCTGGAGGGAAGTAAAATTTATTCCAAGAATTTCATGAAAAAATATGGCATTAAAACTGCAGAGTATGCAGTTTTTGATCAGATAGATAAAGCTTTGGGATATATTGGAATATGCAGTTATCCTGTGGTTGTAAAAGCAGATGGGCTGGCAGCCGGAAAAGGGGTATTCATATGTCAGAATTACAGAGAAGCAAAATCTGCATTGGAAGATTTAATGATAAGGAATGTGTTCAAAGGGGCAGGAAAAAAAGTGGTTATTGAAGAATTTCTGCAGGGAGTAGAGGCTTCAATATTGACTATAACAGATGGAAATACCATTGTTCCCTTTATATCTTCAAAGGATCATAAGCAAATTTATGACGGCGGTGTAGGACCGAATACCGGCGGCATGGGAGCTGTAGCACCAAACCCCTATTGCAGTGAGAAAGTGCTTGAAGATTTTGCAAAAAATATAATGGAACCCACTTTAAGGGGAATACAGCAGGAGAACTTGGATTATACCGGAATAATTTTCTTTGGAATAATGATAACCAAAAAAGGTGTCTATCTTTTGGAATACAATGTGAGGATGGGTGATCCGGAAACTCAGGCAGTGCTGCCCCTTATGAAAAGTGATTTTGTGGATCTGATTCAAGCTGCCCTTTCAAAAAGACTTTTGAGTTTCAAGCTGGAGTGGAGAAAAGGTGCATGCTGCTGTGTAGTGGCAGCTTCTAAAGGATATCCTGCAAAATATGAAACCGGATTTGAAATAGAAGGTTTGAAGAAGGAAAACAAAATTTTTGCAGCAGGTGTCAAGAAAGAAAATGGAATTTTTAAAACAAGCGGCGGGAGGGTTCTTGTAACCTATGGAATTGGCGGCAATCTGGAGGAAGCCATTGAATGTGCCTATGAAAACCTTAAAAGGGTGAGCTTTAATGGCATGTATTTCAGAAAAGATATAGGAAAGTAATTCAAATATCAAATCTAAGGGGTTTTTGGTTTTATCCGAAAACCCCTCATTAATTGTGAATTGTACATTGTGCATTGTACATTGTGCATTGTAAAAAGGGTCAGCTTTTAATTTATTGTTACATAATACTTTTTAAGTGGAAATAATTTTAAGTTAATAGTAAAATATAAAATAGTTCTTATCTTATGGAGGTTATTTTAATATGAGTAATGCGAAAAGGAGAAAGAGGAAAAAGAAGAAGAGATCTTCTTTTAAAATGTTTTTGATATTTGTAATCTATGAGCTTGTAGTGGTTGTGGTTACTACTCCATTGCTTGTATTTTACGGTCCCTTTAAAAATGTAAGAAATCAAATAGTGGCAACAGCTATGGCAACTTTTAGCCATCAATACATAGCTACTTTATTTTTGTCAAAAGACAAGATAAACCAAATACTTCAGGAAGGGAAAAATGGTCAGACTACCAGTGCAGAAGCTGAAAATCTAAATGGAGTAAATATAGCTCATGTGGGTGATAAGAGTATAAAGAGGTATGACATAGATACTTCAAAATTCAACGGCTATATTCTGGAAATAGACGATCCTAAAAGGATACGAATAGGGTATACCAGTAAACTCAGGGAAGTAGGAGAGAGGACCAGTGAGATAGCCAAAAGAAATGGAGCAGTGGCTGCTATAAATGGAGGGGGATTTTCCGATAGAACCAGCAGCGGAAAGCTCTGGGTAGGAACAGGGGCTTATCCGGAGGGAATTATAATATCCGGGGGAAAGCTCATATACAGTGATGTAAATCCTGATGGAGAAATAAATGTGACGGCTTTTACTCCAAGCGGAAGGCTCATAGTGGGAGATCATACCTTAAATGAATTACTTTCCCAGGGTGTGGTAGAGGCTATTTCTTTTAGAAATTCTCTCATAATAAATGGTAAGACTGTAGCTGTGGAAAATGAAGGACTAAACCCCAGGACAGCTATAGGACAAAAAGCAGATGGAACCATAGTCATGCTGGCCATAGACGGTAGGAAAGGACTTAAAATGGGAGCTTCTTTGAAAGATGTACAGAATATACTCCTCAAGCAGGGGGTTGTGAATGCAAGCAATCTGGATGGAGGATCTTCTACTACTATGTACTTAAACGGTGAGGTCATAAACAATCCAAGTGACTGGAACGGGGAGAGGACTGTGGCTACAGCCATATATGTAAAACCCTAGAGGAGAGTGGATGGATGAAAAACTTTAAGAGAATAATTATTTGGACTCTGATACCTGTAGTTATAGAATTAATAGGGCTTTTGTGTCTTAACTTGTTTTATTTCAACGGGGATGCAAATTTCAGCATAAAAAAGGTTGATATTTCTTCAAAACAGGCAGAGCATAAAATAAAAGTGAAAATACCGGAATATGCAGAGCAGATCAAAGTGGCAAGCAGTGGGAATTACATATCCTATTATGACGGTCAGTCACTGCATGTGGTTGATACCATTAAAAATGATGAAAAAGAAGTAAATCTTGAAAATGAGTTGTCCTATTATACCTGGAATCTGGATACTGATAATATGTTTATAGCGGAGAAAACAAGTACAGGAGGAAATTCAAGTAATTTAAAGTTTGAATCATATGATGCAAAACGTGATGAAATATACCCTCTGAAAAATTTGGATAAGAATCAGGATCTTTCCATACTGCTGCCGGACGACTCCTATGAGGTTAAACGAGTAGCATTTTCAGGACCAAGTAATGTGGTATATGTGATGAGTCTTGGAAATGAAGAGACAAATGGGAGAATATACAGGATAGATGTCATGATAAGGATGAATTTAGTTAATTTTGGAAGATGCCGTCTTGGAAATATAGCAGCTGTAAATGATGAAAATGGCGACGAGATCATATATGAAGACAGAACCTATAATAGAATCAGAACGGGAAGGGGAAGGGTGATAGCAACAGGGGAAAATGCCATGCATTATCTTCTAAATACAGATGAAAACAATAATATATACATAGGAAATGGTGAAAATAATAAGGTCAATAAAATATTCATAAGTAATCTGGATGTTGACAAGAGAAAAATATATACTTTGCCCTCATATGTGAATAAAAACAACATATATATCACCAGAGACAGAAAAATATATGTGGATAATCCGGAAGCTGGCGAAGTAAAGGAACTTACTACGGGAAAGGTGACTAAATATGACGGAAAATTGATATCTTTATATGAATATGGCATAGTAAGTCAAGATGGAAATAAAATAGTTAACAGTTTATTTTAACATGTTGATATATTGTTTAAAATCAAAGTTCAAAGTTCAATTATAAAATTTAGCAGATTTTTACTAAAGTTAAAAATCTTCATAATTTTATATTCTTGCTTTGAACTTTATTTATTTATGTCAATTTCCAGTTTAACATACAGAAAATTAATAGTGTATATTAATATGATATTAGAAATATATAATTTAAAATAATATATAATTAATTATTTTAATTCACAATTTTAAATATTTTTATTATTATTAATTGTTTATAATTTAAAATATATGTACTATATATTTTTTAGATATTATTAAAATGCAAAAAATATATACCTAAAAATGACATAATTATATTTTTAAAAAAGAATTTAATTGCGAATAATGCTGTAAAACCAATGATTACAAGGGATAAGCAAAAAGACACAATTCATTAAATAATATTCAGAATATTTTTTATATTAATTTAAACAAATAAATTTATGCTATAATTATAATAGTTTTAAATTTATTAATATTATTTTTGAAGGGAGTGTAAGTATGGCTACAAATAATTCTATATTTAGGACTAAAGAGCTAGATAAGTTGTTAGCCGAAACTAAGGGGAAAAAATCATTGAAAAAAGTATTGGGACCTCTTGAACTCGCCATGTTGGGAATAGGTGCCATAGTTGGGACGGGCATCTTTGTACTGACAGGGGTTGCTGCTGCAAATTACGCAGGGCCAGCACTAATATTATCTTTTATATTCTCGGGAGTTACATGTTGTTTTGCCGCGCTATGCTATTCGGAAATGGCCGCAATGATTCCTGTAGCAGGTAGTGCCTATACCTTTGGCTATGTAGGTTTAGGTGAAATATGGGCCTGGATGATAGGCTGGGATTTACTGATGGAATATATGGTAGCGGTTTCAGCAGTTGCGGTTGGATGGTCTGGTTATATAGTGGCACTTTTCGAATCTGGAGGAATCAAATTACCAGCAGCCTTAGTCAATCCGCCTGCAAACGGAGGTATAATAAATCTGCCATGTATATTGATCTTGCTTGTAATAGTACTTTTCCTTTTCAGAGGCATGAGCCAGAGTGCAAAACTCAATGATATACTTGTTTTGATAAAATTAAGTGTGGTAATACTGTTCATAATTTTAGGAGTAGGACATATTAAACCCACTAACTATCACCCATTTTTCCCTTATGGTGTCAGCGGCGTATTTAAGGGCGCAGCAGTTATATTCTTTGCCTATATAGGTTTTGATGCTGTTTCCACGGCAGCTGAAGAAGTTAAAAATCCACAAAAGGATCTGCCTATAGGTATATTAGGTTCCCTGCTTGTCTGTACTTTATTGTATATATTGGTTTCAGCAGTGCTGACAGGAGTGCTTCCATATTATACTTATAAAACTACTGCAGCTCCAGTGGCGTTTGCACTGCAAAAGATAGGGATTTCCTGGGGATCTGCACTGGTATCTATTGGCGCAGTGTGCGGACTTACTTCTGTACTTCTGGTTATGACTTATGGTTCAACCCGTATATTGTTCTCATTGTCCAGAGATGGCCTGCTCCCTGAAGTTTTTTCAGATGTACATCCTAAATTTAGAACACCTATAAAGAGTACTATGCTTGTTGGAGTTATAGTAATGCTGCTGTCAGGATTTGTTTCTCTGGGAGAGCTGGCAACGCTTACAAACATAGGTACATTGATTGCCTTCATTATAGTATCTGCTTCAGTCATAGTTTTGAGGAAGACAAGACCGGAATATGAGAGGCCGTTTAGATGTCCATGGGTACCTTTTGTTCCTGCAGTGTCTATAATATTTTGTGCTTATCTGATATGGAATCTGCCTCATTTTACTCAAATGGTATGTGTAATATGGTTGTGCATAGGGGCTGTAATCTATTTCACTTATAGTAGAAGTCACAGTTTAATGAGTAAGGAGGAAAATGTAGTTTCTCCAACGGATGGAAAGTAGTCTGATGATATATTATTGATTCTCATTTACTGTTTTATAAAATAATAGTAAATCGTATAAAAGAGGGGAGATGCCGGGATGCAGGGCATCTTTCCTCTTTTATTTTAAATGAATACATAATTGTATTCATTTAGTATATAGTATAAATATTTTAATAAATATATTATAAATAAAAATTTATAAATATAATTGTTCTTTTATATATATTTTTATAGATTATATAAAATATTATATTGCAAATATATGCAATATAGAATAAATTAAATTTTTTAGAATATAATAATTATTATGACTAATAGAAGTATTAAATTATAATATGCTATTATATTAAGAGTATGTAAATTCAATGAAGATTATGTACTCTTAATTTTTATTGAATTGATAATTTATAAAGTGTTTTATTTACTGAAAGGAGACAACATACATGGGAAAATCAAATTCGATTTTCAGGACAAAATCTGTAGAGGAATTACTGAATAATTCTCAATCAAAAAAAGGAGGATTGAGAAAAAGTTTAGGCGCATTTGAACTGACGATGATGGGAATTGGAGCAGTTATCGGAACAGGTATATTTGTATTAACCGGAGTTGCAGCTGCAAATTATGCTGGACCAGCATTAATTCTTTCATTTATAGTTTCAGGTATGACCTGTGCTTTTGCAGCGTTATGTTATGCAGAATTATCTGTTATGATGCCTATAGCGGGAAGTGCCTATACGTATGGTTATGTGGGACTTGGAGAAATATGGGCATGGATTATAGGATGGGACCTAATACTTGAATATACAGTAACGGTGGCAACGGTTACTGTAGGCTGGTCTGCATATGTAGTTCAAATATTACAGGCGATAGGAATCAATATACCAGCTGCTTTTAGCAATCCACTCGGATTAAATGGTGGTATCATAAATTTGCCCTGCATATTTATTTTAGCTATAATCATCACTTTTTTAGTTAGGGGAGTAAGCCAGAGTGCTAAGCTCAACGATGCTTTAGTTGTCATAAAGTTGGGAGTAGTCATACTATTCATTGTTCTTGCATCAGGACATGTGAAACCGATTAATTGGCATCCATTTTTCCCTTACGGAGTAAATGGAGTATTTAAAGGAGCAGCAATAATATTTTTCGCCTATGTCGGGTTTGATGCAGTAGCTACTGCAGCAGAAGAAGTTAAAAATCCTCAGAGAGATTTACCAATTGGTATAATATGCTCACTTCTTATATGTACTGCATTGTATATTATAGTTTCAGCAGTGCTGACAGGAGTACTTCCATATTATGTGTATAAAAACACTGCTGCTCCAGTGGCATTTGCACTTCAAAAAATAGGCATTTCATGGGGCTCTGCTCTAGTTTCAGTAGGTGCTCTTTGCGGTCTTACCTCGGTACTTTTAGTTATGTGTTTTGGAGGTACCCGTATATTATTTTCACTTTCCAGGGATGGACTTCTTCCAAAGATGTTTTCGGAGGTAAATCCTAAATATGGAACACCAGTGAAAAGTACAATTTTAATAGGAACCGTGGCAATGATTCTTTCAGGTTTTTTACAAGTTGGAAGACTGGCTGAGATGACTAACATAGGTACTCTAATTGCCTTTATAATAGTTTCATTGTCTGTAATTATTTTAAGAAAGAAAAGGCCCGATTTAGAAAGAAAATTTAAATGTCCAGGGGTTCCATTCACTCCTATAATTGCAGTTGTATTTTGTTCAGTCTTGGTTGTATCTCTGCCTACTTTTACCAAGATAGTGTTTGTAATCTGGCTGGGTGTAGGATTTTCTATATATTTTATATATGGAAGAAAACACAGTACTATGAATGAGTGAACTTTAAATGTAAATCATGAGCATTAGGGAAATTTCCCTAATGCTCATTTAAGAAGCCTGTTTATTTTCACTTGAAATAATATAATTTGCCGTCCTCCACGGAATAATTTATAAGTTTATTGTTATATAAATAGGATAGAAAGGCTGATATTCCACTGAGATCTAAATGATATTCATAAAAATTTAAAGATAAATTGTTCAATATAGTTATGTTCTCCAATATATCCTCCCGGGTGAGGGGCTGATCCAGAAGATCTAGGATTTCGTTTTTGTAATTGTGTATATTGGATATGTTCTTATCTGCTAATTCGGATATTTGACTTTTATCAAGTAATTTTTTTGAGTGTCCTATTAAGAAATAATCTGCTTCCATGTCCTTTATTTTGTTCAATGAAGATAGGCTGTCATCTATATTATATAAGTACGGAAAAGAGTATTTATTAAGTATCTCGCTGCTGAAAATTGAATCTCCAAGGAAACATACTCTTTCAGGTGTTATTATTCCTATGTGTTCTATGGAATGACCGGGCAGGGCAATGATGTCGAATTTTTCATCATTCAATTTGTTTATTCCATAATCCAGAATAAAATCTACATCTATAGGCTTATTGCTTCTATCGAAAGCTCTTGAAGGATAGGATGAAGAAAGCATAGATGAAAAAAGCTCCTGATTTTCCATGAATAGACTTTCCTTTTTAGAAGTATATACAAGACAACCTGGATAATTTTTTTTGAAATACAAATTGCCGCCGCAGTGGTCTAAATGACTGTGGGTGTTTATTATGAATTTGGGGTGAAGGTTATTTTCAATAAGCAGATTGTCTATTTTTTTAGCCTCACTGTTATTTATACCTGTATCTGCAATCAGGCAGTTTTTATTTTTGAAAATAAATATTCCGCAATTGGTTGGGCCATCTATATAATAAGTGTTGCCTTTTATTTTATTCAAATTCATTTAATGACACTTCCCTTGAAAGTTAAATATCAAATTTCTATTAGTTTTTCTTTAATTAAATGATAGCATATTTTATTAAATTTTGAAATTTATATATTGAGGTGATATAATTTAATAAGTATTTTTATACGATAAATATTAATAGATGGGGGTATATTTTATGGATTCCACGATGACAGGTCTGCTAACTTTTTTAGGATTTATAGGTATTATTCAGGGACTGGGGATGAAATACAGCAAGTCGGTACGTAAGAAATTTATGCTGGACGCAGAAGGTGTGGACAAAAAATACGTTAATTTTAAAATAAATTTTCTTATTATAATGGGAACAGTGGTATTGATAATTGAACTTATTACATATTTTTATCCTCAAGCGGGCACTAAAATGGAGATATTGTTGTCTGCATTTTTACTTTTGGCAATTACTTCGGATTTTGTATATAAGAAAACCAGAAACAGGAAAAGAAATAAGTCAAAATAACTTATTTGTCTGAAATCATAAATTTTTCATAGTACAAAGATCTCTGTTAGGACATCGGGAACAATCATGATCTTTTTTACTCAGAGGTAAATTTTCATCGGCTCCGTATATATATGCCATGGAATAGCTGGAGGAAAGCATAAAGCCTTCCGTAACAGTTAAGTTTAAAAATTTTTCTGCATCCAATTTTTCAAGTATGTTTTTTTGATATTTAAGTGGTAATTCTCCATCACCGGGTGATATTCTGCAGCTAAGTCCCAAATTTAATTCCTTTGATTTGCTGTAAATATGATTGAAAAGCTGGGAACTTGTTTCAAAGAGATAGGAAGTGAACATTGCATCCATTACCATTCCCTTTTTCATGTTCCCGTAAGAAAAAAATTCATTTATTTTTTTGCTGCAGTTGTCTCCTAAACTTATTATACAATATATTATATGGCTGTAATTCTCAATAATTTTATAAAGAGAACTATTGTCATTTTTTTCTATGCTGAATACACCTACAGGTTCCGCTGTTTCATATACTGTGGGAAGGAGTAAGTTGTATAAGCTTTTTATTTCCCTTTCTTCTAATATTTCGCCATAGGATTTTAGCGCTTGAAATACCTGGGATCTATTTAATTTAAAATCAAAATTCAATGTTACTTCCATGCTAGTTCTTCCTCCGCTTATTAATGCATCTACATGCATATATATGATCATATCATATTAAATAGTATATTTTCAATATGTAATGTTGAACAAGCAGATGAATTTGGCAAATACAAGCAGCTGTTAGATGATATTTGTTCCAATATATCAAGTCTAAAAAAAATAATAACATCAAACTTATTTTAAAAGACCTTGACAGAGACATAAATATTCCTGAAGATGCAAGTTTAAGAATGAGTTATAAACAAAAAAGAGATATTGAAAAGCTTGAATTTAAAATATACTGGCCTCAGAGAAAAGAATATAAAATTGATGCAAATCAAAAATAAAATTTTAAGGGTAGGATGAGTGTGTATATTAATAATGAAAAAGATAAAAAGGTACTGGGAATTGAGCGCAACATCTTTTTTACCGGTATGACCAGCTTTTTAACGGATACAACTACGAAAATGATATATTCTATTATGCCGTTATTTTTAATGTCCATAGGTGCGTCAAAAACAGAGGTATCTCTTATTGAAGGAATTGCAGAAAGTACGGCTTCGGTTCTTAAAGCTGTATCGGGCTGGTGGAGTGATAAAATTGGCAAAAACAAACCTTTTATGATCATTGGATATGGATTTACAGCTATTTTATCCCCATTATTTTCAATAGTAACTTCACCTTTGCAGGTATTAGCTATAAGATTCAGTGAAAGGGTTGGAAAGGGTATAAGGACTGCTCCAAGAGACAGCCTTGTAGCTGCTTCATCAAGTGATAGTGAAAGAGGAAAAAATTTTGGGTTCCACAAGGCCATGGATAATAGCGGCGCAATAGTAGGGCCTTTTATTGCTTTTGCAATTTTATCAGTATTTCCTAATAATTATCGAAAGGTATTTATATTTTCAGCTCTGCCCGGGATACTTGGATTAGTTACCATAATTTTTTTTGTAAAAGAAGCTAAGAAAAGTAAAGATGATCTTCCTAAAAAAATTACCCTTAGGGACTTTTCATATAAATATTACATGTTTTTAGGTATTGTTTTTGTATTTACCTTAGGTAATTCAACTGATGCCTTGCTGCTGGTAAAGGCCAATGACATTGGTATAAAAGCCCTTATTCATACCAATTGTATACTTGATATTCAACTCGGTGTCAGTAATATTCGCTGTTCCAATGGGGATTCTCTCTGATAAATTTGGCAGGGGAAAACTTATTATCTTTGGATATGTACTTTATTCTGCAATATACTTTGGCTTTGGAAGAACAGATAATAAAATATCAGTGATTTTGTTATTTGTATTATATGGACTTTACAGTGCAGCAACAGATGGAGTACAAAAGGCACTGGTCTCAGACCTTATCGATAAAAATAAGAGGGGTACAGGATTGGGAATATATAATTCATTGGTAGGTATAACCTTACTTCCTGCAAGTCTTATAGCTGGTGTTTTATATGATAACGTCAACAATAGTGCCCCTTTTTATTTAAGTTCGGCAATAGCTCTGACTGCTGCAGTATTAATGTTTCTATTTTACAAGAAATTTAGCAAGGTGAGCCAAATATAATGAGAGTGTGAAGTTTTGGACCTGTTGACAAACTCAAATTTACACATCTAAATTATATATCCCCGAAAGAAAGAATTCAGTGGAAGATGCAGAATTTCTACGTATGTGTTCTCTGCAGCGAAACTATAGTCTCCACATGGACAGTGTGGGGAAACATATCCATGAGTTTTACCTTATCCAGTATATATCCAGATTGGATAAATATGTTTAAGTCATTTACAAGAGTTTTAGGATTACAGGACACGTAAATTATTTCAGGAGCATTGAAATCTATAATCTGTTTAATTGCTTTGGGATTGATTCCCGGCCTTGGGGGATCAAGTATTATTATGTCGGGCTTATCCTCTAAAGTTTTCATTATATGTAATACATCTCCTGCTATGAATGTACAATTCTCTATTCCATTCAATTTTATGTTTTCTTTCGCAGATTTTATTGCCTCTTCTACAAGCTCTATTCCTAGTACTTTTTTTACATGGGGAGATAATATTTGGGCTATAGTTCCCGTGCCGCAGTACAGGTCAAAAACCGTTTTTGAGGAAGTATCCTTTAAAAAATCCTTAATTATACTATACAGCTTTTCGGTGCCCTTAGAATTGGTCTGAAAAAATGATTCCGGATAAATTTTAAATTTCAATCCTAAAATTTCTTCTATTATATAATCGTTTCCACATAGTATTTTCATTGAATCTATTTTTACCACATCCGATAAATTGTCATTTATAGTGTGAAGTACACCCACCAATTTGCCATTATAATTTAAATTTCTCAATATTTCAGTTATTTCATTGAAATCAAAATCAATTTGTGAAGTAGTAACGATGTTTACGAGGATTTCCCCTGTATTTTTACCTCTTCTAATTACCACATTTCTTAAATATCCCCTGTGGCTCCGTATTCTGTAATAAGGCAGTTCCTTTTTCCTGAAATAGGTGACGATTTCATTTAAAATTACAGTAAAGTCCTCATCTACTATTTTGCATTTATCTACATTCACAATGCCGAAGGATTTCCCCCTCATATGCATTCCCAATGTGAGAGATCCTCCTTTTTGCTCATCTCCAAAAGTAAATTCCATTTTATTTCTGTAATGAAATTCCTCAGGGCTTTTTTCTATACCCAAGAATTTAAAACCTTTGATAGAAGATTCTTCAAACAGGTCTAAAACCTGCTGCTTTTTTAATTCAACCTGTATATTATAGGGAATAAACTGAAAATTGCATCCGCCGCAGAGGTTAAAGTGGGGACATAAGGGCTCTATTGCATAGTTTACATTTTCAATTATTTCCACGATTTTGGCTTCTGCATATCCATTTCTTTTTTTTGTAATCTGACCTTTTATTTTTTGACCTGGCACAGAGTTTTTTATAAATACCTTTATTCCATCCTTTTGTGCGATTCCAACTGCTGGAAATTTTAACTTTTCTATAAAAAATTCATGTTGGCTGCCCTTTTTCAATTTTTAATCTACTCCTTTTGGTACTTTGGCAAATTTTTCACCTAATGTTTTCCTGGATTTACAGCTTCTCATTATAACAGGATATAAGATAGATACTATTAGAAATAATATTATGTACATGCCTTTCATATCTGCTATATAATGTCCAAACAGGGTTCTTAAAATAAGATCAAATAAATAAAGACAGGCTAAAGAAACTACAGCCGATACAGCTGTATCTATAATGGAAAGTTTCAGATTGCAGGGTACCAGGTTGTTTTTGACTTTGAGATCTGTACTTCGGTCAGAAGTTTTTTTCTTTGACACAGGTTCGATTTCAGCACTATCTGCTTTAAAATTGTCAATTTTAGTGTCCTCTTCCTGGGGCTTCTCTGATTGCAGGCTGGATTCATCCAACTTTTTTTCAGCTTCCTGTTCTTCCAAAAGTTTTTTTTGTTTCTCTTCTTCCTCCCTTTTGAGCTGTTCCTCTTTTTCCTGTTCTTTCTTCCTTTTAATTTCTTCAAATCTTCTTTTCTCTTCCATATTTTTATTTTTAAGTTCTTCTAAAAACTGCTTTTTTGCTTCTTCATCTACTGAAAGTTTATCTTTATTTTCATCATTTTCTCCCATTAAACATATACCTCCTTCTTCTTTTTAACCTTTCTATAACAAATATATTATGCTACACTATGACATCTATGTAAATAGGTATAAAAAATCTTTTATTATTGTTCACATATTATTTTACAATTTTATTCATTAGTTCTATAATTTTAGTATTGTAATAAATTGATGATTGAGGATATTTAATATGAATAGATTGAATTCGTTTTTTCTAGATTTTTTGGATGTAGTATTTTTTATAGTATGTGTAACTTTTAAGATATTGATGTATGGAAGGCATTTAGAAACAGGGTATATAAAAATTATATCTCTTTTCATTCCGGCCATTGCCCCGGTAATAATTATAATCTCCATATCTTTGATTCTGAAAGCAAAGGCACGTTCCAGGATGCTCTATATATTCAATATTGTAATAAGTTCATTTATAGTAAGTGATATCATATATTTCAGATATTTTAAGGACATAATATCTCTTCCCGTGCTTATAAGTGGATTTCAGCTTGGAGCTGTAAAATCCAGTGTGTCAAATTTGATGAATATAAAGGACTTTTTATATTTCACTGATGTTATATTTATAATTCCCTTTGTGAACAGATATGTTAGAAAGAGAAAAAACAAATTTCCGCTGAATTATAGGATATCAATAGCTGTCGTGCTTCTCTTATTTGGTATTGGTATGGATTTTATAAGTTTTTATGGACTTTCAAAAGAGCAGCCCAGACTTTTGAGCGCAATGTATAATAAGGTTTATATAAGTAGAAAACTAGGTGTATTGAATTATCACTGTTTAGACATCTATAATTCACTTTCAGCCAATATAACCAAAATGACACCTGTTTCCAGAGAAAAAATAAATGCCATAAATACTTTTATGGATAATAATAAATCAGATAATAAAAATCTGAAAGGATATTCAAAGGAAAAAAATCTTATAATGATACAGGTAGAGGCCCTTCAGGAATTTGTAATAAATGCTTCTGTAAATGGACAGGAAATAACTCCGAATTTGAACAGATGGGTGAATAGGTCAGTGTATTTTGATAATTTTTATTATCAGGTAGCGGCAGGGGGAACTTCCGATGCGGAGTTTATGACCAACAATTCGATATATCCGGCAGCGGCTGGGGCAGTGTATTTTCTGTATTCCGGAAATAAATTCAGTGCCATGCCCGAAAATTTTAAAAATAACGGTTACAGTACAGCAGCATTTCACGGCTTTAGAGAAAATTTTTGGAACAGACAGATAATGTACAAAAAATTTGGCTTTGATAATTTCTATGGTGAAAAAAGTTATAAGAAAGATGAATCCATAGGTTTGGGACTCAGTGACAGATCTTTTTTGAACCAGTCTCTGATAAAATTGAACAATATGAAATCACCTTATTATGCTTTTTTAATAACACTGACCAGTCACTTTCCCTATGATGATGTGGATAAATATGGTGATTTTGATGTGGGAAATTTAAAAGGTACTCTTCTTGGAAATTATTTAAAAGCCATACATTATACAGATGAACAACTGGGAGTGTTTTTAAATGCTCTGGATGAAAATGGCACGCTTGAAAATTCAGTTGTAATGCTCTACGGTGATCACTATGCAATACCCAAAGATAAAGAGCAGCAGCTGTTCAAATTCCTGAATGTAAATTCAACTTCCGAAATGGATTGGGAAGGGCTTCAGAAGGTACCTCTTCTAATACATTTTCCCAACGAATCGGTGAAAGGTGTGAATCACGTATATGGAGGTGAAATGGATATATATCCTACGGTGTGTAACTTATTTGATCTGCCCGGGAAAAATATGTTTGGAAAAGATCTTTTTAACCCTAAAAATCAGAAGGTTATATTTAGAAATGGTTCCTTTATAGATAAAAATTATTATTCTTCTTCCCAGGATGATGTATACTATGATGTAAAGACCGGAAAGGAAGTGCCTGAGAATAGCAGCCTGAGGAAAGACAAAGAGGATGTGTTGAATCAGCTTGAATATTCTGATTACATATTAAAACATAATGTCATT
The DNA here is from genome assembly GCF_020908015.1 of Clostridium aromativorans. Taxonomy (NCBI): domain Bacteria; kingdom Bacillati; phylum Bacillota; class Clostridia; order Eubacteriales; family Clostridiaceae; genus Clostridium; species Clostridium aromativorans. The sequence goes on from NZ_JAJJPB010000002.1 coordinate 37,375, forward strand.
GACAAGTTGGATAAATAAAACTGCGGATATGTACATGAAATGTTTACATTTTTATAAACAAGTGATATTATAATAATAATGTAGCAAATTTAATATTGTCTGTAGTGTCAGGGGTGCCGGTACGGCTGAGAAAAGTGAAAACTTTAACCCTTTGAACCTGATTCGGGCAGCGCCGACGTAGGGAAACCGCTTTGTAATTTGTATCCTGAAGCACTATTTGTGATAGTGCTTTTGTTTTTTGTCAAAGTTATATAGGAGATAATTGAAATGCTTGTTGATGCCCACAATCATATGGATTTTTATGGAGAAAACTTAAAGAAAGCTCTTGATATTATAAAAAAAGATGATATCAAGACACTGGGATGCTCCATGAACCTGAAAAGTTATATTTTTACGAAAAAGATAAGTGAAGAGAATGAGAATATAATACCCTGTTTTGGAATACATCCCTGGGAAGCACATAAAAATTATGGTAATCTGGATAGGTTTGATGATTGTATAAAGGAGTGTAAGGCTTTAGGGGAAATAGGTCTTGACTATTACTGGGTACCGGAGAGAGAAAAATATCCCAAAATGGACATGGTATTTGAATACTTTTTGAGTAGGGCCAGACGATATGACAAGATAACCAATATCCATACCAAGGGAGCAGAAAATAAGATACTGGAATATATAAAAAGGTATAAATTGAGAACACCGATAATTCACTGGTACAGCGGTGATATGGATGTGCTCAAGGAGCTTTTAAAATGTGGTTGCTTTTTCACCATAAGCGTTGATATAGGCTATTCCAGGATTACAGATGAAATAGTCAATATTCTCCCCCTGGACAGAATATTGACGGAAACAGATGGACCCGACTCCCTTGAGTGGGTGAATAAACGGTATGGATATCCCTGGGAAGTTGAAGGCATTGTCAGAAAAATCTCAAACATAAAGGGAATTCAGTATGAAGAGTTAAAAAATAAAATATCCAGTAATTTCAACAGATTGAAATTGTGAATTTAAGGTGTTTAGAATGAAAGAATCAGGAAATATTCAAAATAAGATGTACCCGGTGATAACCATAGCAGTAGTAGTGGCTTTATGGCAGATGGTGGTGGGTCTTCAGTATATACAACCCTATATCCTTCCCTCGCCGTCAAATATTATAAAGACCCTCGTTTTGGATTTTAGAAACATAATGGAAAATGCGGAAACAACGCTTTATGAATCTTTTGTAGGATTTTTTATATCCATAGTGCTTTCTTTTATATTGGCCATAATAATGGACAGCTTTCATACAGTTAAGAAATCACTATATCCTATTTTGCTCATATCCCAGACCATTCCAACTATAGCTATAGCACCGCTTTTTATAATATGGTTCGGATTTGGAGCACTTCCCAAGATAATAGTTGTGATAACGGTATGCTTTTTTCCCATAGTTGTAAGTCTTGTAGACGGTCTTGAAAAGATAGATGTGGATTACATAAATCTATTTCATAATATGAAGGCTTCCAAACTTCAGATATTTTACCATCTTAAACTTCCCTATGCTCTGGTCAACTTTTTTTCAGGTTTGAAGATTGCTGCAACTTACATGATAATGTCTGCAATTATAGGCGAATGGCTGGGAGGAGACAGCGGAATAGGTGTATATATGGTGAGGGCCAAGAATGCCTACCAGCTTGATAAGGTATTTGCCTCAATTCTGGTTATTGTTGTAGTGAGCATTGCGATAATCTATATCATAGACTTTATAGGTAAAAAAATAATACATTGGAAATAAGAGGGGGATAATAATGAGAAAAAGTAAATTTATATTGTTGATACTGGCTGTTTTTATAAGTGTAATTGCTATATCAGGATGTGGAACAAGCGATAAAAAGGATACATCAAATTCCCTGGATAAGACCACTGTCATACTGGACTGGACTCCAAATACAAATCACACCGGATTGTATGTGGCCCTAAATAAAGGATATTATAAAGATGAGGGACTGGATGTGAAAATAGTTCAGCCTTCAGAAGGAAGTGTTACAAATCTTATAGCTGCTGGAAAAGGTGATTTTGGAGTGAGCTATCAGGAAGATGTCACCTATGCACTTACAAGTAACAATCCTCTTCCTGTAAAAGCCATTGCCACAATAATACAGCACAACACTTCCGGTTTTGCCGCACCTAAGAGCAAAAATATAAAAACCCCTAAAGATTTTGAGGGAAAAGTATATGGAGGATGGGGATCACCTTCAGAAGAAGCAGTGCTTAAAGCTGTAATGGAGAAGAGCGGTGGAGATTTCAGCAAGGTAAAGATAGTGAATATCGGAAATGACGATTTTTTTGCAGCTACAAAGAAAAATATAGATTTTGCATGGATATTTGAGGGTTGGACAGGTATACAGGCCAAGTTGAAGGGAGAGCAGCTTGATTACATACCCGTTAAAGATCTGGATCCGGCTCTGGACTACTATACACCTATTCTTATAAGCAGTAACAAGCTTATAAGCAAGAATCCCGAAAAGGTAAAAAAATTCCTGGCAGCTACCGCCAAAGGCTACGAATACTCCATAAAACATCCTGAAGAAAGTGCAGATATACTTTTAAAATATGCACCTGAAATAGACAAGAATCTGGCTCTTCAAAGTCAGAAATATATGGCTGGTCAGTATGTATCAGATGCACCGCGATGGGGAGTTATGAAATCCCAGGTATGGCAGCGTTATGCTAAATTTCTCAAGGACAAAGGCCTTATAAAAAAGGAGTTAAAAATAAGTGATGCATTCACAAATGAATTTCTGCCAAAATAATAGTGATGAAATGATGGTTGAGATTGAAAATGTGTGCAAGAAGTTTGAAGACAAGACAATACTTGAGGATATAACCCTATATCTCAAAAGAGGAGAATTTGTTTCCATACTTGGGCCCAGCGGCTGTGGCAAGAGCACACTTTTCAATATAATAACAGGATTTCTCAAAGAGGACAGCGGCAGTGTTTTTGTAAAAGGTGATATAGGATATATGCAGCAAAAGGATCTTCTTCTGCCCTGGAAGACTGTTCTTTCAAATGTAGTACTGCCCCTTGATATAAAGGGGAATGATAAAAAACAGTCGAGGAGAGATGCAAAGAAATACATTGACATGTTCGGACTGGGGGGTTATGAAAATAAGTATCCCTATGAACTTTCAGGTGGAATGAAACAGAGGGCCAGTTTTTTGAGAACTTTTTTCTCCTCAGAGGAGATAATGCTTTTGGATGAACCTTTTGGTGCACTTGATTCAATAACCCGTGGAAAAATGCAGAATTGGATTTTAAAAATGAGGGAGAAGCTCCATCGGAGTATACTCTTTGTAACCCATGATATTGAAGAGGCAATTGTACTTTCAGATAGGATATATGTACTTTCTTCAAAGCCCGGCAGGGTAAAAAAAGAGATAATCGTGAATTTTAGCAGGGGCAATAAAGAAAACAGGTTGTTTTCCCAGGAACTTTTGAACATGAAAGCTGATATTTTAAAGTTGCTTTAGGAATCAAACAGCATGGACATTAATCTAAGCTAATTCGATAATTTATAGACCTATTAAAAAAATTGGAAGTATAAAGTGATTCTATATGCTTCCAATTTTCTTCCATAACCAATATAACTTATATATGAATAATGTCTCCTGCACTTGCTTTTTCCAATCGGTTGATTATAGAGTTCCCTAAGCCCCTGTCGTTAGGAGCTTGTATATAAATATGATTTACATTCAATTTATCACATTTTCTAAGCAGATCAAATATCTTTTGAGCTGCTGTGTTTAACGTTTTAAAACTTCCTAAACTATATATGTGTTGACAGCTCTTAAAATCATTTAAAAATTCTTGGAAACAAATTACAGCATTGTCCTCCTTCGCATTTTCTTTGATCCACTGTGAGGTCTTTGTATAATCGCCTTCAACCAATGTTACTGGTGCATCCGGTGCGTAGTGCCTGTATTTCATTCCTGGAGCCTTTGGAACTTCATTTCCCTTTACGCTCAATAAATCCTTTTTATATATAAGATTTGGAATTACATTACGTATGTCATCCAGGCTTATTGCTCCCGGTCTTAGGAGCACGGGTGCTGAAGTGGACATATCTATAATTGTTGATTCTAGTCCAATTGAACATGGCCCTCCATCTAAAATACAGGGAATTTTTCCATTTAGATCATTATAGCAGTGCTCTGCACTGGTAGTTGATGGTTTTCCTGATAAATTTGCAGACGGAGCTACTAATAAGGTTCTGCTTTCTTTAATTATAGCCCTTGCTATCTTGCTTTCTGGAAATCTAACTCCTACAGTTTTCATTCCTGCAGTAACTGTATCTGAAATACAGTCTTTTTTGTTGAAAATCAAAGTTACTGATCCTGGCCAGAAAGCGTCAAATATTTTTTTGGTTTCTTTTGAAATATCCTTACATATATCATAAACCTGTTCTAATTTATATATATGTACTAGTAGCGGATTATCTTGTGGCCTTCCTTTAACTTCAAATATTTTTTTTATTGCATTTTCATTAAAAGCATCTGCAGCCAATCCATAAACAGTTTCTGTAGGAATTGCAACAACTTCACCTTTTCTTAAATATTCTGCACCTTTTACGATATTTTTATAATTAACATTTAAATCTTTAACATTTAATATTTCTGTTTTCACAGCTTTCACCTTCTATTTTATTTTGTCTCCATGAAATTCAAGTCCCAATTGATACAATTCAATACCTGTAACCGTATTTTTACTGTCAATGTTAAATTTAATGCTGACATCTGCTACCCTCAGGAAAAATTCATTTTGAGACTGCGGATACAATTGGTATTTTTTACCGCTGTTGTCCTGCTCATAATAGAGGGCTTTTCCGTCGGCGGTTATGGAGATATTTGCGAGATTCCCATTGAGTTTATAGTTACCGACGTATTTGTCAAGAGTTTTACTGTCAATGGCAATTACTTGCTTTGACTTTGGAAGTTTATAATTCCCACCTAGGGTTATGTCCGCCAGAGTGTCATTTAGAGGATTTATATTGTAGTACCCTACATTGGTGAGAATAATTATAGCTAGATCTTTGGCTGGATATCTGGCTATATTGCTTGTAAATCCAACTGTATTTCCACCATGGTATATTTCCTTTCCGTATTTTCCACTTGTGAGCATCCAACCATATCCGTAGTAGGGTCCAGAGGGTGCCATCTCTATATGATTTGAAAATATATTATCCAATGTGGACTGCTTTACCATTTTTTCTGTGTAAAGGGCTCTATCCCATTTATATAGGTCTTCCGTAGTGGAATACAGGCACCCTGCACCATAAGCCCCGCTGAGTGTTATTTCATCACTTACAGGATAAACGTCCAAGTAGCCGCTGTAACCTGTAGAGGAGTACATTTTTTCAGTACCTTTATAACCCAGGCCTGTATTTTTCATATCCAGCGGCTGAAAGATATTTTTTTGAAGGTAATCCCCATAACTCATTCCACTCACCTTTGTAATTATATATCCCAGAAGAATATATCCGGAATTGCTGTAGCTAAAATTGGTCCCCGGTTTGAATTCCAGAGGTTTATTTTTAAATAGGTCTATTACCTTGTTTATATCTTTTAAAGAATCCTGGCTCATGTTCCAAAATTCAGGAAGGTCGGTACAGTTTACAATTCCTGAGCTGTGGGTGAGAAGATTTTCTATTGTTATTATATTTCCGTTTGGAAAATCGGGTATATATTTTGAGATAGGATCGGATACGCTTACCAATCCTCTTTCAACCAGCTGCATTATGGCCATAGCTGTAAATTGTTTGGTCATGGAACCTATGGGAAATGTGGTATTTGGTGTATTTTGAATATTTTGCTCGAAGTCCGATTTGCCATAGCCCTTGTCCAAAATTATCTTTTCATTTTGAGCCACAAGTACACTTCCATGAAAATTATCCGTACTCTGAAGTGTGTTCAAATAGGTATCTAATTTCTGTGAGATTTGGGAATTTTCCTGGCTAGGTTGTGCTTTTTCAGGGGTGGATATTTTAACAGCCCTGGTATTGTTGTCCCAGTTTATGGTCTTGCCGAGTATCTGGCTGAAGAATTCCAGAGGCACAAAGACGAAATTAGTTCTGATGACTGGTGCTGTTGACAAAATGATATTTTTGTTGTTCACACGTATTTTTTTATTGTTACTCTCGAGTTTTACGGTATAATCCGGAGTAATGAATTCGGCACTGTCACCTTTTATATTCAGTTTTCCGTTTAGTTTCCCACAAAATACGTTAAGAGAGAGCATGACTACTGAATTTGAGTCCTGATAGGGCTGTACGTATTCTGATGGAATACTGCTTCCATCAATGCTTATTGTAAATTTAGCTTCCTCCGGTGCTGCTGCAGTGTTTGCCTTCACATTTATTGCAGTTCCGCTTGAGCATATGAGAAAGATTGACATGATCATGGAGGAAAGTACTTTTTTGAACATTTACATCATCTCCTTCTATAGTAAGATACTATAATCATATCATAAAAAAATGTAGTACTGCTAAATTTAGGTGAATTTTTATAGAGTTAGTTTTGAAATATGATTTGGGACAAATTAGTATTTGAAGATAGTACTGTTGGCGGGATATACTATTATCAGGAGATATGTTTATTACGATAGTGAATTATTATTTTGTTGAAAGGGGATAAAAATGAGGATAAAGGATATTATGGTGCCCTGGAATGGGAAAAAGCGCATAAAAGATGGTATAAATAAAAATTGTTGTATATACAGCGTAAATGTTGCTCATGCCTTATGGGATAATTCAGCTTATGAAGTAATAGATGATGCTGACAATAAGGTGGGAGAAATAGACAGGGATTTGTTTAGATATCTTATCAACAGCACAAATACCAATATAATAAGTAATATTGTAGATAAATTTCAAGAGGGAGTTATTGCAATTGATGCAGAAGGAAGAATTTTTTATATAAATGATGCCTATACGAAAATCCTTGGAGTTCCAATAAGTAAAATTATAGGAAAACAGATGCGGAAGGTAGAGCCAGGAGCGGAGATATTGAATGTACTTAGGACAAAAATACCTATTATTAAAGATAAGCAGTATATAAAGACATTGGATAAATATGTTTCAGTGCACATATATCCTATTGAACAGGATGGAGAACTGAAAGCGGTTGTGTCGATTTTTACAGATGCAACTGAAATTGTAAAATTGGGAAGAAAAGTAGAGGAGGCAAATAAAGCTGTTTTGCGCTTTAAAGAGCAGATTGAAGCGCAAAATAAATTGTTGAAACTAGAGATTATTGGAGAAAGCTCAAATTTTTTAAAAACCGTTTCACAGGCATTGATTGTGGCGAAGACAGAAGCGTCTGTATTGATAGAAGGCGAAAATGGAACTGGAAAGGAATTGATTGCGAAGCTCATACATTCAAATAGTGAGAGAAAATCTCAACCAATGATAATTGTAAACTGTGCAGCTGTTCCTGAAAGTTTAATCGAAAGTGAACTTTTTGGATACGAGGAGGGCTCCTTTACAGGTGCAAAATCTGGAGGAAAGATGGGAAAATTTGAGCTGGCCAATGGTGGAACTCTGTTTCTAGATGAAATAGGTGACATGCCCATGGCAATGCAGGCAAAGCTTTTGAGGGTACTGCAGGAGGGAGAGATAGAGAAAATTGGAAGACAGAAAAATGTGCCTGTAAATGTCAGGTTGATTGCTGCAACAAACCAGCCCCTTGAAAGAATGGTAAGGGAGAAAAAATTCAGGAGAGATCTTTACTATAGGTTGAATATTGTGGAGATTAAAGTGCCTCCGCTGAGAGAACGGGGTGAAGATGTGGGATTGCTGGCAAATCATTTTCTGCAAAAGTACAACAAGAAGTATGGAAAGCAGGTATTTTTTTCTCAAAGGGTACACTCGTTTTTCTATTCCTACAGCTGGCCGGGCAATGTTCGTGAAATGTGCAACTGTATTGAATATGCCGTGATTATGTGTCTGGATGATTGCTTTGATGTTGTTTATCTTCCTCCCCACATCAAAGAATCCATTGGGGAAATTACAGAAGAGAGAAATAGATCTGAATACACCCATGGTACTTTAAAGGAAGCGGTAAAGAGTTTTGAAAAAAAGATGATTACAGATGTTCTTTCAGAAAGTAATGGCAATAGAAGTAAAGCCATGCGGCTGTTGGGACTCAGCCGCAGAACTTTTTATCGTAAATTAAAGGAATACAAAATTGTCAGTGTCTAAAAGTAAACATGTAGGGCTAAAAGTAAACACTGATTTTTATACAAACTGTGGCAAGATTGTCACTGATATTTAAAAAGGTTTTCACGTTGAAAGTGAAAACCTTTAAACTACCTCATTTCTACTATAATAAAAATATTGGCATAATGCTTGCTCATTGAATATGGTACGAAGCAGAAGGAGGTATCAGAATGGATAAGAAAAAAATACGTATCGGTGGTGGACAGGGATTTTGGGGTGATAGCAATGATGCTGCCATACATATGGTCAAGAGAGGTAATCTTGATTATATGGGGTGTGATTATCTTGCAGAGCTAACTCTTTCCATTATGCAAAGACAGAAGAACAAAAATCCGGAAGCAGGGTATGCAAGGGATTTTGTGAATCTGATAGGAGAAATTGGAAGAGAGAGCTTTGAAAAAAACGTCAGAATCATATCCAATGCTGGCGGAATGAATATTCTTGGCTGTGTAAAAAAAATTGAAGAAATTGCAAAAGAACAGAAGATGTCAGGTTATAAGATTGGGTATGTGCTGGGAGATGATCTTAAATCACAAATACCTGAATTGCTTGCCCAGGGTGTTGAGTTTAAAAATATGGACAATGGGGGGGACTTCCGCGATATTGTGGACAAAATTTTAAATGTAAATGTATATCATGGTCATGAACCCATTGTAGGGTGCCTGGAGCAGGGGGCTGACATAGTAGTTACAGGAAGGGCTGCGGATTCGGCTCTATTTCTCTCACCGCTCATGTATGAATTTGGCTGGGCTGAGGATGATTATGACAACCTTGCGAGAGGCATAATGGTTGGGCATTTACTTGAGTGTGGAGGGCAGGGTTCCGGGGGTAACTATGATTATGACTGGCGTGGAGTCCCGAGGATGGATGAACTGGGATTTCCTATTGCAGAAATTACAGAGGATAAACTTCATATAACAAAAGCACCTGACTGCGGTGGTATTGTTTGTGAACAGTCCTGTAAAGAACAGTTTTTGTATGAGGTGCATGATCCTGCCAATTACATTACTCCGGATGTTACAGTTGACATCAGCCAAGCCACTCTTACTCAGGATGGTGACAACAGAGTTGAAGTCGCAGGAATAAAAGGCAAAAAACGTCCTGACCAGTTAAAGTTGTGTGTTGGATATCATGCAGGCTATAAAGTGGAAACCTATTTGAGCTTTGCTTGGCCGGATGCCTATGAAAAAGCAAAATATGCAGCAGAAATACTGATGAAGAAGATGAAACGCAAAAATTTAAAATCAGAGGAAATAAGAATAGATTATCTAGGACTCAATGCACTTCATTTAAATGTTGCAAACATGGATCCTGAACTGGTTAAAAATATGAATGAAGTGGTTTTAAGAATTGCCATACGCACTTTGGATAAATCGGAGGCCTATAAAATAATTCCTGAAATTTCTCCACTGCAGCTAAATGGCCCTCCAGGAGCAAGCTTTTTTGGAGGAAGAGCTAAAGTTAGGGAAGTTATAGGCCTATGGCCTACACTTGTCCCAAGAGATGTAGTGAAATTGACGTCAAATATTTTGGAGGTGAAGTAAATGGCTCAGGTATATTTGAAGGAGCTGGCTCATGGAAGATCTGGGGATAAAGGTGATACAAGCAATGTATGTGTATTTGCCCGTGATCCCAAAGACTATGAGTTTTTGAAAAGGGTCCTGACGGTAGAAAAGGTAAAAGAACATTTTGGGGATATGGTAAAAGGAGAAATTGTAAGGTATGATGTGGATACTCTAAAGGGATTTAATTTTGTGATGAAACATGCACTGGGTGGAGGGGCAACTCTTTCCATAAGGTTGGACTCTCTTGGGAAATCAATGGGTTCTGCCTTTATGAGGATGAAGATTGATACAGAGGAGTAATCTGTAAGCAGACGGCTGATAAAAGATAAGTAAATTATCATTGGATTTGAAAGGATGGGGAAAATGAAAACAAGCAGTTATTCGGGGTTTTACAAACTTTCACCAGAGGAAAGGCTTAAGGAAGTAAGTGAATTTACGGGAATTTCAGAAGAGGAGCAAAAGATTATAAGAGAGCCAGGTGCACTTGATATAGATAAAGCAGATCATATGATTGAAAATGTAATTGGCACTTTTCAGCTTCCCATGGGAGTTGCCCTTAATTTTATCATAAACGGTAAGGACTATGTTATACCTATGGTAATTGAAGAACCTTCTGTGGTTGCTGCTGCCAGTAATGCAGCTAAGATGGCCAGGGAGACTGGAGGCTTTTTTGCAAGCAATACAGGCTCCATTATGATTGCCCAGATTCAGGTTATTGATGTGGCGGATCCAAATTATGCGAAAATGAAGATTTACGAGAATAAGGATAAAATAATTGAAATCTGTGATTCCAAGGATCCTGTCTTGGTTAAATTCGGAGGCGGTGTTCGGGATATTGAAGTCAGGGTTATTCAATCCAGCGTAGGGGAAATGCTTGTTGTTCACCTTGAAGTCAACACCCTGGATGCCATGGGTGCAAATGCCGTCAATACAATGGCCGAAACTGTTGCACCTTTTATTGAAAAAATTACAGGAGGCAAGGTATATTTGAGAATTTTGTCTAACCTGGCGGTACACAGACTTGTTCGTTCGAGGGTGACAATTAAAAAAGAGACTTTAGGTGGAGAAGAAGTTGTTGACAAGATAATAACCGCATATGCCTTTGCTGCAGCAGATCCGTATAGGGCAGCTACCCATAACAAGGGGATTATGAATGGAATTATCCCTGTGGTAACAGCTACTGGTAATGATACAAGGGCAATAGAGTCAGGTGCCCATGCTTATGCCTCACGTTCAGGAAGGTATACATCCCTTACAACTTGGGAGAAGAATGAAAATGGAGATCTTGTGGGCACAATTGAAATCCCCATGGCAGTTGGTCTTGTAGGAGGTGCTACGAAAATTCACCCTACAGCCAAAGTTGCAGTGAAGATGCTGGGTGTCAAAAATGCTGTAGAGCTTGGAGAAATCATTGCTTCAGTGGGATTGGCACAGAATCTTGCAGCTATCAAGGCTTTGGCTACAGAGGGTATCCAAAGAGGTCATATGTCTCTTCATGCCAGAAATATAGCTTCTGTCGCAGGTGCAAAAGGTGAAATTCTTGAAAAGATTGTAAAGAAGATGGTTGAAGAAAAGAACGTAAGACTGGAATATGCCCAGGAGCTTATGAAGAAATATTCTAAGTAAAAATATCACTTGATATAATTTGTCTCTAGCATTTAAGCTCTTAGCATTAGCTATCTTGTATAAGTAAATGAATATTTACTTATACAAGAAAATAACATTATCAATTTAATTATGGAGGTTAATTTTATGGAAAAGAAAATTTATGCAGATATATGGGGCGATACAGTAAATGTTAGACATCTCTTTTTTGCAATTATTATTGGCATAGCTATTAGTTTACCATGTTTTATCTTAAGCCTGAGTTTTATTCAAGTACATTTTCCGCAAACGCCATTGAAACTGTGTAAAGCTTATGCACTGTTGATTGGTATGTTATCTTCTCTACTAAGTGCATTTATATCGGCTAAATTATTTAAGCCAAAACGTATCCTTCAGGAAAAAAATTTTTCTGAAGAAGACCGGAATTTGGTGTTAAAAGAGCTCGACATAGATCTGGATAAAGAAAGAGAAGAGTTGAAGACAGTAGAAGATGAGGTTATAGAAGAAATGAAAAGCCTCCAGTTGTATGAACTATTTGCTGGAGAAAAAGAAAATAAATGAAGAAAAGGAGATGATAAACTATGAATGCATTGCTTTTGCACAATGTACTATGGGGTGTTGGAAGTGCACTTCTTGGCAGCGTGATCTTCTCATTTATAGGACTTATATCTGGAACTGATGAAACTGCCACAGTTGCGCCAATAACGCTGTTGATCATTTTACTTGGATTTCCGCCTGTAGGTATATTTTCATTTTTTATCGGTGGAGCCGTTTCCAAACATATGACTCATGCCATTCCAACAGCTTTAATGGGTGTGCCTGGAGATACCATGGCCGTTCCGCTTCTGGAATATGCAAATGTTTTAAGGCGATTGGGAGTTCCCCATGTTGCCCTCCGCAAGATGATTTCCGGGGCAATTATTGGAGCGATTATTGCACTGCCTATTTCAGTTGGATTTGCCACATTACTTGCTCCATTTTCCCATATAGTAGAAGTTTGGGCACCTGTTATTTTTACAATTGCGGCAATTATAATAGCTTATACATCTAAAGGTAAATGGGCCAGTGTATTTGTGCTTATACCTTTTGCCGTATTTCTACAGGGTGTTATTAAATTGGCCAGTGCCGGTCATCAAAGTATTTCCATAGGAATCTTTCTCGGGATTGCCATCGGACCCATGTTTGCCGATATAATTACTCTTTTATCACCAGTGACCCATGGTTCAATTCTTAAAAGTTCACCAAGAGAATTCTGGCTGGCTCCTGAACTCAAGACATGGAAGGGTTATTTCCCTAATCCACTTAAAATACTAACACGTAGACAAGCTGCATATACCTGTGCGGGAGCCGGCATTTCTGCTCTTACTTTTACATTCAGTCCTGTAGGCATGACAGTAATGATTGGAGAAGTAGTGGCATCTAAAGTAAAGAGTTTATACCAGCGTCTGACAACCTGTCTGAGTGTGATGAATGCTGTAACTGAAGCAACTTATGTAGCTGAGACATTGATCCCACTAATAGCTTTTGGAATACCGCTTAGCCCGGTAGGACTTGGACCGGCAGGTCCACTGTTCAATGCCCCTCCTGTGTTTTCAAGTCAGCCTGTTCACAATTTGCATAATCTGTTGACACCGGGACAATTTGCATTATATGGACTGGTAGGAATTATAACAGCTTACATCATAGCTTATCCATTATCTATGAATTATGCCAGAACGGCAAGTGCATGGGTTTTAAGAAATGTCAGTCAGGAAGCTATAATCTGCATGTTTGTAGGATTGATAACGGTTTTATCTTTTTATGAAGCTGGTCTTGTAGGAGTCGGAATTTCAATTACAATCGGTATCTTTGGAGGTATATTAAACAGGTTCTTCGGTGTACATACCGGAGTGCAGTACATGACTTATTATGCATCCAGCTGGATGGTGCTTAAACTTTTCGGAATTTAATAAAGAAATTCTTAGGCTATGGAGTTTGCCTAAAAAAATTTCTTATGGAGAAGACTGCTCAGGGTAAAATTTGAAGCAGTCTTTTTAAAAAATTGTCTCGCGGAGGTTATTGTGATATGAAAAAAATAAGAATAGGTTCAGGTGCAGGATTTGCGGGAGATAGAATAGAACCTGCCCTGGAAATTATGGAAAATGGAAATATAGATTATATTGTATTTGAATGTCTGGCGGAGAGGACCATAGCAATTAACCAGCAGCAGAAGTTGCTTGACGGGGATAAAGGGTATAATGAGTTTCTTGAGTGCCGTATGAGGAAAATACTGCCTTTATGTGTTGAAAAGGGAGTAAAGGTAATAACAAACATGGGCTCTGCAAATCCTGCAGCTGCAATTAGAGTCATAAAAGAAATTGCATGGGATATGGGAATAAGGGGAATGAAGGTAGCAGCAGTGCTGGGAGATGATATTTTGGATCGGGTGGACAAGTATATGAATTGTGAAATACTTGAAAATAGTAAAAAATTGAGCTCTATAAAATCACAGATAATTTCAGCAAATGTATATACGGGAGTAGAGGGTATAATAGAAGCTTTAAATAATGGAGCACATATTGTAGTAACTGGAAGAACGGCGGATCCTTCATTGACTTTGGCACCGTTGATGTTTGAGTTCGGTTGGAGCAAAAGTGATTATGAAATACTTGGTAAAGGTATCTTAGTAGGGCATCTTTTAGAATGTGCAGGTCAGATAACAGGAGGTTATTTTGCAGATCCTGGATACAAGGATGTACCAAAGCTGTGGAATTTGGGATTTCCAATAGCAGAAGTAACTGAAAATGGTGATATAATCATAACAAAGCTTGAGAATTCAGGGGGAATGGTTACTGAACATACCTGCAAAGAACAGATTGTGTATGAGATTCACGATCCATCAAATTATTTTACACCGGATGTAATAGCAGATTTTTCAGAAGTAACTGTGAAAGAAATTGAAAAAAATAAAGTTTTAGTAAAAGGTGCAAGTGGAAAAGAGAAAACCGGTTTATTCAAGGTGAGTATAGGTTATAAAGATTGCTATATAGGAGAAGGTGAAATAAGCTATGGGGGATCAGGAGCCTATGGCAGAGCCAGATTGGCTGGAGAAATAGTAAAAAAGAGGCTTGAATATATAAATTTGCCTGTAAAAGAATTGAAAATTGATTTTATAGGAGTAAACTCTCTTTATGGGAATCATTTAAGCAGTATATTAAATGATAATAAAGCGGATTTTAAGGAAGTAAGGCTCAGAGTGGCAGCAAGAACATTGAATAGAGAAGATGCGGAAACGATAGGAAATGAAGTTGAGGCCCTATATACCAATGGACCCTCAGGAGGAGGGGGAGCAAGAAAGTATACAAGGGATGTAGTGTCAATTGCATCTATATTTGTACCTGACAAAGATATAATCACGAAAGTGATCTATGAGGAGGTATAGAAATGAAATTAAGGGATATTGCACATTCACGGACGGGAGACAAGGGAAATATTTCAAATATATCACTTATAGCCTATAGGGATGATGATTATGAACTGATTAAAAAAATTGTCACTGCCAAAAGAGTAAAAAATTGGTTTAGGGATACAGTAAAAGGAGAAGTTATAAGATATGAACTGCCCAAAATCTGTGCCCTTAATTTTGTCATGTATGATGCTCTTGGCGGAGGGGTTACAAGGTCACTGTCCCTGGATACTCATGGAAAGTGCTTGAGTTCGGTTTTACTGGACATGGATATATGATTTAGATGAGGTAAGCTAAAAATGAGAAGTGAAAAGTTAAAAGTAAATGAGGATTTTTAGTAAATACTGAAAATCTAGTAAGACTATTAATTTTTAACTCTTCACTTTTCCGTTAGCTGCATCAATATGTTAAATTCAGGTCATTGAGCATTTGAAAATCCTTGTTTACCTCCTGCCCGCTTGTAGTCAGATAGTCACCTATCAGCATGCCGTTTATGCCGGCAATAAATCCAAGAGGTTGGAGACTCTTGAGATTTTTTTCTCTTCCTCCTGCAAATCTTAAATTTTTATCAGGGAATATAAATCTCATTATGGCAAAAGTTTTTATTATTTCCAGCGGAGGAAGGGGCCTTGCATTTTCGAGCCTTGTGCCTTTAACTGGGTTCAATACGTTTAAAGGCACTGCATCCACATTCAGTTCCTTTAGCAGGAATGCGTGCTCAATGCGCTGTTCTATGGTTTCTCCGAGGCCTATGATCATTCCTGAGCACACTTCCATGCCGGCCTTTTTTGCATAGCGTATTGTATCAATTCTCTCGCCGTATCCATGAGTTGAAACAATTTTAGGAAAAAAGCTTCTTGCTGTCTCAAGGTTGTGGTTGTAGCGTTCAACGCCTGCATCTGCCAGCTGCTGTGCTGCATCCATGGTGAGAGTTCCAAGACAGGCGCACAGCTTTAAATTGGTATTTGCTTTCATCCTTCTAAAGGCGTTTAATATGATCTTAAAATTCTTTTCTTTTCCGGTATATCCCAGGCCGCTTGTACATATATCGCAGTGCCTGGCACCTGCCTTCTCACGTTTTATTGCGGTTTCAACAATTTTATCCTCATCTATAAGTGGGTAACATTTTGCATTTGTATGGTGATGGGCGGATTGGGCACAAAATGCGCAGTCCTCAGGACAGCTGCCTGATTTTGCATTTATCACAGAGCACAGATCCACGTCACTTCCGTTGAATTTTTCCCTTATTTTATTGGCAAAGCTGCACAGCAAAAATATATCACTTTCTTTGGATTTCCCCAGAGCTTCAGCTTCTTTCCTGGTGATATTTCCTCCATTTAAGATCCTCTGACCTATTTCCAGTATTTCATTCCATAATTCATCCATAAAGATATCTCCTTATACAGTTTATTGTGAACTCAATTTTATATAAAGGTTAACAATATAATTATAGCAATACACAAAAAATATATCAAGATATTTTGAATATTAAATTTGGCAAAGGTATAGACATAGGTTGGATGGACACACTAATAACTAATTGCTCATAGTATTAACTTTGCCGTCACTAAGTTTTTTGTTAAAATAAAAAGTGTAAATCCTGGTGAATGACATCAGGATTTACGCAAATTTAAGTTGGATCATATCCCACTACAGTCCATATTCCAGTACTGTCCTGTCTTATAAGTTTCTTTAGATATACTTTTCTTATAGGGGTATTTTTCCCACCAACCTCTACTACTGCATCTATCCCAGTGTTTTTTAGTACGTTTAATTCTTCATATTTAATGGGATAATCACCCTGAATGCCTTCAGGTGAAATCTTAAGGCTTACAAAAACCTGGGATGTGAAAACAGGATCTAATTTCCATGGAGAATGTCCTCTATCAGCATTTTTTTGTTCTGCCTGTTCTATTTTTAAATCTACGGGAACTTTTACTTCAGGTTTAGCTAAATTCCCTCTTTTTGATGAAGGTAAGTCCACTATGCCGTTGGTAAGGCCCTTTATGAATAATTTCAATTCTTCTAAAGACGAATTCCCAACTACGGCATATTCAAAGCCATTAAGCTGCCACCTAACCGAATTTATATCTGTTGAACCTGCGTATGAGTCTATACCCTGTAGAATGCCCACTTCATTTTGTACTGGTGACTGAATTTCTGCTGCACTGTTGTTTATCCTTCCAATAACTGCAGTGGATACTGGCTTGAATTCACTTGAGGATTTCTTCTGCAGAATTTCAACTTTATTTTTATTGTCCATTGAAATATAAAGTATCTTAACAACTTTGGAATCGCTGGCTACTGTTATATTATCCTGGGTAAATGATGCAGGTATATTTTTAGGAACTTTAGGTGTAAAACCTGTAATTTTTTTGGCATCCTCCAGGCTTCCTACAATTTGCTGTGAATTTGTATCTATTTCTTTGAAGCCTTCTGGTAAAGTATAGGATAAAAGTTTTTTAGGAATACTATTTGTAAAACCGATACTTGTATAATACATTTTGTATTGAATGGAATTTTCCATGGAAGTCTGTTTTTGAAGCGGCATTTTAGTATCCTTATCCACCCATATTTTATATGGGCTTCCTCCTTGAGGGGTTACTTCCATTATAGTGGCAGATCTTCCAGAAATGGTGCCATCACCTATTATTTTAGTCTTGAGTGCGTTTTTCACATCATCTATTTCTTTTCCTATTTCAAATGTAAAGCTGTAGGAATCGGGAAAAGCAGAAAATATATTCACTTCCTTTTGTTCAGGCTGTATCTGCCATTTGTTCTGGCCGTTATTTACAGTAATCAAATTTTTTTGCGGGCCATCCAGTCCTTTAACGTAATATCTTCCTTCCCTGTCAGCCCATACTTCCATTTTTGACTGCATGATGGATTTTCCAGCTCCATTGATTTCTACGATCTCAAGGAATCCATGATATGCTTTTACCTCTTCGAAAGCTTTTTCCATTGCATAGGTCATATTGTTCCTGCCAAAAGGCAGTGTAAGATTCAAAATGATTATTAATGAAACAGCTGCAGCAGAAGCTATTGTCAGAAGCCACTTTTTCCTTTTTTTCCTTGAATTCTTTATATATAAAAGCCTATTACCTGCAGCTTCAGCCAATTTTTCCCCATATTCATCTTCTGGAAGACTTGGTTCCTTTAAACTGCGTACCAACCTTACGGTTTTAAAAAGTTCTTCCATTTCAGGTGCTTCAGTCATATTTTCGTGTTCTCTAGGTTTTTTTTCTTTATTTAAACTGTCAATATAATCTGACAACTTTTTTTCGTTTTCATTCATGGATACACACCTCCAATACTCAATGTTTTTCCTTTATAATTTTGTTAAGGGCTTGTAATGACCTGTATTGCATGACTCTGATAGTGCTTTCTTTTTTATTCATCAGTCTGGCAGTGTCAGCTACCGAGCATCCTTTTAATATCCTGAGTTCAATGACAGTACGTTGATCTTTATTTAAAATTTTTAATGCATTTTGTATAATTTCACGCTGTGCTATATTTTCTGTGTAATCTTCTATTGCTGTCATTTCCGGATTTATATCGTCAAAATTGACTGTTTTACCTTGACGTTTGCTTTTACGCCACCTATCTCTCAATATATTTAATGAAACGGTTTTTAAAAAGCCCATGGATTTATCTATCCTCACATTGCTTTTTTTCATATATAAAATAGCCTTACAGTAGGTTTCCTGGGTAATATCTTCAGCTTCTTCGCGATTCTGAACTTTAAAATATATAAAACGGTATAATGATTTCCAGGTATCCGCACACATTTTTTCAATATATGATATGTCCTCTGCTTTAATGTTCTTTTCACCCTCCTTCATAAGATGAAGTCCCCCTCTCATGGTTACATGTTTACAATAATAATGACGTTAGAAAGGATATAAAAGTTACATTTTGTTATTTTATTTCATAGTATATATGGGAAGGGGTCTTCTGGATAAATTGAAACAGGGAAGTCCCCGGATTAATTGTAAAGGAAAAATTTTTTATAATGTATAATTATTATAGGCAGTGTTCTGCAAATCATTATCCTTATACTATACAGCCGGGTGATACTTTATACAATATTTCACAGAGATTGGAAGTGAGCCTTGAGAGGATACTTGCGGCGAATCCGGGAATAAATCCGTACTACCTGCGGGTAGGTCAAATTATATGTATACCAGCTTGTTTGCCAAACTATACTCCAAGAATAATTCGCCCTGGGGATACTCTATATAAAATTGCCCGGGAATACAATGTAAGTGTAGAAAGCATTTTAGATGCGAATCCAGGTGTTGATCCAAATTATCTGCGGGTAGGCCAGCGTCTATGCATACCGTCGGGAAATGGAGGATCCCCAAATTGCGGGGAAACTGTAACAGCAATGCAGGAAGATATTGATATGCTGATACCTGAAAGCAGTGTCCAGCAAACCCATGAATCAAATTATGGGGATTCCACTCAGACAACTTCTGTGATTATGGTGAACAGTGGTCAAATACGTTTTGATGCGGTACCTGTAAATATTTCTGGTGACTATGTGGGGCATTATACGGAAGGTAAAAATTATCCTTATTATGCTGATGCGGCTTCAGGAGGTCAGAGAGGCATAAATGTAAAGGATAATTTTGGAGTATGGCATTCTTTTGGGTATAGAGTACCTGTAACTTAATATGAAATTGATGCATTGGCCAATTAAAACCAGTGCATTTTTTCCCTAATTCACTTATAATGGAAGAAAGGGGATGATAAAATTATGAAAACAAAAAAATTGGTTGTACTGGCACTTTTTATAGCATTGAGTTTTATAGGTGCCAATATAAAAATTGCTGGAAGTATAGCTTTTGATTCTACTGCAGGATTTCTGGGCACATTGATTATGGGGCCTTTGTATGGAGCGGTAATAGGTGCAATCGGGCATCTATTGACGGCAGCTGTCAGCGGCTTTCCGCTTAGCCTGCCAATACATATCATAGTCATGGTAGATATGGCACTTACCATGTTTTTATTCGGAATAGTATATAAAATTTTTTCCAGATCCAAAGAAATAATGGCAATAATATTATCGGGGGTAGTTGGAATTTTGATTAACGGCCCGTTATCCGTATTTATGCTCATACCTATAATGGGAAAAGCTGTTCTGGCCATGCTTCCGCTGTTAATACTGGCGGCTGCACTGAATATTTTAATAGCACATGTCGTATATAAATTTTTACCGGGAAGTATAAAACGATGGAAATAAAGAAGATAAGGGATTTGAGTTTGATAAAATTGGATGAAATTAGGACTATGGTCATAGCCTGTGACAGCTGCGGGGGTATTGGAATTAAAAAGGGAGATGTATTTAAAGTACCACCTTTTTATGTGGGAAGGTATACTGCCAGAGTAGTTCTGCTGGAAGTGATCTGTTCAGGGGCACAAGTCGTCACCATTACAAATACTATTTGCAATGAGATGGATAATACGGGAGTGGAGATAATTAAAGGGATAAAAGAAGAGATAAAATATGCAGGATTTAGAGATGTGATCTTGACAGGCAGCACAGAAGAAAATTTTACTACTATTTCTACAGGTCTTGGGGTAACTGCAGTGGGTTTGGCGGCTTCTGAGGATTTAAAAGTAAATAATGTAAAGGGGGAAGCGGTGATAATATGCATAGGTATGCCGAAAGTGGGAGATGAGGTAAATTTAAATGGTGATAGGGAAATAATCAATTATGAAACGGTGTATAGGTTATTGCAGAATGATTTTGTATATGAAATGGTTCCAGTAGGATCCAGGGGAATAGCCTATGAGGCTGAGCAGCTTGCATTGTGCAATAATTTAAAGTACCATATGAAAAAAGACTGTGGTGTAGATGTTAAAAAGTCAGGAGGACCGGAGACTTCAGTGATTGCGGCAGTGGACAGTAGAGGTGCAAAAGATATATTGAAGAATATACAGGAAACGCATATCGTAGGATATTTGTTTTAGGGGTCAGACCCCCTTACAAAAAATGTAAGGGGGTCTGACCCTACGCTAATGGAGCAAACATTCTGAGAATGGATTCTAATATCTTTTTTAAAAAGCATCTTTTTTCCCAGACTTCCTTTTCTATTTTTTTGCATTGACCCATGGTATTTATGAAATCATTGTAAATATCATCTATTATTGAAACATCATACATGTACACGGCACATTCAAAATGTAGATATAAGCTCCTATAATCCATGTTTATGGTTCCCACTACGGCACATTCTCCATCAGAGACAAGGGTCTTCCCATGAATGAATCCTGGTGTGTATTCATATATCTTCACTCCTGAATCAAGGAGTTTGTCATAATGGGATCTTGTAAGAACTTGTATGGTTTTTTTGTCAGGTATGGAGGGGGTTATTATTCTCACATCAACCCCTCTTTTTGCGGCCAGAGAAAGCGCCAGTATCATTTCATAACCTATTACAAGATAAGGGGTCGTGATATAGATATAATTTTTAGCACTGTCTATGATGCTCAAATATACATCCTGTGCCACATCGTTGCTTTCTTCCGGGCTGCTGTTATAGGGTGCTACAATACCCGTATATCCATTGAATTTACTTTCAAACTTGTATTTTTGAAAATCCTCTCTCTTTTTTGTTATTGACTGCCACATTCTTAAAAACATGGATGTAAAACTGTAAACTGCATCTCCTTTAAGACACACTCCCATATCCTTCCAGTAACCGTATTTTTTATACAGATTTATATATTCGTCTCCTATGTTCATTCCTCCGGTAAAAGCAACTTTTCCATCAATTACTGCCATTTTTCTATGATCTCTGTAGTTTAACATGACATTCAATAGCATTTTTATAGGGTTGAATATCTTGTATTTTATATTATATTTTTTCAGGGAGTTTTCAAAATCCTTTGGAAGAACGAACATTGATCCTATATAATCCACCAGAATCCTGACCTCTACTCCATTTTGTGCTTTTTGTTTTAGTATTTCGAAGATTTCATCCCACATTTTTCCTCTGGAGATTATAAAGTATTCAAGAAATATAAATTTATCGGCTTTTTTTAATTCTTCCAGTAATTTTTTGTACATGCTTTTTCCCGAAGGAAAATAAATTGCTTTTGTATTGAAATAGACTCCATATCCGCTTATATTTTTGATCAGCCTTGTCTGATTGTATCGGGTTTTATTATTTACTTTCAACTGTGAAAGCATGGTTTTATCTTCTTCGGGAAATATCTTTTCATCTAGCTCTACTTTATTCATTTTATTGAAATTGCGTTTGATTCCAATTCTGGATAGAATATATATAATAACTCCTACTACTGGAATCAGTAATATCAAAGCAATCCAGCTGATTTTATAAGATGTGTTTTTATCCTTATAATTCAAATGAATTACAGAAATAGCACTTACAATTTCGAAAAATATAAAATAGTATATAAAAAATATGTTGAATATATTGTATATAAGTACTATAGCTATAAATTGAAATATGAGCCAGAATATAAAAACTATAAATTTAAAAATTGAAACGAATATTTTTCTCTCACCCAATTACAGCACCTGCTCTTGTCATATTTTAGTTTATTCTAAGTAGGAAGTGTTTACTATAAAAGTATTTCTATTTTACATATAAATTATTTTCACTAATGGTTTATGATTTTCCCTTAAAAATAGTTCCGCAGTTTCTGCAGGTTATAGTTATTCTGCCCTTATGCTTTGGAACTCTCATTTTTTGGGAACAATTTGGACATTTGAATATTTTATAGTATCTATTACTACCTATTGTGGTTTTATATGTTTTGATCCATCTGACCAGGGGAGAAATAAAATTTTCGTAGGCCTGAAGTTCTTTATGTCTTCTGTATTTGTTTCTTGAAAGACATCGCCATGTAGAATATATTATGCATACAAAACCGAAAGTGGCACTGCGCCTGAACAGGGAAAATATAAACCCAGCTATGTAAAGATGAGTTGAGAGTTTATCAATGCCATAGCTGTTTCTAAAATAATAGGAAATCTTATTTAAATATTTATTCAAATTTATCACTCCTGTAAACTAAGCTTTATATAGCTATTATATCAGTGTTATATGGTATAGTAATATTATAATAACATAATTTATGATTTGATTTATAATAATTTTGTGTATATGTTTTTAATTTTAATGTCAACTGGCGAGAAACCGCCCGCATCTTTGATTAAATAAATTCTTAGGGGTGTATATACTTGAAATTTATGAAAAAATATATAGATAAGTATTGGAAAGGATTTTCCCTCGCGATAGTATGCCTTACGGTAGAGGCGTTATGCGATCTTATGCAGCCTACAATAATGTCTGATATAGTGGATATAGGTGTAGCATATAGAGATGCGGATTATATAATCAGAAACGGTCTGATAATGCTTGGAATTACTGCCATTGGAGCCTTGGGAGCTTCAGGACGCAATATATTGTCTGGAACTGTGTCGCAGAATTTTAGTGCAGATCTGAGGGAGGATTTATTTAAAAAAGTTCAGGGATTCTCTTTTGAGAGCATTGACAAATTTGAGAGAAGCTCTCTTATAACACGGCTTACAAATGATGTAACTCAAATCCAGAACTTTGTGAATGGACTTATGAGAATAGCTGTGAAGGCACCTATTCTATGTGTGGGAAGCATAATTATGGCATCCAGACTGAATTTGCGTCTTTCGGTGGTAATTTTTGCTGCAATATCTATTGTAGCAGTGTTGATATTTTTAAATGTGAATATTGGGTATCCGTATTTTATAAAAGTCCAGCAGGCCTTAGACAAGGTAAACTCAGTAATGAGGGAATACCTGTCGGGAGTAAGAGTTGTAAAGGCATTTAACAGATCAGATTATGAAAATAAAAGATTTAAAGGTTTCAATGAAGAGCTCGGGACATTATCAACCAGGGCAATGAGGGTTGTATCCATATTTTCCCCGGGCATAAATTTGGTAATAAATTTGGGAATAGTATCTGTGCTCTGGATTGGGGGAATATACGTGAACAGAGGCACCATGAAGGTAGGGCAGATAATTGCATTTACAAATTATATGACACAGATATTGTATTCAATTATGATCATATCTGCAGTTTTTAATACATTTGTGAGATTTAAAGCCTCTGCCAGCAGGATCTCTAAGGTGTTTGAAGAAAGAAGCAGCTTTAGCTCCAACAATTCTATTTTAAATATTGATAAAGCGGGTAAAATAGAATTTGAAAATGTAAGTTTTGCTTATGCCAATGGCCACCGGATTATTAAAAATATAAGTTTTACCTGTATTCCAGGAGAGACCCTGGGAATTATAGGAGCCACAGGATCAGGTAAGAGCACTTTGGTAAGCCTAATTCCCAGATTCTATGACGTTACTTCTGGAATTATAAAAATTGGTGGAGTGGATATAAAAAATATAGATGAAAAGATATTGAGGAATAAAATAGCTCTTGTGCCGCAAGAGACTGTATTGTTTACAGGAAGTGTGCTTGAGAATATAAGATGGGGAAAAGAAGATGCTTCTCTAGAAGAGGTTAGGGAAGCTGCTCAAGCTGCGGAAGTGGATGAATTTATTTCAAAATTTCCAGAAAAATATGATACAAAGCTTGGACAGGGAGGAGTAAATTTTTCAGGAGGACAAAAACAGAGGGTCTCTATAGCCAGGGCACTTATAAAAAAGCCTGAGGTGCTCATACTTGATGATTGTACTAGTGCGGTAGATGCATCTACGGAAGTAAAAATTAGAAAAAAATTAAAAAAATATTCGGATAACCTTACCTGTATAATAATTGCGCAAAAAATATCTTCTGTTATGTCTGCAGATAAAATAATTGTTTTGGACAGTGGAAAACTGGTAGGTATTGGGAGGCATGAGGAACTTATAAAGAACTGTCAGGTATATAAAGATATATTTTTGTCCCAGGTTGGAAGGGAGAAGTTATGATATATGGATAAAAAATTTAAATATGACAAAAGCAGTATCAGAATGCCTCTTGGACCAAGGAGAGGTGTAAAAGGTAAAGGCAGCATTAAGCCAGTTGAAAAGCCTAAAAATTTTAGGAAGACTTTGTTCAGATTGTGGAGATATTTTGGAAGTGAAAGAAGACTTCTAATTATAATTTTTATATTTGTGATACTGGATTCCATAGTGTCGTTTTTAGGACCTTATTTCATAGGGAAATCTATTGATGCCATGTCCTCAGGATTGAAGGTAAGAGTGGACTTCGGCCTGCTGTTTATGGTGGTCATGCTGCTTTTATTCACATATATACTAGATGGAGTGCTGACTTTTTTTCAAAGCTGGCTTATAGCTGGAACAGCCCAAAGAATAATAATAAGACTCAGGGAAAATTTATTTAATAAGCTTCAGAAGCTTCCAATATCTTTTTTTGACAGAAATACCCATGGGGAGATAATGAGCAGGCTCACCAATGATATAGAAAATGTGAGTTCTACCATATCGCAGTCTACCACCCAGCTCATGTCATCAGTGGTGACAGTATTTGGATCTTTTGTAATGATGCTTGTTTTGAGCCCTATTATGACTTTTGTGAGCCTTATTACAGTTCCACTGGTGTTTTTACTTACCAAGAGTATAGCAAAGAATACAAGCAAATTATTTAAGACTCAGCAGATAGAACTTGGGAAATTGAATGGTCATATAGAGGAATCCATATCAGGACTTCAGGTAATAAAAGCTTTTAACCATGAAGAAAAAATCATAGAGAAATTTAATCTAATGAATCGTAGGTTGTGTAAAGTGGGATTAAAGGCCCAAATACTGTCCGGGTTTTTAATGCCAATTATGAATGTCATAAACAATATAGGATTTGCTGCAGTAGCCGGAGTTGGTGGGATTTTAGCTGTAAAGGATATTATAACCGTAGGAGTTATAGCCAGCTTCTTAAGCTATTCAAGGCAATTTACCAGACCCCTAAATAGTATAGCAAGTATATTTAATACCCTCCAGTCAGCTGTTGCAGGTGCGGAAAGAGTATTTGAAATATTGGATGAGGAAGAGGAATTAAAGGACACATCTGGAGCGAAAATACTTGAAGATTGTAAAGGCCGTATTGTTTTTGAAAATGTATGTTTTAGATATAGGGAAGATGTCGAGGTATTGAAGAATATAAATCTTGAAATAAATCCAGGTACCAGTGTAGCTTTGGTTGGGCCTACAGGAGCAGGTAAAACCACTATCGTAAATCTGCTAAATAGGTTCTACGACGTATCCAGCGGGAGAATTTTTATTGATGGGGTGGACATCAGAGATTATACCAGGGACAGCCTTAGAAAATGCTTTGGTATAGTTCTTCAGGATACCTATCTTTTTACAGGCACCATATTTGAGAACATCAGATATGGTAATCTGGATGCAGATTATTCTCAAGTAAAAAAAGTTGCGGAATCAGTAGGTGCAGATAAATTTATTGAAAAGCTTCCAGAAGGATACAATACTATGATTCAAGAGGGAGGAAGCAATTTAAGCCAGGGCGAAAGGCAGATAATATCCATAGCAAGGGCTGTACTTTCAAATCCTTCTATACTTATTTTGGATGAAGCTACCAGCAGTATAGATACTAGAACGGAAATTGGGATACAGAAAGCTATGTTTAAACTTATGGAGGATAGGACTAGCTTTATTATTGCCCATAGGCTCAGCACTATAAAGTATTCTGATATCATAATGGTTATAAAAGATGGTAGAATAGTGGAACTTGGAAATCATAAGGATTTAATAGATAGAAAAGGTGTATATTATAATATGTATTACAACCAGATTGTCTCAAGCAGCTCTCAGGGTTCATAAGTAAATCTGGATAAAACAGGGTATTATCCTGAGATATAGTCGAAAATTAGAAATCCCGTATATTTAAGACAGATAAAAGGGCAGAGGACTGCTCTTTTTAATTTTTGCAAAAAATACTGAATTATTATCTTGACATCATAAAAAATTGTGATAATATTAATTATGATATTCGTATAAACAAATTAGTTTTGTATATGCGAACAAAATAAAGAAGAATTAGCTTTATCAATTGTCAAATTGCCGATACGCGCAGCAGGATATAGCTATTACAAAATAAGCTTTGAATTTAATCTAAAATTTTTATTGAAGGAGAGATAACACGTGAAAAAGGCTAAATTTTTAACTCCTGTAATTACTGCATTTGATGCTGAGGGAAATTTAGATGTCCAGGCAAATAAAAATGTTTATGACTATCTTATTGACTCAGGTATAGATGGTTTAGTTGTTATGGGCAGTACAGGTGAATTCTATGCAATGTCTATTGAACAGAGGAAAGAATTGATTGATCTTGTTGTTCCCTATGTAAATAAGAGAACAAAGACTATTATTGGTACAGGCTGTATGACAATAGAAGATACAATTGAACTTTCCAATTACGCTATTGGTGTTGGAGCGGATGCTGTTATTGTTGTTAGTCCGTATTATTTTGGTTTAACGGATGCAAATTTGGATTTTTACTATGGAGAAATCGCAAAAGCTGTAAAGGGTAATATTTATTTATATAATTTTCCTGACAGAACAGGATATGATCTATCACCGGAATTTACACTTAATTTGTTGAGAAAACATGGCAATATTGTTGGATATAAAGATACGGTATCAGAAATGGGACATACTAGAAAGCTGATCAAAACCGTACAGAATGAATTTCCTGGATTTGAGGTATTTTCAGGATTTGATGAAAATTTTGTCCATAATATTCTTGTAGGTGGAAGCGGTTGCATTAGTGCACTTTCAAATCTTTATCCAGAGATTTTTGTAAATTGGGTGAAATCGGTTAATAATAAAAATATCGCTAAAATAGCTGAAATTCAAAATTGTGTTGATAAAATGTCAGAATTATATGAGATAAGCCAGTGTTTTATTCCTATTCTAAAGAAAGCAATGATGTTTAAAGGTTTAGATATTAAAGACTACTGTAAAACTCCTTTTCTTCAGGCAGATGAAAAGCAAACCAATGCAATTAAGGAACTGATGGAAGAGGTAGATCATATAATCTCATAAAAATTGCTACTTAGCCATATGTTTTGTTAATTAAGTTATCAAAATAATTTTAATTATAGAGAGGAAGGGTTAATTGTGTCATTAAAATCAATTTTTGGTGAAGAAAAAGCAGCTTTGTATAAAATTCACACTCATGCAGAAGGGCCTAAGGGTTCGCTTCCACTTACTCCGGAATTGTTGAAAAAATTACCTAGCGGTAATGTATTCGGAATGACTTTAAGTGCCGGTATGGGATGGGAGCCATCTAAACTCTTGGGTGGTGACGTGCTGATACTCAGCAATCAAGGTGGTGTTCGTGATAATGACGGTACTCCAATAGCTTTAGGATTACACACAGGTCACTTTGAATTGGGATTGCAGGTAAGAGCGGCATCTGAAGAGATCAAGAAACTTGGAGGCGTTCCTTATGCTGCATACGTAACAGATCCATGTGACGGACGCAGCCAGGGTACAACAGGAATGTTTGATTCTCTGCCTTATCGTAATGATGCGGCAATAGTACTACGACGTTTAATTCGTTCACTGCCGACACGACGTGCAATAATTGGTGTAGCTTCATGTGATAAAGGACTGCCTTCCATGATGATGGCGCTGGTGTCTATGCATGATTTGCCAGCTATCATTGTTCCTGGTGGTGCAACACTTCAACCTATAAAAGGGGAAGATGCAGGAACTATTCAAACTATTGGAGTTAGATTTGCCAACAATGAGCTTTCATTTGAGGATGCCTGCCGATTGGGATGCAAAGCTTGTGCTTCTGCAGGCGGTGGATGCCAGTTCTTGGGAACAGCTGGTACTTCACAGGTTATTGCCGAAGCATTGGGAATAGCGTTGACTCACTCTGCTTTATCACCTTCAGGTCAGCCGATATGGGAAGAAATTGCTAAGCAGTCAGCTAGGGCAGTTTTGGATATGGCTGATAATGGAATAACTACCAGGGATATTGTTACAGATAAAGCTATTGAAAATGCCATGGTGGTTCATGCTGCTTTTGGTGGATCGACGAACTTGCTCCTTCATCTGCCTGCAATTGCACATGCTGCCGGTTGTAAAATTCCAACTGTGAAAGACTGGGCAAGGGTTAATAGGGAAGTTCCCCGTTTAGTAAGTGTTCTTCCTATGGGACCGGTTAATTACCCAACAGTTTGCGCATTTTTAGCAGGAGGAGTTCCTGAAGTTATGCTTCATTTAAGAAAACTTGGACTTTTGCATGAAGACGTTCTTACCGTTACAGGGGAAACACTTGGAGCTAATCTTGATTGGTGGGAAAAATCTGAAAGACGTGTACAGTGTAGAAAACGTTTGGTTGAAGTAGATGGATTTGATCCTGATGAAATTATAATGAGCCCAAGCAGGGCAAAAGAAAGGGGATTGACATCAACAGTAACTTTTCCTATGGGAAATATTGCTCCTCAAGGTTCGGTGGTAAAATCAACAGCTATTGATCCATCTGTTATAGATGATGATGGAGTATTTAGACACACTGGAAAAGCTAAGGTTTTCACCTCTGAAAAATCAGCTATTAAAGCGCTTAAAGATGTTGGAAAGATCAAGGCTGGAGATATAATGGTTGTCATGGGTGGAGGTCCGATGGGAACAGGTATGGAGGAGACATATCAGTTGACATCTGCTTTAAAACATCTATCTTTTGGTAAACATGTTTCCTTGATCACAGATGCACGTTTTTCCGGTGTTTCTACAGGTGCTTGTTTTGGTCATGTAGGTCCTGAGGCATTGGCAGGAGGCCCTCTTGGGAAGCTTCGTGATGGAGATGTTATTGAAATTATAGTTGACACCAATAAGCTTGAGGGATCGATTAATTTTATTGGAACTGAGGATAAAAAACTTTCTTATGAAGAAGCAGCCAAAGTACTAGAAGCACGTGAACCTAATCCAGATCTTGAGCCTGATCCAGATCTTCCAGATGATACAAAACTATGGGCGGCACTTCAGTCTGTCAGCGGTGGAACCTGGAGTGGAAGCGTATATGATGTAGATAAAATTATTAAAGTTATTGAAGAAGGCAAAAAAGCGCTGGATAAGCAATAATTATTTAAATTTTAAGGGGGAATGATTATGAATGACAATATAAATTCCTTAATTGTAGACAAAAAAGATAATGTGGCTGTGGCTATGGTGGAACTAAATACCGGGGATACAGCTGTGTACAAGATTGGTGATGAATTGAAAAAGGTTACTATCGTGGACAACGTACCTGTCTATCATAAATTTTCGGTATCCAATATAAGTGAAGGAGATAAAATTTACAAATACGGGCAGGTAATAGGCAGGGCCGTAAAAGATATAAAAATAGGAGAGCATGTTCATCTGCACAATTTAATAAGCATAAGGGAAAATATATAACAAGATAGAGGGAAGGAGGATGATATTATGAAATTTATGGGATACAGAAGGCCCGATGGAAAGGTTGGAGTGAGAAATAAGGTTCTTGTGCTGCCTACCTGTGCATGCTCCAGTGAAACCTGCAGGATAGTCGCAGGGCAGGTAACAGGAGCTGTCAGCATAATCAATCAGAATGGATGTGGTCAGGCGAAGGGAGATCTTGATATTACTGTAAAGGTATTAGTTGGCCTGGCAGCAAATCCAAATGTATACGGTACAGTTCTCATAGGACTGGGATGTGAGAATGCCCAGCCTGATGAGGTTTCAAAGTTGATAAAAGCTGTTACAAACAAACCGTTGAAGAAATTGGTAATTCAAGAGGAGGGAGGTACAAGTGCTACTATAGCCAAGGGAATTGAATATGCAAGGGAGATGGCACAGGAGGCATCTGAACTTGAAAGGGAAGAAGCTGATATATCTGAACTCATAGTAGGTACGGAATGCGGAGGATCTGATCCAACTTCCGGGCTGGCAGCCAATCCGGTTCTTGGTGATATGAGTGACAGGCTGGTGGATCTGGGATCGACTTCAATATTGTGTGAGACAACTGAATTCATAGGTGCGGAGCATCTGCTCGCAGCCAGGGGAGCTACTCCTGAAATAAGCGATAGGATTATATCAATAGTCAAGAGATATGAAAAGCATTTAAAGACTGCAGGGGAAGACTTAAGGGAAGGAAACCCATCGCCTGGCAATAAGGCAGGGGGCATAAGCACCATTGAGGAAAAATCCCTGGGATGCATACACAAGGGAGGACACAGGCAAATAGTAGAAGTAGTTGATTATGCTTATTTTCCAAGTAAAAAGGGATTGGTCATAATGGATACACCGGGTTTTGATATAGCATCTGTGACAGGGCTTGCAGCAGGAGGATGCCAGATAATAGTGTTTACTACGGGAAGGGGAACTCCTACGGGCAATATAATATCGCCGGTGCTGAAAGTGACGGGCAACAAATATACCTTTGAAAAGATGAAGGGAAATATAGATTTTGATGCAAGCGGAATTCTATCGGGAAAAGATACGGTAGAACAGCTGGGCGAGAAACTGCTGAATGAAGTCATCCATGTGGCAGAGGGAAAAGTTACAAAGGCAGAAGCATTGGGCTTCAATGATACTGCAATATGCAGAGTGTGCAACTATGTGTAGGTTATTTGTTTGAATGAGAATTATTTATAGTATTTTAAGGAGGAATTCAAATGCAAAAAAGTATAGATAAAATACCCAGTGGACGTTGGATTCATATAATCCCACCTGCAATACTGGTTTATATAGTAGCATTTATGGATCGTACAAATATAGGTTTTGCAATGGCAGGAGGAATGAGTGAAGAGCTAGCTATGACAGCTAGTATTACGGGTCTTGCTGCAGGAATATTCTTTGTAGGGTATCTGTTTCTGCAGGTACCTGGTGGTCAAATAGCTGAAAAGGGAAGTGCCAAGAAATTTATAGCCTATTCCATTTTAGCCTGGGGTGGACTTGCAGTTGTATCAGGATTTGTCAAGAATGTACCACAGCTGCTTGCAATTCGTTTTCTGTTGGGAGTTGCTGAAGGTGGTGTTTGGCCCGCAATACTTACCATTATAAGTCATTGGTTTCCAAATGAAGAAAGGGGAAGGGCAAATGCATATTTTATAATGAATGTGCCTATAGCTTCCATAATAACCGGACCTCTTTCCGGGTGGATTATAACTGCGTACAGCTGGCGTGCCGTTTTTGTAATAGAAGGCATAATATCCCTTGCACTTATACTGGTTTGGCTTCCGCTTATAAGTGACAGGCCTGAAGATGCTAAGTGGATATCTAAAGAAGAAAAAGAGTATATTACACGAAAAATAAAAGAAGAGCAGGAAAATATAAAAGATCTGGAGGGAACTGCAGTATCTTTTAAAGATATATTCTCCAATATAAATATGTGGAAATTGATTATAATATATTTTTGCTATCAGACCGGAATATATGGTTTCTCGCTGTGGCTTCCAACTTTGATAAAAGAACTTACTAAATCAGGAATGAATGGTGTGGGGTGGTTGTCTACATTGCCGTATATAGGCACTATAGTTGGACTGTATGTATTTTCTCATCTATCTGACAAAAGCGGAAATAGAAGACTGCATACTGCATTACCTTTGATCGGATTTTCCATATGTTTGTTGCTGTCAGTTCAAACCAAATCCAATATATGGCTGTCATTTGCATTTTTAATTGGATGCGGTGTATTTCTTCAAGCAGCTTCAAGCGTATTCTGGACAATACCACCTATATTGTTTAATGCTGAAATGGCAGGTGGTGCCAGAGGAGTTATAAATGCACTGGGAAATCTGGGAGGCTTCTTGGGACCGTATATAGTTGGATGGCTGACTATGAAATACAGTTCTGGTATAGGGATTTATAGTTTAGTAATAATTTTGGCAATTGGATTTTTAGTGACGGTATCATTACCGAAAGAGACATCTAAAAGTGAACAATTATAAATGAATTATTTTGAGCATGTATGAAATACCAAATGAATGGGAGATGTAAATATGGAGTCTTTGGATTTAAGTAAATTTCCTAAAATAGAATTACCCAGGTTCTTGAAAATAAAGCAGAATTTTGAGAAAGATAGAGTTGAAAATATAGAACTTGAAGTGGCGGATAAAGTAAGACAGAGTATAAAAAATATGGATTTGAAAGGCAAGAGAATTGCAGTGGGTGTTGGCAGCCGTGGAGTTGCAAATATAGCTAAAATGGCTAAGACAGTTGTGGACTGCCTGAAAGGAGCTGGAGCAGAGCCATTTATCATACCTGCCATGGGAAGTCATGGCGGGGCCACACCGGAGGGTCAGGCAGGAATTTTAGCCTCTTATGGTATTACGGAGGAAGCAATGGGGGTCAAGGTAGATGCATCTGTAGATGTTGAGCCTATTGGAGAATATGAACCGGGATTGACTGTCTATGTTGCCAAAAGTGCTCTGGAGGCCGATGGAGTGGTTATAATTCCCAGAATAAAACCGCATACCTGTTTTAGAGGCAGGGTTGAAAGCGGTGCCTGCAAAATGCTCGTTATAGGTCTTGGGAAGCAGCGGGGGGCGGATTCAGTTCACAGTAAGGGATTTGAAAGATTCCATGAGCTTATACCCGGAGTTGGGTGCATGATAGCTAAGAGGATCAAGCTGCTTTTTGCCGTATCCACAGTTGAAAATGCCTATGATGATACCTATAAGATAACCATACTTACGAAAGATGAGATACTTGGATTGGAGAAGGAAGAAGCTCTTCTTGAAGAGAGCAGAAAAAGGATGGCCCAGATACTCATACCGAAATTTGACGTACTTATAATAGGGGAGATAGGCAAGAATATAAGCGGAGATGGACAGGATCCCAACGTGACAGGGCTGTATTTTACCAAATGTGCCAGCGGAGGACCTGAATTTAAGAAATGCGTGATATTGGATGTGACAGATGAGTCCCATGGAAATACAAATGGAGTGGGAATGGCTGATGTCACGACTAGAAAGCTATTTGATAAAATAGATTTTATCTCGATGTATACAAATTGTTTTACAAGTACTGAAATAGAACCTGCTAAGATACCTATGGTTGCCAGGAATACGGAAGATGCTGTGAGGATAGCAGTCAAATTGTGCAATGGTATAAAAAGTAAGCAGCATAAGATAGTCTGGATTAAAAACACCATGGAGCTGGGGAAAATATTGGTAAGCGAACCTCTGCTGCCCGAAGTTGAAAAAAATCCCAAGCTTGAAATTTTAACTGGCCCTAAAGAGATTGAATTTGAAAAGGGCGAACCTGTAGATATATGGTAGGTTAATTTGCAGTAGGCATTGAGGTTGTTTGACCGCCAATGGGCTTTTTGGAAGAAAGCCGATTGGTGGTTCTGTTTTTTATAAAAGTAACTTTGTAAGAGAGTGGATTATTGAATATTACTGTCAAAATATATATAATTAATTCTGTATATAATAATTTTTGTGAAAATTAGAATGGTGGGTATGAATATGACACATAAACCAACAGAAAGAGTCTTGAATATATTGAATCTTTTGTCAATTACCCCTAAGGGGTTAACTTTAACGGAGATTTCTGAAGCAATTAGTATACCTAAAAGTACTCTTTATCCTATTATGCAGACAATGCTGGAACGTAACTTTGTTTATCTTGAAAAAAATTCTCTAAAATATTCAATGGGAATTTCTGCTTTTTGTATTGGGGCATCTTATTCGCAAAATAAACATATGATAGATTTCATACAAAAAATAATGAAAAACATTGTAGCTGATATTGATGAAACCTGTCAGATGGGAGTTCTCGACGGAAGCGATGTATTATATGTATTAAAAGAGGATCCTGTAAAAGATATGGATATTCGTCTTATTTCCCATGTAGGGAAACGACTGCCAGCGTATTGTACAGCTCTAGGAAAAGCTCTATTGAGTGGGTATAAGATTGAAAAAATAAAATCACTTTATCCTGATGGTTTAAAAGCTGTTACAAAAAACACTATAACGGATTTTAATGTCCTAGAAGCACAATTAGAAAAGATTAGACAAACTAATGTGGCGTTAGAGGTTGAAGAAGTGACAAAATTTTTACGATGTTATGCGGTTCCTCTAGCTTCAAAGGGGAAAGTCATAGGAGCTATTAGTATAAGTATTCCGACTTTTCGAGCTACTGAGAAGAAAAATAAATTGGCAATTGAATTGTTATTAAAGGCAAAAGAAAAAATTGATTCTGTCAATTATAATTAAATTTCACCATAGGGTTTGGAAGATCCATCAGCTTCATTTAGCTGATGGATTTTTATCCGAACAAAATTTTATACATCCCTGTTCCAGGCTGCTGATTCTGGCTAGAGAATAGACTCTATACCCTTTTGATTCCAGCAATTTTCTTCCCGGCTGAAAGGATTTTTCGATAACTATGCCTATGCCTGAAACTTCAGCCCCGGCAGATTCAATCAGACGTATAGCTCCTGAGGCAGCTTCTCCTTTTGCTAAAAAATCATCTATGATTAAAATTCTATCTTTTGCAGTAATGTATTTTTTGGACAGAGTTAAGTTGTAATCTATGGATTTAGTAAAAGAATGTATGACGGTTTGATATATATTGTCGCTTAAAATTTTTGAAGTTTCCTTTTTTAATATCACCATAGGGAGTCCCATTTGAAGTGCTGTCATGGATGCTGGAGCAATTCCGGAACTCTCAACTGTAAATATTTTTGTGGGCTTGGCTTCTTTAAAATAATTTTTAAAATAAGTGCCTATTTCGTACATCAAATTTAAGTCCACCTGATGATTTAGAAAGGAATCTACTTTTAAAATATTTTTATCAATTACAAGTCCATCTTTCAAAATTCTTCTTTTTAATGAGTCCATTTTTATACCACCTTATATAATTATTTTTGGTATTTAAATGCCAAGTAAGAGTTGGATTTTAGAAAAACCGTACTGATTATTGGAATAATACTTATTATATAGAATATAGTTTACAACTTCAACTGTTGTTAATATTGGAAAATACATAATTTAGGAATATAATATATAGTATTATATTGTATTATAGGGAGTGGTTTAAGTGGATTTTTTAGAGCTCAGCAAAAAACGTTATTCTGTTCGAGAGTATGAAAGTAAAAAAGTAGAAGATGATAAACTTTCCAGGATATTAGAGGCGGCTAAAGTGGCACCTACAGCCTGCAACAATCAACCTCAGAGACTTATTGTAGTAAAAACTGAAGAGGGGCTTGAGAAGCTCAAAAAGGGAGCAAATGTATATGGGGCTCCATTGGCTGTAATTGTATGTGTGGATCGCAGTGAGTCATGGAAAAGACCTTTTGACAAGAAGGATATTGGAGATATAGATGCAGGTATAGTGGCCACTCATATGGTACTTGAGGCAGAAGAACTGGGATTAGGTACTATATGGATAGGTTATCTAGATCCCAAGGCAGTTAAAAGCGAATTCAACATTCCAGAAAATGTGGATCCAGTGAGCATCATAGGTATAGGTTATGCAAAAGGTCAGCCTGCGTCACCGAACAGACATAGTACTGAACGTAAACCTCTAGAAAAATGGGTAAATTATGAAACTTTCTAGGGCATACAAATGAAATTTCTGTTATCATAATAACACCACCATTAGAAGAAAATTAAATTCAGTGAACAGTTTTTAGCTGTTCACTGAATTTATCGGGCTATTATTTATGAAGGCCTTGATGTTATTACCTAAGAGTTCTACAAGTCTCTGTCTTGTTTCAATACATTTGCAGCCTATATGGGGAGTTAATATGACGTTTTTCATAGAAAAGAGAGGATTGCTTACGTCAAAAGGTTCCTTTTCCTGAACATCTAAAGCTGCACCTGCAATTATTCCCCTCTGTAAGGCTTCTATTAAATCCTTTTCATTTATTATGGCTCCTCTTGCAGTGTTTATAATAAACGAAGTGGATTTCATGAGTTTAAATTTATCCCTGTCAATGAGATGCTTTGTATCCTCTGTAAGAGGACAGTGAATGGATACGAAGTCACTTTTAGCCAGGAGTTCTTCTAAAGATACAAATTTTACGTTGGAAATTGGTTTTATACTTCTGTTATAGACCAGAACTTTCATATCCAGAGCCAGAGCTGTCTTTATAACGCGTTGTCCTATGGCACCAGCTCCAATTATGCCCAGAGTCTTATCTTTTATTTCAACATGCGGTACCTGGAGATCTTTGGTGAAATTGCTGAAGTTCCCTTCTTTCAACATTGTCTGCTGCAGGGTAATAGATGAACATAAGCTCAATATAAAGGTGATGGCAAGTTGTGCCACTGCATCTGTACTGTAGCCGGGTACGTTGCAAACCATAATATTTTTTTTACGGGCAGCTTCTATGTCTATATTGTTGTACCCTGTTCCAGCTTCACAGATAAGTTTTATAGAAGAGGGAAATTTACATATCAAATTGCCACTTAAAGGGAGTTCCTTGGTTACTACAATATTTTGGTCTTTAACTCTTTCTAGAATTTGGTCTTCACTGCTGCTGTCATACAATGCAACTTTAGTAAATTCATCTAATACTGAGAAATTAATTTTTCCATCAAAATTGATTTTGCTTGAATTTAAAAATACAGTATTTTTCATGTTAATCCTCCATGTTATATTACAAAATATTTTAAATTCAGTATAACTTTTGTGAAAATTGCTGTCAAATTGTTAAAGCATTTAAACTACCTATAATATTCTTGAATTTAATGAAGTGACCTGGGAAGAAGCTATAAAATATACAGCTGATAGACTCATGAAAATAAAGAATAAGTATGGAGCTGATTTTATAATGGGTACAGGATGTTCGAGAGGACCTGGGAATGAGGCAAATTATATTATGCAGAAATTCATGAGGGCTGTTGTTGGGACGAATAATGTGGATAATTGTGCCAGGGTCTGTCATGGACCCTCTGTGGCTGGACTTGCCAAGGTGCTGGGCAACGGAGCTATGTCCAATAGCATTCCTGAAATTGATAATGCGGATCTGATTTTTGTTTTTGGGTATAATCCTGCAGAATCTCATCCTATAGTTGCCAGAAGAATAGTGAAAGCCAGGGAAAAAGGTGCAAAGATAGTAGTGGTTGATCCCAGAATAACTGAAAGTGCCAGAATTTCAGACCTGTGGCTTCCAATAAAAGGCGGCACCAATATGGCCCTTGTAAATGGTTTTGCAAATGTCCTTGTAAACGAAGGATTGTATGATAGGAATTATGTGGAGAAATATACTGAAGGCTTTGAGGAATACAGCAGAATACTTGCAAAATATACACCTGAATATGTGGAAAAAATATCCAAAGTACCTGCGCAGAAGATAAGAAAAGCCATGGAAATGTATGCAGCTGCTAAAAGTCCAATGATACTTTATGGTATGGGAGTATGTCAGTTCGGGCAAGCTGTAGATGTGGTAAAGGGACTGGCTTCACTTGCCCTTCTTACAGGAAATTATGGAAGGCCAAGTGTGGGAATAGGGCCTGTCAGAGGACAGAACAATGTTCAGGGCGCCTGCGATATGGGTGCACTTCCCAATGTCTTTCCAGGATATCAAAGTGTAACGGATGAAAGTGTAAGGAATAAGTTTGAAAAAGCCTGGGGAGTTGAAAGACTTCCGGACAAAATAGGATATCACTTGACTGAGGTACCTGAATTGGTGCTTAAAGAGCATAAGTTAAAAGCATATTATATAATGGGAGAGGATTCAGTTCAAAGTGATCCAAATTCCAATGAACTTAAAAAGGCTTTGAATGAACTTGAATTTGTGGTGGTTCAGGATATATTCATGAATAAGACAACTTTATATGCAGATGTAATACTGCCTGCAACTTCCTGGGGGGAACATGAGGGTGTATATACGTCAGCAGACAGGGGATTTCAAAAATTCAACAAGGCAGTTGAACCTATAGGGGATATTAAGCCTGACTGGCAGATAATTTGCGAACTTGCCTCGGCTATGGGATATGAAATGCATTATGATAATACAAAGGAAATATGGGACGAGATGAGAGGACTTTGCCCTAAATTTGCAGGTGCAACTTATAAGAAAGTTGAAAGCTTGGAAGGTGTTTTATGGCCTTGTCCTTCGGAGGATCATCCCGGCACTTCCTACCTGTATGAAAATAATGAATTCAGCACTCCAAGCAAAAAAGGAATCCTGTTTGCTTCAGAATGGAGACCTACTGAGGAATCACCTGGCAGTGAATATCCTCTTAGCTTGTGTACTGTAAGGGAAATAGGACATTATTCGGTTAGGACCATGACAGGAAATTGCCGTGCCCTTCAGCAGCTTGAAGATGAGCCGGGAAGGATACAGATGAGTCCTGAAGATGCGGGAAAACTTAACATAAAAGATGGGCAGCTGGTCAGGGTGTCTTCTAGAAGGGGCTCAGTGATAAGCAGGGCCTATATAACAGACAGGGTAATGAGGGGATCTACCTATATGACTTATCAGTGGTGGATAGGTGCCTGTAATGAACTTACTGTGGATAATCTTGATCCAATATCAAAAACTCCTGAGTATAAATACTGTGCGGTAAAAGTTGAGCCCATAAAGGATCAGGACAGGGCTGAGGAACAGCTGAAGGAAAATTATAAAGATCTCCGAAAAAAAATGGGAGCCTTGAGTTAAAAATATTGAATAATTATCGTATTGATACAGTGCAGTGAAAAGTATAATGGAAACTTTTCACTGTTTTTTTGTAGAGAAATTGTCTTCTATTGAATTTTAACTTCACAAGTATATAATAAAAATCATTAAATGTTCTAATATTGTAAGGGGTGAAGTGATGAAACCATTAGCGGAATTGATGAGGCCGGTTTCACTGGAGGATTTTATTGGACAAAATCAGATATTGGGAAAGGGAAAACCTCTATACAATTTGATAATTAAAAAGATGATACCAAATTGTGTATTATACGGCCCTCCGGGAACCGGCAAGACGACACTGGCTGGTATTATGGCCAATTATATGGATAAAAGATTTTATAAACTCAATGCCACAACGGCATCCTTGAAGGATGTACAGAATATTACATCTAATCTGGACAATTTGCTTAATTACAAGGGAGTTGTCATCTACATAGATGAGCTCCAGTATTTTAACAAGAAACAACAGCAGGCTCTGCTGGAATTTATTGAAAACGGTAAGGTGACTTTAATAGCAAGCACAACTGAAAATCCGTATTTTGCTATACATAAAGCTGTTTTGAGCAGATGCAATATATTCAGATTTTTACCTTTGACTGCTGATGAGGTAATGACCGGACTTAAAAGGGCATTAGATAAATTAATTGGAGAAAATATGAAAATTAAATATTCACGGGATGCCCTTAGATATATAGCTGAAATTTCTCAGGGAGATTATAGAAAGGCCTATAATATATTGGAGCTGGCAGTTAATTCCCAGATGGGAGAGGAGAAGGAAGTATCGGTGGAATGTGTTGAGGGCCTGGGGCAATCATCTATGAGAGCCGATTCCAGCGGCGATGAATTCTACAATGTTTTGAGTGCGCTGCAAAAAAGTATCCGGGGAAGCGATCCGGATGCATCCGTTCATTATCTGGCCAGACTCATAGAAGGCGGTAATATATTGGCTGTAACCCGGAGATTAGCGGTAATTACTGCAGAAGATATTGGACTGGCCTGCCCCAATGCACTTTCG
This sequence comes from Clostridium aromativorans, assembly GCF_020908015.1. Taxonomy (NCBI): domain Bacteria; kingdom Bacillati; phylum Bacillota; class Clostridia; order Eubacteriales; family Clostridiaceae; genus Clostridium; species Clostridium aromativorans. Next base: position 77,841 of record NZ_JAJJPB010000002.1, read on the forward strand.
GTGGTTAATTCAGGATTGGAGCTGGCTTTGAAAGTGGGATTTCCTGAAGCCAGAATAATACTTTCTGAACTTGTCATATATCTGGCTACTCTACCCAAATCAAACAGTGCGTATCTGGCCATAAATTCTGCTGTGGAAGATCTAAGGCATACTAATACAGGTGATGTTCCGGATCATCTAAAAGATGCCCATTACGGTGGAGCCAGCAAATTGGGGGTTAAGGGATACAAGTATCCACATGACTACCACAATAATTATGTAAAGCAGGAGTATATGCCAAGGAAATTAAAAGGAAAGAAGTATTATATTACTCAAAATAACAAATATGAAGATAGTGTTAAAAAATACTGGAACTCAGTAAAAAAAACTGCTGAATCAGGCGATTTTTAACCCTGAGTACTGACAGTGTTATTTGAATAATTCTGGAAGTGAATATATACTTAGATTATTAGTGTTTGATGGGAGGTGCTTATATGGTATGATAAGAAAAGGAAAATTGAAAGATCTGAATACAGATGAATGAAACCTATTATCTAGTATATGAAATTGTAAAATAATAATTTTGTGGAGAGATATTATGCTAAAAAAATTATATAAAAGTTTATTAATCTTGATAGTATTCTTACTATTATTTTTTGGGAACAATTGTTATGCAGCGGAAAATTATAAAGTTTGGAATGATGGAGTCTTAGCCAGTGTGGATAAAAACAAGACGTGGACTGTGACTTTTAATGGAAATGTAGATTTGAATTCAGCTGAGAATTCTATTAAAGTATATGAATTGGATAATAATCAGTCCATGGGGATTGACATTGTAAATTCAGCACCTAATTCAATAAGAATTTCTCCCCGGAGTTTATATATCCCCGGCGAAAGCTATGTCCTGGAAATAGATAACACGTTGAAATCCACCGATGGAAGACAATTAGGACAAGCAGTAAAATACGATTTTACAATAGATAAAGATAACTCTGGAGATGGAATTTCGGTACAAAATTATGATCAATATTATAATGCGTTAAAAGATGCCCTCTCAGATTATAAAAATACATTGATATTAAACATAAGTAATTATGATAAGGACACATATGATTTAAATGTAATAGATACTGTGCTCGATAATAATCCCAATTTGCGTGATTGGTATTTAAGTGCAGAAGCCAACATTCAAGGAAGCAATCCTGCAAAAATGAGTATTTATTTTAAATACACCGATACTAAACAGAATCTTATAAAAAAGGAAAGTGAACTCCAAAATAAGACAACTGAAATAATAAAGAAGGTTACAAACCCAGATATGAAAGATTATCAAAAAGAACTTGCACTTCATGATTATATAGTCAATAATGCAGATTATGATAGAAGTGATGATATTCCCAATGATTCCTATACGGCTTATGGAATTTTGATGAATGGTATTGGCGTTTGTGAAGGTTATGCGGATGCAATGGATAGACTTCTTACGGCAGCTGGAATAGAGTGTAAAATGGTCATAGGAAGGGCAAATGGCGGGAATGGATGGGTAGATCATGCCTGGAATATAGTGAAAATACAGGGTAAATATTATCAATTGGATTCTACCTGGGATGATCCCGTTACGAATGACGGATCCCACTTGATTTCTCATTCTTATTTTAATGTAACAGACAATGAAATGGCTCAAAATCATGTATGGGACAGAACAAAATATCCTAGGTGCAGTAGCACGGATTACAGCTTTTACAACATAAATTTAAGATAAGGGTCAGTTCAGATCTGACTCTTATCTTAAATTAATCTATTGACAACTCAGAGAAATAATTATATTATATAAATGAAAATGATTATCATTATTATTTATATGAGGTGACCAAAATGAGTAAAGTAAACATTATTTATTGGAGCGGAACGGGTAATACAGAATCCATGGCCAATTTAATAGCGGAAGGTGTAAAAGAAAGAGGGGCGGAAGTCAATGTGTTAAATGTTTCTGAAGCTTCTCCAGATGATGTAAAAAGTGCAGATATAGTTTTACTTGGATCTCCTGCCATGGGAGTTGAAGTAATTGAAGAGGAAGAAATGGATCCTTTTGTTGAATCCATCTCTTCTTGTGTGTCGGGTAAAAAAGTAGGGCTCTTTGGATCTTACGGTTGGGGAGACGGAGAGTGGATGAGGAATTGGGCTAAAAGAATGGAAGATTATGGTGCAAATCTATTGAATGAAGGATTTATTGTACAGGAAGCGCCGGAAGGAGAAATAAAAGAGGATTGCAAAAATTTTGGAAGGCAAATATTAAATGAATGATAACAGTTTTACAGATCTTGTTTGTGAGGAAGATGAAAAAAATACATGATGACACTTATCACTTATAGTATATCTCCTACCATATCAGGGTATAAGCCTGCTTCTATAATAAATATTTCTAATAAATATAAAAACATGTATGATCTTTGGTGTAAATATGGAGAAGAATATATAAAAGATATAAATTTAAAGGTCTTTGAAATTTTTAGTAATAACAGCTCATTGTTACTTTTGTTTTACAATGAAACATTTTTGTACAGAATTTTGTCTTGCCAGGATAATATAGAATTTTTAAGTGAATTTGGATATTCTAAAGATATGTGTTTAATGGATTTGTTGAATTTGTTGAGGGAAAGATATAAGTGCAATTTTTGTCCACATGAGATGGGTATTTTTCTGGGAATACCCCTCCCAGATGTAAAAGATTTTATATATGGGAAGGATAAAAAATGTATATGCTGTGGATATTGGAAAGTATATAATGACAGAGAACAAGCATTGAAAACTTTTGAAAATTACGATAGGTCAAGATATAATTTTATGAAATTGATCAGAAAAAATACGGAAATTATTAAAGCTGTAGAGATGCTTTCCTCTGCTGTTAGATGAATGTAATGAGTAGATAGAACTGCTGCTTGTTTAAGTGCAGTTCTATCTTTATATGTAAATTTTATATTTTGTTTATAATTTTACACTTCTTTTATTAACAAATATAGTATATTATATTTAATGGTATATATTTTACTATTTAAAAAAGGAGTTTTGAATCATGAAGATTAAAAAGATTTTCAGCAAATTGATGATTGTACTTATGGTTCTGACGTTGTCTGCATCTTTTGGAAATACCAGGGCTTATGCAGATGCTTATAAAGTTGTGACTTTGGGAGGAGATCTTACAAATGAACAAAAAGAGGATATGCTTAAATATTTTGGTGTTACCAGGCAGGATGTAAATGTAATAGAAGTGAATATAGATGAAGAGAGAAAATATCTTGGAAACATTGCAACCAGCCAGCAGATAGGTACTAAATCCATATCCAGTTCCTATGTGGAGCCAACTTCAAGCGGAGGTCTAAATGTAAGTACCAATAATATATACTGGGTGAGCAGCAGCATGATAAAAAACGCACTTATAACAGCAGGAATAAAAAATGCAAATGTAAAAGTATCTGCACCCTTTAATGTATCGGGAACTGCAGCACTTACTGGAATTTTAAAGGGTTTTGAGAGCAGCAGCAGTGGAAATAAAATTGATGAAGCCAAGAAAGAAGCTGCCAATGATGAATTGATGACTACGGGAAATCTTGGAGATAAAATAGGGAAAGACAAAGCTGCTGGTCTTATAAATGACATAAAAACCCAGGTGGTGAAGGAAAAACCTAAGACAGAAGAAGGAGTAAGGCAGATAGTCGAAAATGTAACTAATAATTACAATTTAAATCTGAGCACCGGAGATATTGACAAAATAACTGCACTTATGACAAAAATAAATGGGCTGAATTTGAATTTTGGGGATATAAAAGGACAGCTGAGCAGTGTGGCGGATCAATTAAAGGGAGAATTGTCAAGTGATCAGGCGCAGGGATTTTTCGCTAAAATAATTAATGCCATTAAAACATTTTTTTCTAATCTTTTTTAAAATATAATATATAAATTTAAAGAAAGGTGAGTTGTCGTATGAAATATGATAATCCGGTTATAGGATTTATTGGATTGGGAGTAATGGGGAATAGTATGGCTTCCAATATTTTAAAGGGCGGTTATGATTTACTGGTATATAATAGGACAAAGTCAAAAGGGGATAATCTTGTTGCGGAGGGGGCAAAATGGAAGGATAATCCGGCAGATATTGCAAAGGAGTCAGATATTGTTATATCCATGGTAGGATATCCACAGGATGTAGAGGAAATTTATTTTGGAAAAGACGGAATAATTGAAAATATAAAAAAAGGCGGCATAGTGGTGGATATGACTACATCCAAGCCTTCTCTTGCAAAGGAGATATATAGTGAAGCTAAGGAGAAAGGAGTATATTCATTGGATGCTCCTGTTTCAGGAGGAGATGTAGGTGCAAAAAATGCTGCACTTTCAATTATGGTTGGGGGAGATAAGGAAGTATTTGAAAAAGTACTGCCTGTTTTCAAACTCATGGGTAAAAATATAGTCTGGCAGGGAGAAGCAGGTGCAGGGCAGCATACCAAAATGTGTAATCAAATAGCTATAGCAGGAAATATGATGGGGGTATGCGAAACAATGGCATATGCGAAGAGATCCGGATTGGATCCTGAGAGAGTTCTTAAAAGCATAGAAACTGGAGCTGCCAGCAGTTGGTCCCTTAGTAACCTGGCTCCTAGAATGATAAATGGGGATTTTGAACCGGGATTTTATGTGAAGCATTTTATAAAGGACATGAACATAGCTTTAAGTGAAGCTGAAAATATGAATTTAGATACCCCTGCATTAAAACTTGCGAAATCTCTTTACGATAAACTGGAAAAAGAAGGCAATGGCAGCAGCGGTACTCAGGTACTCTATAAGTTAATAGACAGATAGTTTTGTTTGAATTGATGAATTTCAAATTATTGAGGGTGATTGAAGTATGGATTATGAAGTGTTTAAAATAGAGACATTTATACCGGAAAAGTATGTTGATGCCCTGAGGGAAGAGCTGAACTCAATTGGAGCTCTCAGCATTGGAGGCAACTATGACAATTGCATGTCTGTTTCCAAAGTTACAGGATATTGGAGGCCCTTAAAGGGGGCAAATCCTTTTTTGGGAGATGTGGGAAAAGTGAGCAGGGAGATAGAATGCAAAGTGGAATTTTGCTGTAGAAGTCATATTGTAAAAAAAGCCCTGGATATCATAAAAAAAGTACATCCCTATGAGGAACCTGTTATAAATGTAATTCCTCTCATCAATTATTACTTTATGTAAAACGAACATAAACATTTACACATGATTTAAAGTTGATTCTATATTTGGCAGTCAGGTGAATTATTCTGGTTGTAATTAAAAATAAACTATTTTTATCCGAACGCTACCAGTGCTAATACTCCCAACTTCTTAAAGCTTACGATAAGCACTGCTACGCGCCTGGATAAGTTCTGCTAAGGTTCAGCTGGAGAAAAGTATTTCTTATAGGCAAACTCCATCTGATAGGCAAACTCCATCTGAACCCAAGAATCACTTGATGGGGAAATTATTAGAATTGTGACTAAATAATTTGTAAATTGTTGATTTTTAGCAAATTTTATGGTAATATATAACTTGTGATAATATTTACTTTGTAATAATTAATATTATGTTACATATTTTATTATGAGGTAGATTGTCATCAACTCAAACTTAATGTATGGGGAGTGTGTTTATGAAAAGAGATGCGAGGAAGGACAAGGAAAATTCTAAGAATAATGAATTGAGTAAAAGCTTTTTTAAATCCTATTTGCAATTTTTTCTACTGATTGTTTTTTCTGTAGTGCTTATAGGATTTATTGCTTTTTTCAGTACAAAAAGTGCACTGACTACATTAGGACAAACTGCCATAAGAAATAGAGTTCAAATGGGGCTTGCCATGATGGACAGCCTGGAAAGTCAAGTCAAAAAGGGAAAGATTACAAGAACTGATGCCCAGGAAATATTTAAAAGCGAGATGCTTAATCCAAAGCAGTCCGATGGGAAGACAAGGGGATTGAATTCAAAATTGGAATTGAATATAGAGGCATATATGTATGCTGTCAACAGCAGGGGTATAGAGCAGATGCATCCTTATAAAGAAGGGGAAGATATTTCAAAGGTCAAGGATTCGGATGGGAATAATTTATTGCAGCTTATAATCAATGAAGCTAAAAACCCTAAAGATGGAGGAATAGTTCATTTTAACTGGAAGAACCCGGGAGAAACTCGTGAAAGACCTAAAGTAAATGCAGTGGCGTATTTTCAGCCCTGGGACTGGTACATAAATGTAGGATGCTATGATGAGGATTTTTATAAGCCTATATATAGGGTTTCGATCATTATAGCGGGGGTATCTGCAGCCATGATATTGATTTCCATATTGTTTATAATGAGACTCATGAAGAAAAAAGTAAATCCACTGAGCCAAATAGTGAATTCCATGAGTATGGCAGCAGCGGGCGATATGTCTGTAAAAGTGGATGTGACAAGTAAGGATGAAATAGGATATATAGGCAGAGTGTTTAACAAAATGATAGATGAAATAAGAAGTTTGCTTATAAATATAAAGAAGCTGTCTGACACTATAGATGAGAGAATAGAACTTATAAATTCGTCCACTACGGCCACATTTGAAAATTCAAATGGAATAAAGGATGCTATGGAAGAAATTTCATCTGCAATAAATAATTCAGCAAAAGACATGCAAAGTAGTGTTGAAAATATGAATATTTTATCAAAAAATGTAGATGAAGTGAAGGAAAATGGCATAAATATGAAAAATGGGGCTTCAGAAGCAGGAAAGCTGAATTCAAGTATTGTGGATATACTTACAGAGTTGGAAAAGAAAAGTTCAGAAAATATAACTGCAGCTCAGGAGACAAATAACAATCTAAAGCAGTTGATAAAAAAATCCAATGACATATTGGATATAGTGAGCACTATAGAAGAGATATCCGATGAAATAAATTTGCTTTCATTAAACGCTTCTATAGAATCTGCTAGAGCAGGAGAGGCCGGAAGGGGATTTGCCGTAGTAGCAGATCAAATCAAGGAGCTGTCCAATCAGACTTCTAAATCCGTTAAGCAGATCAATTCACTTATAAAGGATCTCACCCATGCTGAGAATGTTTCAGCAAATAATGTGGAGATATATGGAGAAATAGTGCGTTCCCAGATACCTACGATAAACAAGACAAAGCAAATTTTGAACGGGGTAGTCGAATTTATAAAGGGTATACCTCAGACAATTGAAAAAAATGTGGATAAAATAAGTGAAGTACATAAAAACAAGGACATGATCAACTCTTCAATGGATTCAATACTTTCTGTTACCGAAGAAATATCAGCTTCATCTGAGGAGATAACAGCTTCGACTTCTGAGGTAAAGGAAAAGATGGGAGATGTTAAAGATCTAGTGAGAGAATTAGGACAATCTTCAAAGGATCTAAAAGAAATGGTAGGCAAATTTTCTTTATAACATTTGTTAAAATAGTTATTGACATTGGAAACAATTTGTATTATACTTACTACCATACTTATAGTTGATATAAAAACTTGGATAAGGAATAGTAGGTATGTTAGTATTTTAAAGAGAGCGGTAAAAGATGGGAAGCCGTAAATACTGCATGTTGAACTCGCCTTGGAGTTGCAGGCTGAATTGATATAGTAGGCTGTGCCGGCATATGTCGTTATTTAATTGAGTACGAATTTGGGTGGTACCGCGAACAGATTTCTCGCCCCATAGAGAAATCTGTTTTTTTATATTAACTTTTAAAATATGGGAATATTTATTTCAAAAAATGAATATCAATAAGCTGTGAGGGGAAGTAGTAGACATAATTTCTATTTTAAAGAGAACGGGCATTTATGGTGAGAGCCTGTGAATAGTATATGTGTTGAACTCGTCCTGGAGCTGTAGGCTGAAATAGTAGTAAGCCTTATCGGTAAAAAGCCGTTATTTAATTGAGTACAAATTTGGGTGGTACCGCGGACAGACTTCTCGCCCCATAGAGGAGGCTGTTTTTTATTTGCCTTATTTTAAATTAGAAAATATGGGGACTTTCAAAAAAATTTCAACTGGCCAATTGAGATTATATGATACATGAGTAGGTATTTTTAAAGAATTACAAGGACAAATTGGAGGAAAAATCGTTATGGAAAATAGAATATATATTTTTGATACTACGTTGAGAGATGGAGAGCAGACTCCTAAAGTGAGCTTAAATATAAATGATAAATTGAGTATTGCAAAACAGCTTGAAAAATTAAATGTGGATGTCATAGAGGCTGGTTTTCCAGCGGCTTCCAATGGAGATTTTGAGGCAGTCAAAGCTGTGGCAAATGAAATAAAATCACCACATATAGTAGCTCTGGCAAGAGCTTTAAAAAGCGACATACAGACTGCCTGGAATGCAATTGATGATGCTCAAAAGCCAAGAATCCATGTTTTCATTGCCACCTCGGATCTGCACATGAAATACAAATTGAAAATGAAACCGCAGGAGGTCCTGAAAAGAGCAGTGGATATGGTGAGATATGCTAAAAGTTTGTGTCCCAGTGTGGAATTTTCACCAGAAGATGCCACGAGAACGAGACCAGAATTTTTGTATAAGGTGCTGGAAGCTGCTATAGACGCCGGAGCCGATATAGTAAATATACCTGATACCGTTGGGTATTCTACGCCAAGCCAATACGGTGCATTCATAAAGGGCATCAAAGAAAATGTATTTAATATAGACAAAGCCATTATAAGTGTTCACTGTCATGATGATCTCGGCATGGCGGTGGCCAATTCTCTGGCAGCAGTGGAAAATGGAGCTAGACAGGTGGAATGTGCAATGAATGGTCTCGGAGAGAGGGCAGGAAATGCGGCTCTTGAAGAAATAGTGATGGCTATTAAAACCAGAGCTGATCTTTTTAACTGCCATACGGGCATTGTAACAGAGGAATTGACAAGGACCAGTAAGCTTGTGAGCCACATAACGGGGATGCAGGTTCAAAACAATAAGGCAGTAGTAGGTGCAAATGCCTTTGCACATGAATCGGGCATACATCAGCATGGGGTTTTAAACTGCAGGGAAACTTATGAAATTATGACTCCGGAGTCTGTAGGATTGAAGAAAAGTTCTATAGTACTTGGAAAACATTCAGGAAGGCATGCTTTTGTCAGACATCTTGAAGAACTGGGTTATAAAAATCTAGATAAGGATAAGGTAAATGAAATCTTTGAAGAATTTAAAAATCTAGCTGACAAGAAAAAAGATGTCTCCGATGAAGATATAGAAAGTCTTGTAAAAAATGAGATATTTCAAGTACCTGAGGTGTTCAATTTAAAATACTATCAGGTTTCTACAGGGAATACTACAGTATCCACATCCACTGTGAGGTTGGAGTATGAAGGTAAAAGTGTAAGTGAGGCCTCCTGCGGAGATGGGCCTGTAGATGCTACTTTTAAAGCTATTGAAAAAGCGGCGGGAATTAAAGTGAATTTAAATGACTATTTTATAAAATCAGTGGGATATGGCAAGGATGCCCTGGGCGAAGCTACTGTAAAAGTGGAAAAAGATGATAAGATTTTTTCGGCAAAAGGGTTGAGTACTGATATAGTGGAAGCCAGTGCAAAAGCTTTTGTAAATGCCATGAATAAAATGTATTATGAAGTTTCTCCAGAAAAAGCTGCGGCTTATTGATGCTGAGGCAGAATCACTTAAACTAAAATTTTAGTAGGAGTTGATATAAATGGGTATGACAATGACACAGAAGATATTGGCCCGCCATGCGGGAGAAGATTTTGTAAAAGCCGGGCAGTTAATAAAAGCCAAGCTGGATTTGGTGCTTGGAAATGATATAACCACCCCGGTGGCCATAAAAGAATTTGATAAAATTGGGATTGGAAGGGTTTTTAACAGAGATAAGATAGCTATTGTCCCAGATCATTTTACCCCCAATAAGGATATAAAATCAGCACAGCAGTGCAAATGTGTGAGAGAATTTGTCAAAAAAGCGGAAATTAAAAATTATTTTGAAATTGGGCAGATGGGAATTGAACATGCACTTATTCCAGAAAAGGGTTTGGCAGTATGTGGAGATGTTGTGATAGGAGCAGATTCCCATACCTGTACTTATGGAGCTTTGGGGGCTTTTTCCACAGGAGTTGGGAGTACGGATATGGCCGCAGGCATGGCCACTGGAGAGGCGTGGTTTAAAGTTCCACCGGCAATAAAATTTGTACTTGATGGAAAACTGCCTAAATGGGTAAGTGGAAAGGATGTTATTTTACACATCATAGGAATGATAGGAGTGGACGGAGCCCTCTATAAATCCATGGAATTTACAGGCAAAGGAGTAGATGAACTTTCCATGGATGATCGTTTTACCATATCCAATATGGCAATAGAAGCAGGGGCCAAAAATGGAATCTTTCCCGTAGATGAAAAAACTGTGGACTATATAAGGAAACATTCAAAAAGAGAATATAGAGTATACGAAGCGGATGAGGATGCAGAGTATGAAAAAGTTATACACATAGATCTGTCTAAACTGCGTCCTACAGTGGCATTTCCACATATTCCTGAAAATACCAGAACCATTGATGATGTAGGAGATATAAAAATAGATCAGGTGGTCATAGGTTCCTGCACTAACGGGAGAATAAGTGATTTGAGATCTGCAGCCAGTATTTTAAGAGGAAGAAAGGTAAATAAAAATGTGAGGACAATTATTTTTCCTGCCACCCAGGCAATATATCTTCAAGCCCTGAGAGAGGGTATTATAGAAACTTTCGTAGAATCAGGAGCTGTGGTTAGTACTCCTACCTGCGGACCTTGTCTCGGAGGACATATGGGAATACTTGCAGAAGGAGAGAGGGCGGTTTCAACTACAAACAGGAATTTTGTCGGAAGAATGGGACATGTAAAAAGCGAAGTTTATCTTGCAAGTCCGGCAGTAGCTGCGGCTTCGGCAGTGATGGGTAAAATTGCATCCCCGGAGGAGGTGGTAAAATGATAGAGGGAAAAGCGATTAAATACGGCGATAATGTTGATACAGATGTTATAATACCAGCTAGATATCTAAATACCAGCGATGAAGAGGAACTTGCCTCACATTGTATGGAGGATCTGGATAAAGAATTTCCTTTGAAAGTGAAGAACAATTCCATACTTGTGGCAGGGAAAAACTTTGGGTGCGGATCTTCAAGAGAACATGCACCTATAGCCATCACGGCGTCTGGGGTTGAATGCGTGATAGCGGAAACTTTTGCCAGAATATTTTATAGAAATTCCATAAATATAGGTCTTCCCATAATTGAATGTAAAGAGGCGGCCTGTGGTATAGAGGAAAATGACCAGGTATCGGTAGACCTGGCTTCAGGCAGGATAATCAATGTTACTAAAAATAAAACATACAATGCTGCTCCATTTCCTGAATTTGTACAGAAAATTATAAAATCACAGGGGCTTATAAATTATTTAAAGAGAGAGGTGGCAGGTAAGTGAAAATAGCTGTTATATCAGGAGATGGAATTGGCAGTGAAATAATTGCGCAGGGAAAAAAGGTATTGAGGACTGTTGCTCATAAATATAATTTTGATTTTGAATATGAAGATGTACTTTTGGGGGGAAGTGCATTTGATAAAAAGGGGACTCCACTGCCGGAAGAAACTGTAGAGATCTGTAAGAATAGTGAAGCAGTGCTTTTAGGAGCAGTAGGAGGGCCTAAATGGGATAATCTTCCCGGCAATTTAAGGCCGGAATCAGGACTTCTAGGTATGAGAAAAGCTCTTGGAGTATTTGCAAATTTAAGGCCGGCCATATTGTTTCCTGAGCTTGTAGGATCATCCAATCTGAAGCCTGAGGTTTTGGGAAGAGGGCTGGACATAATGATAGTCAGAGAATTGATAGGAGGAGCCTATTTTGGAGAAAAAGGCACGGTAAATATAAAAGGGGGTCAAAAAGCTTGGGATACCATAGCTTATACAAGCTTTGAGATAGATAGAATAGCAAGGAAATCTTTTGAAATAGCGAGAAAGAGAAATAAAAGACTTACACTGGTGGATAAAGCCAATGTACTTGAAAGTTCAAAGCTGTGGAGAAAAACTGTGCGGAAAATTTCAGATGAATACAAAGATGTAGAAGTCAGCTATATGTATGTGGATAATGCGGCAATGCAGCTTATAAGGGATCCTAAACAATTTGACGTGATACTGACTGAAAATATGTTCGGAGACATATTAAGCGATGAAGCTTCCATGCTGACAGGTTCTCTTGGAATGCTTCCTTCTGCTAGTGTCAGAGGTGACTCTTTTGGCCTTTATGAACCAGTACATGGTTCTGCACCGGACATTGCAGGGCAGAATAAGGCGAATCCAATTGGCACAATTATGAGTATTGCAATGATGCTCAAATACAGTTTTAACATGACAACTGCCGCTGAAGATATAAAAAATGCAGTGTCTCAGGTTCTCGGTGGGGGCTATAGAACTGTGGACATTGCAGAAAAAGATACAGAAGTTATCGGAACTGAAGAAATGGGAGAACTGATTTGTAAATATATGTAAGGGGGTCAGTCCCCTTTAAAATGGATTTGTGTATGTTGATTTTACACAAATCTATTTTTGTTATGATTATAAAAAAATATGCAAGAAAATGGGGACAAGTAGAGTAGTATTTTTATTGGCAAAAAAGTTCAAAACTGATAATATAGGATTGTTAGCTGCAATTAAAGAATTTGTTACAGATAATGTTACTTAATTTTGTCTAAAATAATTTCTAAAATATTAGAATGGGGTGAGACTATGAGAGACAAGTATGATGTATTGGTAATAGGAGGCGGTGTAATAGGCAGTTCAATAGCCAGAGAGCTTTCACGCTATAAGCTTAAGGTAGCTGTTCTGGAAAAGGAATTGGATGTGGTTTGTGAAACAAGCGGCCGGAATAGTGGTGTCATTCATGCAGGATTTAACAGCAGGCCGGGAACACTTATGGCTAAATACTGCGTAGAAGGATGTCTTGGATTTGACAAAGTAGCAAAAGAATTGGACATACCGTTTAAAAGAACGGGAAAATTGGTAGTAGGATTTACAAAAGATGATTTAGAAGGACTGGAAGAATTAAAAGAAAAAGGTGAAAAAAATGGAGTCCCGGGATTAAAAATAATATCTGAAAAAGAAATAAGGGAAAAGCAGCCTTATGTAAAAGGGAAAACGGCATTGTTTTCACCGATGACAGGTATAGTAAATCCCATAATTTATACTATAGCGTTGGCAGAGAATGCATGCCAAAATGGAGTAGAATTTTTCATGGGAAGAGAAGTAAGGGGAATAAAGAGGATAGAAAAAGGCTATGAAGTATCTACAGACGATGAAATTTTTCAAACCAGATGGGTGATAAACAGTGCAGGGCTAAATTCAGACAAGATTGCCAGGATGGTTGGGATAGAAGATTATACAATATATCCCTGCAGAGGGGAATATTTTATACTGGATAAAAATTTTAGCAAATACTTAACTATGCCGGCTTATCCTGTACCGAATAAAAAGGAGGGGGGACTTGGTATTCATCTTACTCCTTCAGTAGATGGAAATGTGCTTATAGGACCAAGCGCAGTCTATATAGACGAAAATGATAATTATTCATCCACCCAGAAAGTAATGGATATGCTTATAGAAGGCGGTAGGAAAATACTTCCTCAAATAGAGAGAAAGTATTTTATAAGGAATTTTTCGGGTATAAGACCTAAGTTGGTGAGCAAGGAAAAGGGCGGATATGCGGATTTTGTAATTGGAGAGAGAAAGAGTGTACCGAATGTAATCAATTTAATAGGAATAGAATCTCCTGGGCTTACGAGTGCTCTTCCAATAGCCAGAGATGTAGTAAAAATAATAGCCGGGAAAGAAGTTCTTCAAGAGAATGAAAAATTCAATCCGATTAGAAGGGGAATACTGAAATTCAATGAACAATCGGATGAAAAACAAGCTGAGCTTATAAAGCAGGATCCAGATTACGGTGAAATATTTTGCAGATGTGAAACGGTGACAAAACATGAAATTTTAGAAGCAATTCACAATCCATTGGGAGTCAAGACACTGACGGGAATTAAAAATAGAACAAGAGCAATGATGGGGAGATGTCAGGGCGGATACTGTCAGACAAGAATCGTAAAACTTTTGATGGAAGAACATGATTTAAAACCAGAAGAAATAAGGTATTCGAGGAAGAACGGATATCTATTTGAAGGGAGGGTCAGATAATGAAGATAATGGAAAAGGATGTAATTATTATAGGAGCGGGCCCTGCAGGACTTGCTGCAGCTATAAGATTAAAAGAAAATGGTATAGATGATGTACTTGTATTGGAGAGAGAAAAAGCTCCAGGAGGAATACTTAAGCAGTGTATACATGATGGGTTTGGACTTTTGAGATTTAAGGAAGCACTCAGCGGACCTGAATATGCGGATAGGTTTATACAAAAAGCAAAAGAAAAAAATGTGGAAATAGAAACAGGAGCCACAGTTGTAAGACTTACAAAAAATAAAGAAGTTACGGCTGCAACCAGAAATGGATTAAAAAAATATAAAGCAAAAGCTGTTATTTTATCAATGGGATGTAGAGAGAGAACCAGGGGAGCTATAAGTATACCAGGAACAAGACCTGCTGGTATTTTTACGGCAGGTGTTGCCCAAGCCTATATAAATTTAAATGATCTTATGGTTGGGGAAAATATTATTATTCTTGGTTCCGGCGATATAGGTCTCATAATGGCGAGAAGGCTTACACTGGAAGGTGCTCATGTCATTGCAGTATTTGAAAAACTGCCATATCCAAGCGGCCTTCCCAGGAATATACAGCAGTGTTTGAATGATTACAACATACCTCTTTATTTAAGTCATACTATTACCAACATAATAGGTAAGGATAGAATTCAGGAGGTTGCAGTCAGTGAGCTTGACGAAAATGGAAAGCCTATAGAGGGTACTGAAAAAAATTATAAATGTGATACTTTGATTTTGTCAGTTGGATTGATACCTGAAAATGAATTGTCACTGCAAGCTGGTATTGAACTTGATAAAAGAAGTAATGGCGCCATTGTAGATGAGAATTTGCAGACCAATGTTTCTGGAATATATTCAGCAGGAAATGTACTGCATGTCCATGATCTGGTGGACTATGTATCTTTGGAGGGAGAAAAAGCTGCTGAATCAGTGACTAGGCAGCTTAGAGACCAGATCAGGGGAAAAGACACAATAGGTATAAGCACGGATGGAACGATTGGAAACATTGTACCAAATAAAATAAGTGGAAATGAAGACTTGGAATTGGCCTTGAGAGTGAGAAAACCATCTAAAGATAAAGTTATAAAAGTTATGCAGGGAGAGAAAGTTATAAAAACTGCTAAACTGAAGAAACTTAATCCTGCAGTAATGATACATTTGAATGTTAAAAAAGAAGATATCAAGTCTCAACAAGATATTAAGGTGGTGGTAGAGGTATGAAGAGAGATTTGACGTGTATAGTATGTCCTAATAGTTGTGAGATTACAATTGATTATGATGACAGAGGTATCATAAGTGTCAGGGGGGCAACCTGTAAAAGAGGAGAAAAATATGCAAGACAAGAAATACAGGATCCCAAGAGAACTATTGCCACTTTGGTAAAAGTTAAAAATGGCAAGGAACCTTTAGTAAGTGTGAGAACCAAGGATCCAATACCTAAAGATAGAATATTTGATGTCGAAAAAGAAATAAAAAAAGTAGAATTAGAGGCGCCAGTGGGAATTCATCAAATTGTGGTAAAAAATATTTTAAATCTGGGTTCTGACATTATAACGACAAAAAGAGTAGAGAAATTATAATGAATTAGGGGGTTGTATATATGAATTTTAAGATAGATGTATTATGTAAGGCATTTCCGGGTAAATCCACTATAGGTGCATTGGGATGGAGCAATGTAGCACTTATACGTATGAAAGACAGAAACATTTTATTTGATACAGGGTCTCAGGGAATTCGTCCAAATCTTTTAAAGGCACTTGAAGAGTTATCAATGAAACCAGATCAAATTGACAGCGTTTTTTTGAGCCATCTGCATTTTGATCATTGCGGCAATGCATCCTTGTTTCGAAATGCAAGATTTATTATAAGTGAAGCTGAGTGGAAATATGCTACTACGGAAGAAGATGTCTTTACAACAGAGGAATCTGTAAAATATTTAAGTGATAGGGAAAAAATAATTATATCCAGAGATGGAGATGAAATTTACCCTGGCGTGAAAGCCATATTTACTCCGGGACATACTCCTGGAGGAATGTCTCTGGTTCTCGAAGCAGATAATGAGACATGGATTATTGCAGGTGATGCAGTAAAAAACAGGATAGAGCTGCTGAAGGGGGAAGTGGATATGTCTTTAGATAATGAACAAAGCAGGCAGAGCATATTGAGAATAAAGAATATTGCAGATCGTGTTTTACCTGGACACGATTGCTGGATGAAAATCAAAGACAATAAAATTATTCCTCAAGAAAAAGTACAGGTTGATATAACTTTACCTGGGGGAATACAGGGTGGAGAAGACGGGGTGTTTAAATTAGCTGTTGAAAATAGACCGTTATTTTAAAATTCAATAGGCAAAAAGTAAGATGTTAAAATTGTAAATATGAAGGGGGATTATAAGTTGCCTGGCATTGATAATAAAAATAATATTGCTGATGGTGTTATGGACGAGAAAACTAAAAAGAGTATATTATGGGGTGCTACATTTTTTACTGCAACCACTTCAACGGTTGGTGCCGGATTCTTGACTCAAACAGCTCAATTTGCACAGGACTATAAATTGTCGCTTATTTTAGTGATTATAGCTGTATGCATAATAAATATTTTCACACAAATCAATGTATGGCGTATATTATGTGTTTCAAAACTGAAAGCGCAGGACATTGCAAATAAAATTGTACCCGGGCTGGGATATGTGATTTCATTTTTGATATTATTGGGAGCAATAGCTTTCAATACAGGTAATATAGGCGGTGCAGCATTGGGGTTTAATATTCTTTTTGGTATTAATTTTAAAGCAGGATATATTTTAGCAGGCATTTCCGCTGTCCTCATATTTTTATCCAAAAATATAGGCAGAGCTCTAGATCAATTTTCAAAGATATTGGGTATTATTATGATACTTGTTATTTTTTACATGACTGTAGCAGTTCTTCATGGGAATTCAATGAGTACTGGAATTAGATTGGATTATGGCACTCTGTTCCCCCAAAACCCATCAACCTTGTTATTTCCAACTATAACTTTAATGGGAGGAACAATTGGAGGTTTCATATTATTTTCCGGGATGCATCGTCTGCTGGATGCAGGAATTTCTGGAGAAGAAAATTTAAAGGGAGTGGAGAGTTCTGCCATCTCAACAGTAGCTATAACAACAGTTATAAGGATTATGCTGTTTTTGGTAGCTTTAGGTGTGGTAGCCAGTGGAATAGGATTAGATCCTACCAATCCGGCGGCATCGGCTTTTAAATATGGAGCAGGAAATTTAGGATATATATTCTTTGGAGTGGCTATTTTGTGTGCAGCAGTTACATGTGTTGTAGGAGCTTCTTACACTACTGTTACTTTTTTTAAGACATTGAGTCCCTTTGTAAGCAGACATGAGAGAATCCTCACAAGTGTCATAATTGCCATTTCAACGCTTATAATGACTGTGCTGGGCAGACCGGCTAAATTGCTCATAGTTGCAGGTTCTCTAAATGGCCTCATTATTCCCGTGATGCTTGTTATGATTTTAATAGCATCCAGGAGAAAAGATATTGTGGGAAACTATAAGCACCCAAAATGGTTATTTATAACA
This sequence comes from Clostridium aromativorans, assembly GCF_020908015.1. NCBI lineage: Bacteria > Bacillati > Bacillota > Clostridia > Eubacteriales > Clostridiaceae > Clostridium > Clostridium aromativorans. Next base: position 95,645 of record NZ_JAJJPB010000002.1, read on the forward strand.
GGTGTTGTCATAGTTATAATAACTGCCTATGCGGGAATAGAATCCTTGACTAACATCAAAGCGTTATTTTCATAATATGTAAATATATGTAATGGGGTCAGTCCCCTTACATCAGGAAATTTTTCTGGCATTTTTATCATAATAACAATTTGGATTTTCCCAGTTAACTATTAAATCTGTGGCCATCATAGCTGCTGAAATGGCATAAATTATATCTCTGACGAAGGATTTACTCTCCTTGTCATATCTTTCACGCATGCAGTATATTACTGATGATATGCTTTTTTCAGTAATATCTATATTTGTTATAATTTTGATTTTTTTAAATATTAAAAGGCCTATAAAAATAAAATGAAGGCACAGTTCATATATGAAATGCTGAAAAAGGTTTCTCTCTTTATATTCTTTTGTATGATATAGACAGAAATAATCACAGATAAAATGGCATATCATGCCTAAAATGACTGAAAATTTTTTTATTGACATTCTGGTATTGATCAGCTGATCGCAGTATTCGCATACTATATCCATGCTTTCACTTAGGTAATGGTGAAAATTGGAGCTGTCCCTTACAAAATCAGGTCTTATACTGCCGTATAAGAAATTAAATTTATTCAGTTTAATATTAAAATTTTTTGAACAGTATTTAAATATGATATTGGAAATCAATAAGTGGGTATCTGTTATCATTATAAGATCACCTTTCTCCCTATTTGATATCTTCACCTTTGAACTTTGCTTTTTTACCAATTGTGCATTGAGTATATAAAATCCACCTTCACTTATATATATATACTTTGAAAGTTAAAGCCAGATTAATGTAGGGTTAATTAAATATTTTATTTTATCACGTGGCTGCCATTGCATAATTATGTGTATATATATATAATAATTTTGAAGTTTAAACTTTAATAGTATGCCTTCTCTAATAATTTCAGAAGGTTTTTTTGAATTCTGCTGAAAATGAACATTGGCAAATTAGAAGGAATTCGCTGGTTGTTATTGGAATATTATAAGGGAACACAGATGACAGACAGCAGATAATTATTTTGGAGGAAAATGAGCAGATGAAAAATGTAGACAAAAAGAGTGAAGCTTATGATGTAACATCTCTGACTTCTCTGGAAAAATTGGAACCGGTTCGTGTTAGACCCGGCATGTATATAGGTTCTACAGGCAGCCGGGGTCTTCATCACTGTATATGGGAGATATTAGATAATTCCATAGATGAGATTTCAAATGGATTTGGAGATATGGCCTGTGTAACTTTAAATGAAGATGGGAGTGTGTCTGTAGAAGATAATGGCAGGGGGATTCCCACAGGTATCCATCCTGTAAAAAAAATAAATGGAGTGGAAATGGTATTTACACAGCTGCATACAGGAGGAAAATTTAATAATGAGGTCTATAAGACTTCGGGAGGACTTCACGGTGTAGGTGCTGCTGTAGTAAATGCACTATCCAAGTGGATGGAAGTGGAAGTCAAGCGAAATGGGCACATTTATGCTCAGAGATTTGAATATGCTTATGACAGACATCTTAAAAAAGATATGCCCGGGACACCAGTCACTGATCTTAAGATAATAGGAGATACCGATGAAACAGGTACCAAGGTTACCTTTATGCCTGATGAAAGGGTGTTTTCAACAGTAGAGTTCAAATTGGATGTCATAGAGGAAAGACTTCGGGAACTGGCTTTTCAAAATAAAGGTATAACTTTAAAACTCCTGTGCAATTGGGGGGAGAATAAAATACAAAGGGAATATCATTCTGAAAGAGGTCTGCTGGATTTTATAGAATATTTGAATGAAAGTAAGACGCCTCTTCATAAAGAACCCATATTGTTTGAAGGGGAAAGGCATATGGGAGATTTGAATATGGAAGGAGAGGTGTGTATTCAGTTTACCGATTCAACTAATTACCATATAGCAAGTTATGTGAATAATATTCCAACCACCGAGTCAGGAACTCATGAGAGCGGGTTTAAGGCTGGTATGACCAGGGCATTTAAGGAATGGGCCAAAAAACTCAATTTACTGAAGGAAAAGGATGCAGAATTTGAGGGAGATGATCTCAGGGAGGGAATGACCGCCATAGTTAAGATAAGGATAAATAATCCCGTATTTGAAGGCCAGACCAAGACTAAACTTGGAAACGCAGAGGCCTATACCATGATGAATGATCTTTCTTACACTAAACTTTCTGAATGGATAGAAGATAATAGGGATATGGCTTCAGTAATAATAAATAACGCCTTAAATGCAGCCCTGAGGAGGGAGAAAATAAAAAAAATAAACGATGCGGAGAAAAAGAAAGTAGGAAGGGGAACTGCACCACTTGCAGGGAAAATTGCAGTGTGCACTTTGAAGGATCCATCCAAGTGTGAATTTATAGTGGTGGAAGGTGACTCTGCAGGAGGCTCTGCAAAACAGGCCAGGGACAGACGATTTCAGACCATAATGCCTTCCAAAGGTAAGATAATGAATACAGAAAAGCAGAAGCTGGAAAATGTACTTGGAAGTGAGGAATTAAAAATATTCAACACGGCCATAGGTACTGGAATACTTGAAAATTACAGGGAAGAGGATTTGAAGTATGACAAGATTATAATACTCAGTGATGCCGACGTAGATGGATATCATATAAGGGCACTTTGGATGACTTATATATATAGATATATGAGACAGCTTATTTCAAATGAGCACCTGTACATAGCGCTTCCACCTCTTTACAAAGTTTATAAAGAGAGCAGGGGAAAAGACGTGACCAGGTATGCCTATAGCGATGAACAGCTTTCAAAAGCAAAAAAAGAAGTTGGATCCGGGGCACTTGTTCAAAGATATAAAGGTTTGGGAGAGATGAACCCGGATCAACTCTGGCAGACTACTTTGGATCCGGAAAGTAGGACACTTCAGCAGATAACTATAGAAGATGCTGTAAAAGCTGAAAAAATGATATCTCTGCTTATGGGTGACGTAGTGGCGCCGAGAAAAAAATATATGTATAAATACGCAGAATTTTAGGCAATGTACAATTGACAGTGCACAATTCACAATTGTGGTTGATTTTTCGCAGAAAAATCTTCATTAACTGTGAATTGCCAATTGTTCATTGTGAATTGATAATAAGGAGGCTTTTACTTGGCAACTAAAACAGTAATTCCAGAAGATCACAATATAATAAAAATTCCAATAGAAGAAGCTATGCCAGATAATTATCTTCCCTATGCAGTGGAAGTAGCAAAAGACAGGGCGCTTCCAGATGTGAGAGATGGCTTAAAGCCCGTACATAGAAGAATAATATACGGTAGTTATATGTTAAGGGCATTTCCTGATAGGCCCTATTATAAATCTGCCAGAATAGTGGGTGACATACTTGGAAAATATCATCCTCATGGGGATACATCTGTATATGATGCCATGGTCATATTGGCCCAGAATTTCACTACGAGAATGCCCCTTATAGATGGACATGGAAATTGGGGTAGTCAGGATGGAGATAGTGCTGCGGCAATGCGTTATACAGAAGCCAGGCTTACCCCTATTGCCATGGAAATGATGAGAGACATAGACAAAGATGTGGTAAACATGATAGACAATTATTCAGGATCTGAAAAAGAACCTGAAGTGCTTCCGGCAAGATATCCCAACCTGCTGGTAAATGGAGCCTTTGGAATAGCTGTAGGTCTTGCCACCAATATTCCTCCCCATAATTTGAGAGAGGTAATTGGAGCTGCGGCGGCCTATATAGATAATCCGGATATAACCACTGAGGAACTTATGAAATACATAAAGGGACCAGATTTGCCCACCGGAGGGATAATAATAGGGAAAAAATCTCTCCTTTCCGCCTATGAAACGGGCGAGGGGAGAGTGACTTTAAGGGCCAAGACTTCCATAGAGAAGCTTGACAATGGAAAGCTTGCCATAGTCATAACGGAATTTCCCTACAGGAGGAGCAAGGCCAGGCTGCTTCAGACTATTTCTGAAATGACTGCCGATAAAAGGCATGCAAAGATATTTGAACCCATATCTGATATAAGAGATGAGTCCGATAGGAGTGGTATAAGAGCAGTAATAGAATTCAAAAAATCAGCAGATATCAATCTAGTGAAGAAAATTTTAAAATATCTGTTTAAAAAGACAGATCTTCAGTGCAGCATATCCTTTAATATGGTGGCTTTGGCTAATGGAAAACCTCAAACTATGGGACTTAGGACCATATTGAGTTACTATGTTGATTATCAGAAGGAAATTGTAAAGAGGAGAACAAGAAAGGAGCTGGATGCAGCAAATTCCAGGTTTCATATTGTAGAGGGATTCATAAAGGCCATAGGTATAATGGATGAAATTATAAAAACCATCAGGGCATCTAAATCCAAAAAAAATGCTGCCTCAAATCTTATGGATAGATTTCAGTTTACAGCTCCACAGGCCCAGGCTATATTGGAGCTCATGTTGTATAGACTTACAGGACTTGAAATAGTGTCTTTTGAGAAAGAATACAAAAAACTTTTAAGAACAATAAAGAGGCTTACAAAAATATTGGGCAGCGAAAGGGAAGTCCTGAAAATTATAAAAAAGGAATTGGAAGAAATTGGTGAAAAATATGGCGATGATAGAAAAACTGCCATTGTAGAAGAGGATGAAAAAGCCAAAATAGATGAAGAAGAGCTTATGATAGAGGAGAACATAATCGTTACAATGTCCAATGAATCCTTCATAAAAAGAGTTTCTGAGAAAAGCTACAGTAGATCCAGCGGGCAAATTGAAGATATAAAATACAGGGAGGGGGATTTCAATAGATATCTCATACATGCCAATACCAGAGACACATTTATGTTTTTTACAGATAAGGGAAATGTGTATAATTTAAAAGGAAGGGACATTCCTGAATTCAAGTGGAAAGAAAAGGGTGAAAGACTCGACAGCATAATAAGAGGTCTTGATCTGTCCGCGGAAAACGTAATTGCAGTATACAACATGGAGAATTTAAATTTAAAAAAGGATTTTATATTTTTTACTACTATTGGAGGGATAAAAAGGACAAAATTGGAATCCTTTATTACAAATTATGTCAAGATCATGGCCCTTAAGCTAAAAAGTGGGGAAGAACTTGTAGATGTAAAACTTATTGACAGAAACTCTCAGATGAAGTTTATAAAAGTGTCAACAAAGATAGGGCTTGATTTTAAATTAAAAGTGCCGAAGATGGCGACTGAAGATAGAAATATAGTCACTACTAAACTTTTTACCCTGCCAAAAGAAGATAGAGTATTAAATATTCAGTTGTGTGATGAGGATGAGTATAGAAAGTTTCATATAAATGTGAATAAGTCAGGAATGGTCAAAATTTCAAATATGGGAAGAGCCTACAGGAATGTACTCACAAATTCAAGATGTACTGTACTCCTATTTACGGTTGATGGAATGGTGTTTTCCATGCCTGCATTTATGCTTCAAAATATAGGTGCTTCCGGGATAAATGCTGCGAAGCTCATGGGAGATGTAGATGTAAAGGATATACTCAAGATAGTTTCTGTGGAAGACTTCAGCTCAGGATACATATACTTTTTTACTGAAAGCGGAATGGTTAAAAAGACTTCCATGATGGAATTCAAAGATATGGATTTGTGGAACAGGGCATATAAATTTAAGAATAAGGGAGATCTTCTGATAAATGTAGAATATAGCAGTGCTCAAAGTCCCCAGATACTTTTAGTAAGTGATGCTGGGATGGCAATAAAATTCAAGGGGGATTCAGTAAGCACCATGGGTAAATTGGCTTCAGGGGTAATAGGCATGAGTTTAAAGGATGACCAGAAAGTGATATATTCTCTTCTTATAGACAATGAAGATAAGATGAACCGCACCTTGATTTTAAATTCTTTCAAGGGAAATAAAGGAAAAATAAAGTTAAAGAATATATCGCTTCAAAACAGAGCAGGCAGAGGCAGAAGCGTTGTTGTAATGAATTTAGATGACAGAGTTAAGGAAGTTCACTGAAAAGTATTTTGCAGCAAATTTGCAGATAATTTAGAAGTATATTGTAATATTGTGATTATTATATTATAATGTGTATATAATTTAATAAAAGGCAGAGAAAAGAGAGCCGCTTTAAAAAGTCAATATATTTGGCTTCTTTTAAGTAGGCTCTTTTTATAAAAAGAATTATACTTTTATTCAGTAATCGATTTCTTGTGTTCTTTGAAATACCAAATTTATTTCATAATTAGATGTTAATTTAAATTAACATAATTATTAAGTTAGGGGGAATAAATATTATGTCACATGTATTAGCAGAATTTGTTGGAACTGCATTGCTTGTCTATTTAGGAGACAGCGTATGTGCAAACTGTACTCTTAACAAGAGTAAAGGGCAGAATGCAGGATGGATAGTCATAGCAGCAGGATGGGGTTTTGCAGTAGGAATTCCTGCATACTTGTTTTCAAATTTCAGTAATCAGTTCAATCCGGCGCTTACCATAGGGCTGGCCGTAATTGGTAAATTTCCGTGGGCGGAAGTTCCTGGTTATGTCGTAGCTCAAATGGTGGGAGGTATAGTTGGAGGAGTTTTTGTATGGCTTACCTATTTACCGCATTGGGGAATTACAGAGGATAAGGCTGCAAAACTGGGTATATTCTGCACAGCGCCGGCTGTGAGAAATTATCCTGCAAACTTCTTAACTGAGTTTTTGGCTACGGCTACTTTAGTATTTTCTTTAGCTGCGATGGGTACGGTTAAAACTGCCGATGGTATGGGATCTATAATTGTTGTAAGTGCAATTATCTTTGTTCTGGGTTGTGCTCTCGGTGGTCCTACTGGATATGCAATGAATCCAGCCAGAGATTTGTCACCAAGAATTGCACATGCTATACTTCCTATAGCAGGTAAAGGCGATTCAGATTGGGCTTATGCTTGGGTTCCGGTTTTTGGACCTATAGCGGGAGGAATAGCCGGGGCACTGCTATTTGCAGTAATATTCTGATGATAATTGCTTAAATTAATTAAAAAGGAAGTCTTTTTAAATGCCTAAATTTAGAGAAGAACTCATAGAGAATCCTATTATAGCGGCTGTGAGAAATGAAGAGGATTTGGAACAGGCTATTTTGAGCAGGGTGTCCATAGTATTTGTACTCTATGGAGACATATTGAATATTTCACAAATATGTGCGAAACTCAGGAGAAAAAACAAATTGACTTTTATTCATGTTGATTTAGTAGATGGATTAAAGGGAGACTTTGCAGGAATGAGGTATATAAAACAATGTGCAAATCCAAATGGAATAATAAGCACAAAATCCTCTAATATCAAATATGGGAATCAACTGGATTTACTGACGATACAGAGAGTATTTATACTGGATTCACTTTCTCTTAAAACGGGAATAAAGAATATACATGAAAATAATCCTGATGCACTTGAGGTTTTACCTGGAGTAGCAAGTAAAATAATAGGAGTTATTGAAAAGGAAATTAAGATGCCTATTATAGCAGGAGGGCTTATAAAAGAAAAAAAGGATATAATGAATTCTCTGTCTGCAGGAGCTATAGCTATATCCACTACTACTCACAAATTGTGGAACTTGTAAGGTTGATAATATGAGATTGTGGAATTTCAGAAACTAACAAAAGATCAAAAAACTGAAATTCCATGATCTATGTTATGTAAGAATTTAATTTGATAAGACTGTAAAGGAGGATGTAAAATGGCAAAATATATTATGGCGCTGGATCAGGGAACGACTAGTTCCAGGTGCATATTGTTTAATAAACAGGGATTGCCTGTAAGTATGGCTCAGAAAGAGTTCAAACAGATTTATCCGGAAAATGGATGGGTGGAGCATGATCCAACTGAAATATGGGCTACACAGTTTGGAGTGGCAACAGAAGCTCTTCTTAGGGAAAATATAAAAGCTGAGGATGTTGAGGCCATAGGAATAACCAACCAGCGAGAGACCACTATAGTATGGGACAGAAGAACTGGACTTCCAATTTACAATGCTATAGTATGGCAGTGCAGAAGAACTGCTAGCATATGTGATGAAATAAGAGCAAAAGGTTTGGACAAGATGATAAAGGAAAAGACAGGATTGATTTTGGATGCATATTTTTCAGGTACAAAAATAAAATGGATCCTGGACAATGTACCTGGTGCGAGGAAAGAAGCCGAGAGGGGAAATCTGGCCTTTGGAAATGTGGATACCTGGCTAATATGGAACTTGACTAAAGGCAGGGTTCATGTAACTGATTACACCAATGCATCTAGAACTATGCTTTTCAATATTCACGAATTGAAGTGGGATAAGGATCTTTTAGACATGCTTGATATACCTGAATCAATGCTGCCGGAAGTAAAACCTTCCAGCTGTGTCTATGGGGAAACCGATAAGAGCCTGTTTGGAGTAAATATTCCAATAGCAGGAGATGCAGGAGATCAGCAGGCGGCTTTGTTTGGACAGACTTGTTTTCAGCCGGGAACTGCAAAGAATACCTATGGTACAGGATGTTTCCTTCTAATGAATACTGGAGAAAAAGCAGTGGAATCTAAAAATGGTCTTTTGACAACTATAGCAGTTGGAATAGATGGTAAAGTTGAATATGCCCTTGAGGGAAGCATATTTGTAGGTGGAGCAGCAATACAGTGGATCAGAGATGAACTTAGAATGATAAAAACCTCTCCGGAGTCCGAAAAATACTGCCTTGCTGTGAAGGATACCGGTGGAGTATACCTGGTGCCGGCATTTGTGGGATTAGGTGCACCTTACTGGGATGCCTATGCGCGGGGCACTATAGTTGGAATTACAAGAGCAACCAAAAAAGAGCATTTTATAAGAGCTACAGTTGAATCCCTCGCATATCAGACTTATGATGTACTAAAAGCCATGGAAGAGGATTCTGGAATTGGACTTAAGGCTTTAAAGGTAGACGGCGGGGCTTGTGCCAATAATTTCCTGATGAAATTTCAATCGGATATATTAAATGTTAAAGTCGACAGACCTGAAGTTATAGAAACCACTGCGCTGGGTGCAGCTTATCTGGCTGGTATTGCAGTTGGATATTGGAGTGACAGGAAAGAGGTATCTAAGAACTGGGCTATATCCAGAACCTTTGAGCCAGATATGGAGGAAGGAAAAAGAATTGAACTGCTAAATGGATGGCATGAGGCTGTGAAGAGATCCATGGGATGGGCAAACAAATAAAATAATTGTATATATTGTGATCCTGAGATGATATTTCTTTTGTCTCGGGATTTTTTATAATGGTGCATTGTGAATTGAATAATTATGGTATAATTTATTAGAGGTGATTCATTATGAAAAAAGCTATAGTGTTACTTGCTAAAGGCTTTGAAGAAGTGGAAGCTCTTACCTGTGTAGATGTATTGAGAAGAGGTGGAGTGCACTGTATAACCTGTTCTATAAATTTGGATAAAGATGTAGCTGGCTGTCATGAAATACATGTAAGGGCCAATAATATACTTGAGAATACAGATGTAGATAAATATGATGCGCTTATAATACCAGGAGGTATGCCCGGTGCGGCAAATCTTAGGGATAACAGCGAAGTTATAGATCTGGTAAAAAGATTCTATAATGAGAATAAAATAGTAGCTGCCATATGTGCGGGCCCCATAGTATTGAAGAAAGCGGGAATAATTGAAAATAAAAAAGTAACTTGCTATCCCGGTTTTGAAAAAGAACTGGAACCAATCCATTTCAGCCATGATATAGTAGTTCAGGATGGAAACCTCATAACCAGCAGGGGCCCGGCTACGGCCATGTATTTTGCCTTTAGGATTTTACAAAATCTTGCAGATGAGGATATAGTGGAAAATTTGAAAAAAGATATGCTTTTAAATCTGGTGACAGGTTAAATTGTTCAGCCTGACTTCAAGGTAAACCCGTGGAAAGAGAGGATGAAAAGTGAGAGAATATATGCTTGACAATGGGATCAAGCTCTTGTATCAGTATAGGGAGGGAATACTCACTTCACTGTGTATTGGATTTAATGCAGGAGCTCTAGAGGAGAGCGGGCAATTTAATTTTGGGACGGCCCATGCCCTGGAGCATGTCATATCTAAAGGGACGGAACACAGAGATGAAAATCAGATAAATGAGGAATTTGACAATGTATTTGGATTTGAAAATGCCATGACTAATTATCCTTATACCATATATTATGGAACTTGTTTTTCAGATGATCTTGAAAGGGCAGTGAAGCTCTATGGCGATGTGATTCTAAACCCCATTTTTCCTGAAAAAGGTTTTAAGGAAGAAATGGATGTAATACTTCAGGAGTACAGGGATTGGAAAGATGATGCATATCAGCGGTGTGAAGATGCTCTTTTTGGGAACTCCTTTAATAAGAGAAGAATAAGAGAGCTTATAGTGGGGAATGAAGGCAGTATAAAATCCATTACCTTAGATGAGATAAAGAGATTTTACAGTACTTTTTATTTCCCTGAAAATTGTACTGTTTGTTTTTGTTCTTCCCTGGATTTTAAAAGCATAATTTCTATTGTGGACAGATATTTTGGAAAATGGAGAGTAAAATCAAAGATATGTGCTGCAAAAGAACCCGTGTATGAAAAAAATAGGGCTGGTGTATTCCTGGAAAAAGTATCTGGAATAGCCGGTGCCAGGATTCAGTATATATTTGATATTCATGATTTAAGTGAAAGGGAATACAAAGCCCTCTATCTGTTTAACACTGTCTTTGGGCAGGGCACCAGCAGCCTCTTGTTCAGCAGAATAAGAACTGAAAAGGGCATAGCCTATGATTTGGGCAGCAGCATAAAGGATGAAAGGGGCATGAAACTTTTCTCCATAAAAATGAGTACCTTGCCTGAAAATATAGATAGAGCACTTGGCATTGTAAATAGTGTAATAAATGAATTGAAAAATTCGAAAGAGTATTTTAGCAGTGATAAAATAGGAAAAATTGCCAGAAGTCTGGAACTGAAAAGGGAAATTAAAAGAGAAAGATCCATTGAATACTGTAAAGAAGTTGTGGAACACGATCTCATGTATGAGAGATTTGATGATCACTGCAATTCATGTGATGCAGAACAGCTGGATGAAATTAAATGCGAGGATATAGTCGAAGTCATAGACAAAGTTATGAAAAATCCCTCCATACAGATATTAAGAGCACCTTAGATATCAATTTACAATTTACAATTGTCCATTGACAATTGTGTATTGTAAGTTGAAAATTATAAATTGTAAACTGTCAACTGTGAGTTGTCAATTGATATAAGGCTGGTGGTTTGTTTTTGAGTGCAAAATGGATGCTGAGAAGATGCAGAAAAGATATAAAGGCTATTGCTAAAAAATCGGGGATAAGTGAAATTACAGCACAAATTCTTGTCAATAGAGGAATAGTTGATGAAAGAGAAATAGAGAATTTTATAAATCCGTCAATACATAAATTGCTGAATCCCATGCTCATGAAAGATATGGGAAAGGGTACGGATATAATATACAGAGCTATAAGGGAAAATAAAAATATAGCTATATATGGTGATTATGATGTAGATGGAATAATAAGCACATATATACTGTACCGTGGGCTTTTAAGGTGCGGGGCAAAGGTGAAATATCATATTCCGGACAGGATTACAGAGGGGTATGGCATGAATATTCACAGTGTTGAGCAGTTAAAAAATGAGGGAATTGAAGTTATAATAACCTGTGACAACGGTATTTCTGCTTTGGATCAGATTGAAAGGGCAAAAGAGCTTGGAGTTACAGTGGTGGTTACGGATCACCACAATATACCTTTTGATGTTGATGATTCAAAACAAGGTGAAAAGAAATTTCTCATACCGCCAGCAGATGCTGTCATCGATCCAAAACAAAAAAACTGTTCATATCCTTTTAAACAGCTCTGTGGTGCAGGAATAGCTTTCAAATTTGTTCAGGTACTCTATAAAAAATTTGGAATAAAGGAAGAGGAAGCTTGTGCGTTTATAGAATATGCAGCTATAGGAACTATATGTGATGTGGTGGATTTATTGGGGGAAAACAGAATTATAGCTAAAAATGGTCTTAAAATGTTAAATAATACTGGAAACCCTGGTATAAGGGCATTGATCAAAGAGACTTCATTGGATGGGAAAATTATAAATTCCTACCATATAGGTTTTATTATAGGGCCTTGTATAAATGCGACAGGACGCCTTGATAGTGCATCTGTGGCGCTTGAACTCTTGCTGTGCAGGAATTCAGCTGAGGCACAAAAGCTTGCCAAAAAACTTCATGAATTGAACATACAGAGGCAGCATATGACTAATGACAGTTTAAATGCAGTAGTGGAGGAAGTGGAAAATTCTTCCCTAAAAAAAGACAAGGTACTTGTAGTACATAGAGATGATATACACGAGAGCATAGTTGGTATAGTCGCAGGAAGACTCAAAGAAAAATACAATGTACCTTCTATAGTGATAACAAAAAGTGCAGATCAGTCTAAGGGCTCAGGCAGATCCATAGAAGGCTATAATATGTTTGAAGAACTTTTAAAATGCAGAGAATTGATGAATAAATTTGGAGGTCATCCGCTGGCAGCGGGGTTGTCCATAAATACTGAAAATATAGATAAACTGAGGAAGAAACTCAATGAAAACTGTAATCTTACAGATGAAGATATAGTGCCTAAAATTAGGATAGATAAAAGACTTCCCCTTGAAAATGTATCTTTTAAAATGCTGGAGGATATAGAAAAACTGCAGCCTTTTGGAAAGGGAAATCCAGAACCTGTTTTTGGTGAAAAAAATATAGATGTATTCAGGGTATATTTTTTAGGAAAAGATAAAAATGTACTGAAATTATTTTGCCGGCTGAAAAAAAGTTTAAAGAAAATTGATGCTGTGGATTTTAATGGAGGTAAAAAATTTAAAGAATTAGTGATGGAGCGCTATGGTGATAAAAAGGGAAATGAAATTTTAAACAATAAATTTCGCAGCATAAAAATGGATTTTATATTTTCACCATCTATTAATGAATTTAATGGAAATAAAAGTATTCAGATTATAGTAAAAGATTTTAGACTGACTTTTTAATGTGCAGTGTGAATATTATATTTTGTGGGGGGGAAATGTACTTTGAAGAAGATAATTCTAACAGGTGGCGGCTCTGCTGGACATGTTACACCTAATTTGGCACTGGTTCCCAGTTTGAAGGAATTGGGATATGAGATACAGTATATAGGAACCAGAAATGGAATTGAAAGAAAAATAATAGAAGATGAAAAAATAAAATATCACATTATTTCCAGTGGAAAATTGAGAAGGTATTTTGATATAAAAAATTTTACGGATCCCTTTAGAGTACTGAAGGGAATATTTCAGGCCGTGGTTATAATGAGAAGGGAAAAACCAAATATAGTATTTTCCAAGGGAGGATTTGTGTCGGTACCCGTGGTTATTGCTGCATATTTAAATAAAATACCTGTCATTATCCATGAATCGGATATTACACCTGGACTTGCAAATAAATTATCTATACCCTATTGTACAAAAATTTGCGTTACATTTCCTGAATCCCTGAAAAATGTAAAAGGACATGATGCTGTTCTTACGGGAACTCCCATAAGGCAGGAACTCTTAGATGGAAGTAGAATAATTGGAAGAAGGTTGTGTGGATTTACAGATGAAAAGCCAATTCTTCTTATAATAGGCGGGAGTCTCGGGTCCAGATTCATAAACAATACAGTGAGGAATTCTTTAAATGAGCTCCTGAGAGTATTTAATATAGTACACATATGCGGCAGGGGAAATGTGGATAAATCCTTGAATATGCGAAAAGGATATATTCAGTTTGAATATTTAAACAGGGAACTTCCACATATAATGAATGCGGCAGATATAGTTGTATCCAGGGCAGGTGCAAATGTCATATTTGAATTACTTGCACTTAAAAAGCCCAATTTGCTTATTCCACTTTCCAGGGCATCCAGCAGGGGTGATCAGATTTTAAATGCAGCTTCTTTTGAAAAAAGCGGATACAGTATGGTGCTTCAGGAGGAAGAAATGACACAAATGACATTTTTGAATAAAATTAAAGAACTCTATGCATCCAGGAATAATTACATAAATAATATGAAGGCAAGCCCTGTCCGTCATGGAGTGAGTAAAATCATAAATTTGATAGAAAAATGCAGCAATTAACTGAATTGGTGCATAAACATATTCTTAATGAATCTTTTGCCTGCCTGCTTTAGCATAGCAAAATACTTTGTGAAAAAAGTGATTATATTTTGCTTTTTCTAGAAGGAAAAACAGATCCTGTGTAGAAGTATAAATAATAAGAATTATCACAGTGTATTGATATACTGCTGAACAGATAACTTATAAATGATATAAAAGTGAAAGGTGGAGGTAATATATGAAAAACATAGCTGTAATATATTGGAGTAATGGGGGAAATGTAGAAGTACTGGCTGATAATATTGTAAAAGGCGCAGAAGCTGAAGGTGCAAAGGTCACAACAAAACATGTACAGGATGCAAAGGTGGAGGATGTGACTTCTGCAGATGCCGTAGCATTTGGAAGCCCATCTCTTGACAATAACAAGATAGAACAGGATTATATGGCTCCATTTATTAAAGAATTTAAACTTCTTCCTATTCAGGGAAAGAAAGCTGTACTATTCGGATCCTATGGTTGGGATGAAGGTGCATTTTTGAAAGACTGGAAAAAGACTGTAGAAGATTATGGTTTTAAAGTGGTGGGGGAACTTGCAGTTAAAGAAGCTCCTAATGATGAACAGCTGCAAAAAGCTAAGGAACTTGGTAAATTACTTGCAGAATAGTTTAGGCATGTGGGTCATGAAAATATAAATATAGAAGTTCAAAGAACAATTATCAAACAATTGTTCCTTGAACTTTAATAGGATTATTTGAAAGTACGGGAGATGTGGGCTGCTTGATAAAAATTATTGTTTATTTATTAACGATCAGACATCTCCTTTTTTTATATTTTTAAATATCTTTTTTTACTATGTTGAATTCAAAATGAAACTGTATTTTAAAAAAATTGCATCTGTAGTATAGTTTTTATTAACCAATTATGGTTGATAGTAGATAATTGGAACTAAAAAATTTTTTTAAAATCGTTTTATATATTTAAAATTTTGTCGTTTTGCTGTATAGTAAAGTTATAGATCATAAATAAATATAGCTAAATTTTGTACTTTTTAATTAAAATTTTTGCTTCCAGTGTAATTGCTGTACTAATTGTGATATAATTACTGTATTAATTTAAAATTAAAAAGCACAACTATTTATATTTAAAATTTACAATACTAAAAAGGAGAGGAATTTTTTATGAGTAAAATGAAGACTATGGATGGAAATACAGCAGCAGCTTATATTTCCTATGCATTTACCGATGTGGCAGCTATTTATCCGATAACTCCATCATCTCCAATGGCAGAACATGTGGATGAATGGGTAGCTCAAGGTAAAAAGAACATCTTCGGACAGCAGGTAAAAGTTATGGAAATGCAGTCAGAGGCAGGAGCATCTGGAGCAGTACATGGTTCACTTGAGGCAGGAGCCTTGACTACAACTTACACTGCATCACAGGGTTTATTACTTATGATACCTAACATGTATAAAATTGCAGGAGAACTTTTACCAGGAGTATTTCAGGTATCGGCCAGAGCAGTAGCAGCTAATTCACTTAACATATTTGGTGATCATCAGGATGTTATGGCTACAAGGCAGACAGGCTTTGCACTGCTTGCAGAGAGTTCAGTACAGCAGGTTATGGATCTTGCTGCAGTAGCACATTTGTCAGCAATAAAGGGCAGAGTTCCATTTGTGAATTTCTTTGATGGATTTAGGACTTCCCATGAAATTCAGAAAATTGAATTGTTGAATTATGAAGATCTGGCAAAACTTATTGATATGGATGCAGTAAATGCATTTAGAAGAAGAGCTTTAAATCCAGATCATCCTGTAACCCGTGGTACAGCTCAGAATCCAGATATATACTTCCAGGAAAGAGAAGTATCCAATAAATACTATGAGGCACTTCCTGAAATAGTTGAAGATTATATGGCAGAAATAAGCAAGCTTACAGGAAGAGAGTATCATCTGTTTAACTATTATGGAGCAAAAGATGCGGAGAGAATCATAATAGCTATGGGTTCTGTCTGTGAAACTATAGAAGAAGTAATAGATTACTTAACTGCTAAGGGCGAAAAGGTAGGACTTCTTACAGTTCACCTGTATAGGCCATTCTCAATAAAACATTTCTTTAAATATATACCGAAAACTGTTAAAAAGATTGCGGTTCTGGATAGAACAAAAGAACCTGGATCAATTGGAGAACCTCTTTATCTGGATGTTAAAAATGCATTTTATGGTAAAGAAGGACAACCTGTTATAGTTGGAGGAAGATATGGACTAGGTTCCAAGGATGTATTACCATCACATATTCTTCCAGTATTTGAAAACTTGAAATCAGATAATCCAAAGAACGGATTTACTATAAGCATAGTGGACGATGTTACAAACACTTCCCTGAAAGTTGGAGAAGATATAAATACAACTCCAGCAGGAACTACAGCTTGTAAGTTCTGGGGACTTGGATCCGATGGTACTGTAGGAGCAAACAAGAGTGCAATAAAAATCATAGGAGACCATACAGACATGTATGCCCAGGGATATTTTGCATATGACTCCAAAAAATCCGGAGGTATAACAGTTTCCCACTTGAGATTTGGTAAGTCACCGATAAAATCACCATATCTTATAGATAAGGCTGACTTCATCGCTGTACACAATCAGTCCTATGTTCATAAATACAATGTACTTGAGGGACTTAAAAAAGGCGGAAAATTCCTGCTGAATACAATCTGGAGCCCAGAAGAACTTGAAAAGGAACTGCCTGCTTCAGTAAAAAGATATATAGCAAATAATGATATCGAATTCTATACATTAAATGCCGTGAAAATTGCACAGGGAATAGGACTTGGCGGAAGAATAAACATGATATGCCAGGCTGCTTTCTTCAAGATTGCAAATATCATACCAGTAGAAGATGCAGTTAAATACCTGAAAGAAGCAGTTGTAACTTCTTATGGTAAAAAGGGACAAAAAGTTGTAGACATGAACAATGCAGCTATAGATGAGGGCGTCAAATCAGTAGTTAAGATAGATGTACCAGCTTCATGGAAAGATGCATCGGAAGAAGCTGCTGCCACAAGAGAAGTTCCTGAATTCATTCAAAAGATAGCTGATCCTATGAACAGACAGGATGGAGACAAACTTCCAGTAAGCACTTTTGTAGGAATGGAAGACGGTACATTCCCGGCAGGAACTGCAGCTTATGAGAAGAGAGGAATAGCTATATCTGTTCCAGAATGGCAGGTAGACAATTGCATACAGTGTAACCAGTGTTCATTTGTATGTCCTCATGCAGCTATAAGACCTGTTCTCACTACTGAGGAAGAGGCATCCAAGGCACCTAAGGGATTTGAATACAAAGATGCAACAGGAGCAAAGGGACTTAAATTCACCATGGCTGTTTCACCATTTGATTGTCAGGGATGTGGAAACTGTGCAGATGTATGCCCTGCAAAAGAAAAAGCTCTTGTTATGAAACCACTGGATACTCAATTGTATAAAGCAGATGCATGGGATTATGCTATGTCGGTATCTCACAAGGACAATCCTATGAATAAATTCAACGTAAAGGGAAGCCAGTTCGAGCAGCCGCTGCTTGAGTTCTCAGGAGCTTGTGCGGGATGTGGAGAAACTCCTTATGTTAAGCTTGTAACCCAGCTGTTTGGTGACACAATGATGATAGCCAATGCAACAGGATGTTCGTCAATCTGGGGAGCTTCTGCACCGACAACTCCATATACTAAAAATTACAGAGGACACGGTCCTTCCTGGGCTAACTCATTATTTGAGGACAATGCTGAATATGGACTGGGCATGGTTCTTGGAGTAAAACAGACAAGAGAAAGACTTGAGATCAGCATAAAAGAAGCTCTTAAAGGTAGTTTAAGTGCAGAACTTAAAGCTGCTTTTGAGGATTGGATTGAAAATATAGACAATGGCCAAGGCACAAGGGAAAGAGCTGATAAGATAATAGCTTTACTTGAAAGTGAAAAGGGAAATGACCCTGTATTAAATGAAATTTATGAAAACAGAGATTTCCTTATCAAGAGATCCCACTGGATAATCGGCGGAGACGGCTGGGCTTATGATATAGGATACGGCGGATTAGATCATGTACTGGCATCTGGAGAAGATGTAAATGTACTTGTACTTGATACAGAAGTTTATTCAAATACAGGCGGACAGTCTTCAAAATCCACTCCTGCAGCAGCTGTAGCTAAGTTTGCAGCAAGTGGTAAGAAGACTAAGAAAAAGGATCTTGGAATGATGGCTATGACTTACGGATATGTATATGTAGCTCAGATTTCCATGGGTTCAGATAAAGCTCAGGCTCTTAAAGCAATAAAAGAAGCAGAAGCTTATAAAGGACCATCACTTGTAATAGCTTATGCTCCATGCATCAATCATGGATTGAGAGCTGGCATGGGCAAGAGCCAGAGAGAAGCTAAGAAAGCTGTTGATTGTGGATACTGGGCACTTTACAGATATAATCCTGAATTAAAGGCGGAGGGCAAGAAATCATTCAGCCTTGATTCCAAGGAGCCAACGACAGACTTTAGAGAATTCTTAATGGGTGAGGTTAGATACTCTTCACTTGCTAAACAGTTCCCTGATAAAGCAGAAGCTCTGTTTGCAAAGACAAAGAGAGATGCACTGCAGAGAATTGAAGGATACAAGAAACTTGCAAATGCAGAATAATAGCTAAAAGACATCGGGCATGAATTGCCCGGTGTTTTTTTGGCTTAACTGATAATTTTTTATTTTTAACTAAAAAAAGCTTTTATTATATTGTAATTAAGGGTAAAATTAAAACATAACAATAAAAGAGGAGGTGAATATCCCGGTAGGATCAAGACTACAAGTTATAGCTCTGTAAGATACAGGAAAATTTTGTAATTGGGTTATAATATTGATAGGATATCCACCTTAAAGGTTACCGGGCATATGTTATGAATGAAGAGGATTTAAATAAGAAGAGCTGCAATAGCGGCGATGAAGTAGAAGAAGCTTGTGATGAAAGGGTTCATGATTGCGGCTGTGGGTGTAGCGACTGCGGAGAGCATGAATCATTAGTAGTGGATCTGGAAGATGAAAATGGAAACATAGTTCCCTGTGAAGTGGTTGATGGATTTGAATTCAAGGAAAATGAGTATGCTATAGTTCAGAATCCGCAAAATGGAGCTGTATATCTATTTAAAGTAGAGGGAGAAGGTCCGGCAGGTGAGCTTGTTATCCCTGAGGAGGAAGAATTCAAGGAAGTTTCAGCTTATTACCAGCAGCTGTCACAGGAATAAGCAAGAATGAATATCAAAGTTCAAAGTTTAAATATCAAATTTGGTGGATTTTAGGGCTTAGGCGAAAATCTTCACTATTTGATATTTGTTCTTTGAACTTTGTACTTTAATTGTCAATTGTGCATTGTGCATTGTCAATTGTATATTGACTTCACTTCCAGTTCAGCACCTTGATATTGTATGGATTGCTTTTTTTATGATTTATGAGGTATGGATTTCCAACTATATTAAATAATGGCAGATCTGCTAGGGAATCGGAGAACATATAGGAGTTCTTGAAGTCAACTTCCAGACCGTCTTTTTTTAAAGACTCCATAAGTCTTCTCACCTTTTCCTCACCCTTACAGTTTTTACCGGCTATTTTATTGTAGTGTTTCCCGTTTTTAATGGAAAATATGGTACCTATTATTCTGTCAACATATTCTATTCTATACAATTCTTTCAAATAGAATTCCGCTGAAGCAGAAATCAGATATATCTTACAGCCTTTATTTTTCAATTTTTTCATAGTATCTAAGCCATCTCTATATAATATCTTACACATTCTTTTTTCGTAGAATTCTGCCGTCAGGCATTTCATCTTTTCCTCACTTATGCCGTTTATAAATGAAATAAAATTTTCCTTGGCCTTTTTTGCAGTGAACAATCCTATTACGAATAAAAAAGCAGAAATGATGCTGAAAGGTGCATACACTATGAGCTTTGGATCTTTTTTCACCATGAATATGTAAAATTCCATAAGGGTTTCCCGGCTGGTTAAAGTAAAATCAACGTCAAATATAGCAAGTTTTGTCAAATAATCACCCCATCTATTCTTTAAGCAGTAAACCTTGTTCTTTTCTATAATATCATATGGATAACTTGATTGAAAAGATAATTTAACTATGATATAAATTGCAGGCAGTAACAAAGTCACAATATCTGATATTTGAGCCTTGAACAAGGTAGGAAATTGTTCAGGATAATGATAAAATGTAATTATAATATTAATATTTTATTAAATTTTAAAGAAGGGGTTTACAATGAGTGAATGTGTTAGTAACTTTTTTTTATACAATGATGAAATAAGAAAAAGGGAGGAATTTGAAGATAATATATTTAAAGAGGGAAAGTCCCTGTATGAAGTAATTCGAATAATAGACGGAAAACCTTTATTTTTAAAAGCTCATCTGGATAGACTGAACAATTCTTCTAATATAACAGACTTAAAACTGTGGCTCGGCAGAAAAGAAATTGTGGACAGTATCTTTAAATTGATACATATAAATGAAATTTACAGCGGCAATGTAAAGCTTATATTTAATTTTTATAAAAATAATAAGTTTTTGGCATATTTTGTAGAACACCATTATCCAACTTCAAGGGACTATGAAGTGGGGGTGAAAACCGATTTTTTTCACATTGAAAGAGAAAATCCAAATGCCAAGGTGATAAATAGGAAGTTTAAGGTCCGGGTGAATAAGAAGATAACGGAAAGCGGTATATTTGAAGCAGTACTTGTGGATGATGAAGGTAATATAACTGAAGGCAGCAAGTCCAATATATTTATGATAAAAGGTGAAAAGGTTATAACGGCACCTTTTAAAAGGGTACTGCCCGGGACTACCAGAAATATTATAATGCAGATCTGCCTTGGATTGGGATTGGAGGTACTTGAGGAAGATGTGAATTACAGGGAAATAGATAAATTTGACGCCATATTTATATCAGGCACTTCTCCCAAGGTACTTCCTGTAAAGAGCGTGGGAAATATTGAATTTAATTCTTCAAATAATAAAATACTACTTCAAATAATGGGGGCATATAACGAGAAGATAAGAAAGGATATAGAGAATTTTGTGTTTTAAATAAACAGGGGAGTGATTGTTTAAGATGAAAAAGATATTTAAGGGAGTTTCACTGGAAGACTGTTTGAAATCCGCCAGTTATGAGTTAAATAAACCCAAAGAACAGTTAAAATATAAAGTGTTAAAGCAGAAAAAATCCTTTTTTAAAAAGAAGACGGTAATTGAAGTCTTGATAGATGATGACGAAAAAGATATGGCACCTTTAAAGTCCTATGAGAATAATGGAACCATCAAAGTGGTTAAGGGGAAGGTAATTGTAAAAGATCCTGCAGCGGACGGGAAACCTGCAGTAATTTGTAGAAGTAAGCATATGTCGATTTCTGTAGATGGGGCTGAAGTTGAAAAAAAGTGTGAAGTTTTTTCAAACAGCAGTATAGAAGTGACTTTTCATAAGGATGAACCCAGAAGAGAACTCAACATGCACGTGTCCTATGATAAAATGAAGGCTTACGCGGAAGTTAAATATATACCTGAAAATAAATACGCATTGAAGGATATGGAAGAAAGCCAGAAAGCCAGCTTGAAAACTGAAATATTAGAGAGTGTTTCCCCTGCTAAATACACTGTGGAAGAAATTAAAGAAGAATTATCCAATAATAAAGTAGTTTATGGTATAATAGAAGAAAATTTGAAAAAAGCTGTAGAAATTAGTGAGAGGGTTCTTGTAGCACAGGGAAAGGAACCTGTAAATGGAAAAGATGATCTAATAGAAGTGAAATTTAAAACTTTTGCAGACCTGGAAGAGGATGTGGGAGGCAATGTGGATTTTAAAAGCATAGGAGCTGTAAATGCAGTAGAAAAGGGAGATGTAATTGCAGTAAGACATGTGGGCACTAAAGGTGAAAATGGATATGATGTATACGGGAAAATAAAAAAGTGTAAAAATGGAAAGCAGTTGAAGCTCAAAGCTGGAACCGGCTGCCTTCTTAAAGATGAAAATACAGTTGAAGCAGCTGTCAGCGGAAAACCTTCTGTAAATGGGAATACTTTTTATGTCCATCAGGTCCATGAGATCAATGGCGATGTGGATCTGAGTACTGGAAATGTAAAGTATATAGGAGATATAGTTGTACACGGTGATGTAAAAGAGGGAATGGAAGTGGAGTGTGGAAATGACCTTGTCATAGACAGGGAAGTGGAGAGAGCTACTATAACTGCATTAGGCGATGTAGCTGTAGTTGGCAGTGTTGTTGCATCGAAAATATGCGGTGGAGGAGAAAATGTAACAAAGCTCCATGCTCTGGAACATCTGAAAAAATTCAATGAGAATTTGACCAAATTAATTGAAGTGGTAAAGGAGATAAAATCCTATGATTTGCTTGGACGCGATAAAAGTGATGGAGAAATAATAAAAGTACTATTGGAAAATAAATTTAAAGTTCTTTTGAGGTTGGGTATAAATGTAATTGCAGATTTGAACACTCAAAATGAAGAGGATGGAGAAGATGAAATAGTTAGATATATAAGGACAAAACTTATGGGAATAGGACCTATAAGTATAAAAAATTATTTGGAATTAAATGAGTTGATAGATGAAATAAGTGATAAAATAAAGTATTTTGAGGATACCCTTGCGCTTCCGGTAAACGTGAGTTTATCATACTGCCAGGACTCAAATATACAGAGTTCGGGTAATGTAATAATTACAGGAAAAGGAGAATATGTATCGACTATTACAGCTAATGATTCTATTGAATTTGCAAGGGAAGGAAGTGTGGCAAGAGGAGGAATTCTAAAATCTCAGAGGGAGATCAAATGCAAGGTTGTTGGGAGTATGGCAGGAGTGTCTACAAAACTCCAGGTAGGAAGCAAGGGCCATATATGGGCTGATATAGCTTATCATAATACTGTATTTAAAGTGGGAAACAGGGAGATGGTTCTGGATTCACCAAGTAAAAGTGTACATGCTTACTTAAAGGACGGACTTATAGTAGTAGATAAATTCGTCCTGTAAAAGTCATAGATTATTTTAAAATAATTAAGGAGGATTTTTGACAATGGGCAATAAGGAAATAAAAGTGTTGATATTTAGTATAGGCGAAGAATACTATGCTACAGATATTATGGAGATAGAGAGAATTTTAGGATATGAAGAAACTACAAAATTGCCTGATTCACCTGATTTTGTGGAGGGGGTAATAAATTATGAGGGAAATATACTTCCTGTAATATCCCTTGCTAAAAAGTTTGGACTTGAATCCCAGCAGAAAAAGGATCAGGCTAAGATCATAGTTACAAAGCAGGATGAAAATAAAATAGGCGTAATAGTTGATGTAGTATCTGAAGTAAGAGATATAAATACCGATAATATAGAAGTACCACCTGAAATAATAGCGGGAATATCAAAAAGATATATCAAGGGACTTATTAAAATAGATGATAAGATAGTAATATTTTTAAATATGGCAAGGATATTGACGGAGAAGGAAAAGGAACTCATATAATTTAAATTGAAAGGTTGCATATTTATGGAGGGAAAAGAAATAAAGGTAGGAATAGCAGACATGAATACAGCCGGTTCCCCAGATAAAATTATAACCATTGGTTTGGGTTCCTGTGTGGGCATAGCACTGTATGACGATAAAATAAGTGTAGGAGGATTGGCACATATAATGCTGCCGGACAGCACTCAATTCAGCAATAAAAAGAATCCCATGAAATTTGCTGATTTGGCTATCCCTCTGCTCATAGAAAAATTGGAGAAATTAGGTGTAAATAGAAAGAACTTAAAGGCAAAAATAGCGGGAGGAGCATCCATGTTCAACTTTTCAGATAAAAGCATGATTATGGATATAGGAAATAGAAATGGAAATGCTGTAAAACATATACTAGAGGAGTACTCTATTTCCATATTGGCGGAAGATCTGGGGGGCAATAAAGGAAGAACCATGATATTTGATACTTACGATGGCAGGGTTAAGATAAAGACAGTAGGAATAGGAATAAAAGAAATTTAAAGGTTAATGGAGTGATAGCAATTTGGAGGAAATTAAGGTTTTAGTAGTAGATGATTCTGCGCTTATGAGGAAAATAATTTCGGATATGATAAACAATAATCCATCTATGGAGGTCATAGGCACTGCAAGAAATGGTGAAGATTTTTTAGACAAGCTTTCCACGAATTTTTGGAAAGGCATGCCTGATATAATAACCCTTGATGTGGAAATGCCAAAGATGGATGGTATAACTGCCCTCGGTGAGTTGAAGAAAAGAGGTATTGAAATACCTGTAATAGTTTTAAGCAGTATCTCCAAAGAAGGTACGAAGCTTACTATGGAATGCCTTGAAGCAGGTGCATTTGATTTTCTGCCAAAGCCGTCCGGCACCATATCTCTAGATATAAATAAAGTCCAAGCTGAACTCATAAAGAAAATAAAGGCAGCTTATAGAAATGTAAGCAGGATAAAAAATATACCAGATCCAGTTTATAAAGATGAAGGCCCTAAAAGGGCAGCTGCTGATTACATAAAGGCAGATCCGGGAAATGAAATGGACGGTGGAATTGAGCTCAGGAGAAATGTAGATGCCGTAGTAATAGGAGCTTCTACAGGAGGACCCAAAGCGCTGTATACAGTCATAACGCAATTCCCAAAAGACATGGGGGTGCCTGTATTTGTGGTGCAGCATATGCCTGTAGGATTCACAAAAGCTTTTGCAGAAAGACTTGATTCCAATTCAGATATAAAAGTGATGGAAGCACAGAACGGCATAGATGTAATGAAAAATACTGTTTACATAGCTCCGGGCGGATTTCACATGGAAGTCTGGAGGGACAGAAAAATACATTTAAATGAAGAACCTGCCATATGGGGGGTAAGACCTGCAGTGGATAAGTTATTTTTATCTGCTTCGAGGGTATATGGAGAGAATATCATAAGTGTGGTTTTAACTGGCATGGGAAGAGACGGTGCAAATGGAACCGTCGAGATCAAGAAAAGTGGTGGAATCACCATAGCAGAAGATGAATCCACCTGTACTATTTACGGCATGCCTAAGGCAGCTTATGCCACCGGCAAGGTAGATTTGGTCCTGCCCATAGATAAAATAGCAGACGAAATTTTGAAGATAATAAAGCTCGGCAGGAGGTAGACTTATGGTTGTGGATATGGATTATTTTGAAAAATGGGTTCTGAGAGAATTCAATATAAATCTGTCTGCCTACAAACCAAATCAGCTGCACAGGCGGATAAACAGTCTTATGTCCAGGGTTGGAGTGAAAACCATAGAGGATTATATAGCGCTTTTAAAAGTGGATAGGATGCAGAGGCAGAAATTCCTGGATTTCATAACTATAAATGTATCTGAATTTTTCAGAAATCCAGAGATATTTGAGGAGCTTAAAATCAAGTTAAAAGGAGATCTGCTTTCTCGAAATAACTATTTGAAGATATGGAGTGCAGCATGTTCCATCGGAGCTGAACCCTATTCGGTGGCCATCTATTTAGATGAACTGAGCCCCGGGGGAAGGCATAAAATAATTGCAACAGATATAGACAGTACTATAATTGAGAGGGCCAAAAAGGGTGAATATGTTTCATCGGAAATAAAAAATGTAAAAAGGGAATATTTAAATAAGTATTTCACATTAAAGGACGATAAATATATTATAAGTGATAAGATAAAAAATCTGGTTACCTTCAAAAAACACGACCTGATATTGGATAGCTATGAAGACAATTTTGACTTGATAATATGCAGAAATGTGGTGATATATTTTAATCAGGACATAAAAGATAAAATATATAAAAAATTTAGTCAATCCCTGAAAAAAGGGGGACTGCTGTTTGTTGGAGCTACTGAAAGCATCTATAATTACAGGGACTATGGTTTTGAGAAGGCATCTACCTTTATGTACAGAAAGCTATAAGGAGGGGGAAAATGGATACATCACAGTATATGGCTATGTTTCTTGAGGAAGCAATGGATAATTTACAGACACTTAATGATTCGCTGCTTCAGCTTGAACAGGAACCGGATAATATAGATAAGGTGAATGAAATTTTTAGGGTTGCACATACCATAAAGGGAATGGCAGCTACCATGGGATTTAATGAAGTGGCGGAATTGACTCATAAGATGGAGGACGTATTGTCTGAATTCAGAGACGGCCAACTTAAGGTTACGCAAGATGTAGTAACGGTATTGTTTAAATGCCTGGATACCCTTGAGCAGATGATAAAAAATATAGAAGATGAAGTAGATGAAGAAGTGCCTATTGAAGGCATTATAGAGGAACTTGAAAAGATTTCGGGAAATCCTCAAGAAGCATCCGCCGGCAGGGAAAATGTGGGAGCTGAAGACAATAAAACAGACAGTGAAGTAGAAGCCAAAGACATAGACAATTCTTCTGTAAAATTGAACGAATATGATATAAATGTGGTTAAACAGGCAAAGGATAAGGGCTTTAATGCCTATGAGATAAAAATCAACCTCAGCGAAAGTACACTGCTGAAGTCGGCCAGAGCTTTTCTGATATTTAAAAATTTGGAGGAGATCGGGGAGATAATAAAGTCCATCCCCGGTACAGAAGATATAGAAAGTGAGAACTTTGAATTTGAAATACAGCTTGTTTTTCTGACTAAAAGTGATGAAGAAAAAGTTTATAATACCTTGAAAAATATATCCGAAGTGGAAAGTGTGGATATAGAAAATGTGGATATAAAATCGGTAAAGGCGAAAAAAGTTAAGGAAGATGCGGCCAAGGAAAGCGAGATAAAAGCTAAAGTTAAAAGTCAGGCTGAAAATATAAAGCCCAAACCTGCTGCTGCGGACACTAAGAAAAAGGAGAGCAAAAAAACTTCGAAAAAGGAAAATCACAAGAAGATCCACCAGTCTGTGAGAGTGGATTTGGAAAGATTGGACAAGTTCATGAACATGGTGTCTGAGCTGGTTATAAATAGGACAAGACTTGAGCAGATAAGCAGCAACTACAAATTGACGGAATTGAATGAAACTCTGGAGCAGGTTGCGAGGACCACTTCTGATCTCCAGGATCTGGTAATGAAAATCAGGATGCTGCCGCTGGACACAGTATTTAACAGATTTCCCAGGATGATAAGGGATTTATCCGTTGAACTGGATAAGGAAATGGAACTTATAATTCAGGGAGCAGACACGGAACTTGACAGGACAGTAATAGATGAAATAGGAGAGCCTCTTATCCACCTCATCAGAAATGCAGCAGATCATGGTATAGAACCTAAAGAAGAGAGAATTGCAAAGGGAAAGGATCCCGTGGGAAAGATAAAACTCATTGCCTATCAGGAAGGGACCAAGGCGGTGATAAAAGTAGAAGATGACGGAGGCGGAATACCTGTAGACAAGGTTCGGGAAAAAGCAGAGGATATGGGTATAAATACCGATGGAATGTCGGACAGTGATATAAAAAATCTGATATTCATGCAGGGCTTCAGCACCAATAAGGAAGTAACTGATATTTCAGGCAGGGGAGTTGGCATGGATGTAGTAAAGACCAAAATATCCTCTCTCGGGGGAACCGTAGATCTCATAAGTGAAAAAGACAAGGGTTCTTCCTTTATAATAAGACTGCCTCTCACACTGCAGATAATTCAGGTACTGCTTATAGGGGCGGGAAATGAGACCATGGCCATATCGCTTGGATATGTAGATAGAGTTATAGATTACAGCGATGATATGGTTAAAATGACAAGCAACCGGGAAGTTATAATATATAATGGAAATGTTATACCGCTTATAAGGCTGTACGAGAAACTGGGAATTGAAAAATCGGACAGCAAGAAGAAATATATTGTTATAGTTAAAGTAGGAGAGAAAACTGTAGGACTCATGGTGGATTCACTTTTGGGGCAGAGAGAAATTGTAATAAAACCTCTTGGAAAAACACTACAGAACCTGAAAGAATACATGGGGGCAACAATACTTGGTGATGGACTTGTAACACTTATATTAGATGTTGCTTACCTAGTATGAGGAGGATAGGTATGAATTATAAGGAGCTCACTCCTATACAGTTGGATGCACTGAAAGAAGTTGGCAATATAGGTACAGGAAACGCTGCTACAGCTCTTTCCCAGCTTTTGAATAAAAAAGTTGACATGACTGTACCTTCTATAAATGTTGTGCCCTTTGAGGACATCTTCCAGAGTATAGGAGGAGATGAAATAGTTGTAGGGGTAATAGTCAGAATACTGGGTGATGCACCTGGAAATATACTATTTATATTTGAAAAGAATACTGCACTTGATCTCATATACATGCTTACGAGCCAGAAAAAAGAGTATATTGATGAGATGGGAAATTCCGTTGTATGTGAAGTTGGAAATATAATAGCCAGTTCTTATATGAATTCCATGGCTAAATTTACAGGATTGTATGTTATACCTTCTGTACCTGCAGTTACCTGTGACATGCTGGGGGCCATACTTTCAACTACATTTATAGAATCAGGACAGTTTGATGATTATGTCATTGATATAGAAACACTGCTTATGCAAAATAACAGCAAGGTGAGCGG
Organism: Clostridium aromativorans; assembly: GCF_020908015.1. Classification (NCBI taxonomy): domain Bacteria; kingdom Bacillati; phylum Bacillota; class Clostridia; order Eubacteriales; family Clostridiaceae; genus Clostridium; species Clostridium aromativorans. The sequence goes on from NZ_JAJJPB010000002.1 coordinate 124,417, forward strand.
GCATTTTTATTATATTCCTGTGCCCGGATCTCTTGAAAAAATTTTAAATGCTTTAGGAATAGGATAATAACAGTAGTATATAATTTTGGAGGGAAAAAAATGGCTAAAATATTAATTGTGGATGACGCTGCATTTATGAGGATGATGATAAAGGATATATTGGAGAAAAACGGATTTGAAGTGATAGGAGAGGCAAACAATGGTATAAAAGCTGTGGAATTATATAAAAAGGAAAGACCTGATGTAGTGACAATGGATATAACAATGCCGGATATGGATGGTATTGAGGCCGTAAAGGCCATAAAGGCTTTGGATCCAAGCGCCAAAATAATAATGTGTTCCGCGATGGGACAGCAGACCATGGTTATGGATGCAATAAAAGCTGGTGCGAGAGATTTTATTGTAAAGCCATTTCAACCGGATAGAGTACTGGAGGCAATAAGTAAAGTTGTGAATTCATAGTAAGATGTAAAATTAAAGTTAAAATTTCACAACCAATATAAAGGTAATATAATTTATAACGAAATATTTTAGTAGTATTAAATTCAATGTTAAACTTTGTTAAAATACGTATAAAACTGTGACTTTGATATGCCAGCTTACAAGTACATAGTTTATGTATCCATATGCGCATGGAGGTGTAGATATGCAGGTTGTTATATTTAGATTGAATAACGAGCAATTTGCTGTGGAAACAGCTAAGGTTCAAAGTATAAATGATGCAATGGAAATAACGAGGGTCCCCAAGGCACCGGCCTACATAAAAGGGCTTATAAATTTAAGGGGAAATGTAATATCACTTTTGGATATAAATCTTTTAATGGACATTCCCAAGAGTGACAAGAGTGAAAACAATATAATAATACTGGAAATGGAAGATGAACTGGTAGGTGTAACTGTAGATCAGGTGGATGAAGTTTTGGATCTAGAAGAAAATGTTATTGAGAAGATAAATGATGAAAGAAAAAAAGCCTATATAGAGGGAATAGTAAATCTTGAAAATAGAGTAGTTACACTAATCGATATAGACAAGCTTCTTTCAAATTAGAATTTTCACGAGAAATGAGGGAAGAGAATGGCAGATGTATTATCACAGAATGAGATAGATGCCCTTTTAGCTGCCTTGTCTGCAGGAGAACTTACTCCTGATGAAGTGCCTAAAGAAGAGGAAAAGCAAAAAGTAAAGCCCTATGATTTTAGAAGTCCGCAGAAGTTTTCTAAGGATCATATAAGAACTCTGGAACTTATTCACGACAACTATGCCAGAATAATTTCAAACTATTTGACTGCACAGGTAAGAAGTAATGTAAAAGTAAAACTGGAATCAGTACAGCAGATAACCTACGAGGAATTTATTCACTCTGTGCCAAATCCTACTGTACTTACCATATTTAAAATGCCGCCTTTAAGCGGCTCCGTGCTGTTTGAAATAAATCCGCAGTTCGTATTTGAAATTATAGATCTCCTCCTGGGGGGAAGTGGAACGGGTAAGTATAAAGCCAGGGAATTCACAGATATAGATAAAAATATTATAAAAGTGGTGAATGCAGGACTTATATCCAATTTAAAACTGGCCTGGGAAGATGTAATGTCGGTGGAGACAGAAGTAGAGGGAATTGAGACGAATCCCGCATTAAATCAAACTCTTGCACCTAATGATCCCGTGGCGCTTATAACTTTTTCTGTGGAAATGGGTAAAAGCAATACTTTCATAAATATATGCATTCCCTATCTGAGTATAGAGAAGGTATTGGATAAGCTGGTGGTACAGTACTGGTTTCAGGACAGCGATGAGGATGTAGTAAATGAGTCCAGAGAAAAGCTCAGAAAGAGACTCAATATAGTTGAAATGCAGCTTTCTGCCGTACTTGGAACTGCCAGACTCACAGTGGAGGAATTTTTGAATCTGAATATAGGAGATGTGATTACCTTAAATGAAAACACTAAAAGTCCTATAAAGATGATGGTAGAAGACAAGGTATATTGTTATGGAAAGCCTGGCATAATAGGAAAAAACATGGGCGTTGAGATACTAGATATTATAAGTAAGGATGTGGAAAATTATGAATGATGGGAATGGGTTTCTTTCACAGGAAGAAATAGATGCACTTTTAAACGGAGGAGACAATAAGAAAGATAAAGAAAATAAAGCAGATCCGGCGTCAGAAACTGGCTCCCAGGATACCTCCGAATTGTCGGATGTAGAAAAAGATCTGTTGGGGGAAATAGGAAATATATCCATGGGATCTGCATCCACAGCGCTTTCTACAATAATAAACCAGCAGGTGAATATAACTACTCCGGTGGTGACTTTGACCACTTTGAAAAAATTGAGAAATGAGTTTGAAATTCCCAATATTGCGCTGGAAGTTCAGTATACCAAAGGAATAGTAGGTGAAAACCTTCTTGTGATGAAAGTGACAGATGCAGCTGTTATAGCAGATCTCATGATGGGAAACAGCGGTGAACTGGATGGAAAGAAATCTGAACTCAGTGAAATAGAGGTAAGTGCGGTATCTGAAGCCATGAATCAGATGATAGGTTCTGCAGCCACTTCCATGGCCACCATGTTTATGAGAGAGGTGAATATATCCCCTCCTAAATCAAAAATATGGACGGATCTCACAGAGCCGCTGTCCGAGGGAATAGGTGACGAGGAATCTGTGATCAAGGTGTCCTTTTCACTTAAAATAGGTAAATTAGTAGACAGCCATATAATGCAGCTGTTTCCTCTGGCAACTGCAAAAAAAATAGTTTCCATAATGATGGGTCAGGAAGGAGAGGAGGAAGCAGCAGCTGAATCCAAAGCCAAAGCAGTGGAAAACAAAAGTGAAGCACCTTCTGGTGATGCTGTTTCACAGGCCGCAGCAGCTTCTTCCGTTCCGCCGCAGCAGAGCAATTCACCTTCCGGCAGCGGCATAAATGAAAAGCCTATAGAAACAAGTGCGGTTAAGAAACAGGTACCGGTGCAGCAGGCGGCATTTCAACCCCTTGGCAAACCTAAAACCGTGGAGAATGTGCCCAGAAATATAGATCTGATATTGGACGTGCCACTTGAGATATCGGTAGTGCTTGGAAGAACCAAAAAGAATATCAAGGACATATTGAATCTTGGTACGGGATCTCTGGTAGAACTGGATAAACTGGCCGAGGAGCCTGTGGAGATACTGGTAAACGGAAAGAAGATAGCTTACGGCGAAGTCGTAGTAGTGGATGAAAATTTCGGTGTGAGGATAACGGGTATTGTGAGCAACGAGGAGAGGATTAAATCCCTGAAATAGGTTTTATTACAGTTGAGAGTTGAGAGTGAAGAGTTGATGGTTTTGGTTGGTTTTCAGTTTCTGCTGAAAATCTTCATTTTCTGTTGGCTCTTCAATTTTGATATTAGTAACCTTTAATGGGAATTATAATTGAATTGATATATAGCGTTAAAGTGGGAATTTAAGGGGACTTTGGTCCTAAAATAACATGTTTATCTTTTATCCAAAGTATAAACCTTAAATATATATACCCGATAATATTATTAATGACAAAGAACATTTGGAGTCGTTGAATTTAAGGGAGTGTATTTATATGAAGATTAATGGGATCATTTTGAACCAGGCATTGAATATCTACGGGGGAAATAAGAAAGAGCACGTGACAATTAAAAATATGGATAAAAAGGATTCCATTGAAATTTCGTCTGCAGGAAAAAGTTTGAGTTCTTATTCTCCTGAGGATAAATTCATAAGTTCTGAAGAAAAAATAGAAAGTATAAGAAAGGCTGTGGAAAACGGAACCTATAATGTAGATAAAAAATTGGTGGCATCTAGAATTTTAGATGCCATGAAGGGGAAAATATTATAGTTCTCCCCATAGTTCTATGGAGGTGAGATGCGGTGTCACTGCAGTTGATGAACATAATGGAAAACGAGTATTCAGTTTTAAAAGAACTTCTTAAGGCCCTGGAGGATCAAAATCAGTACCTTTTAAAAAGAGAAGTGTTTAAACTGGATAAAATAGTGAAAGTACTGGAGGAGAAGAGCAAAACCGTAGCTTTCTGGGAAGTGGAAAGAAGAAAAATTACAGACAAAAGACCTATGAGAGAAGTTATTGCAGAATCCAAGGATGAAAATATGAAAAAAACCTATGAAAATATAGTGGAATTACTCAGAAAAATGCAGCTGCAAAAGGATACAAACGAGGCCCTTATAAAACAGTGGCTTGTATTTACCAACCAGATGCTCAGGGCACTCAATCCAGCCAGAAAAGCAGTTACCTACAACGCACTGGGAAAGAGCAGATAGTTTAGCAATGCACAATGCATAATTGAGAGTTAACAATTGATAATGGACAATTAACAGTTAATGATGAAATTTTTAATTCTATTAAAAATTTCTACCTAAAATTGTCAACTGTCAATTGAAAATTGTAAATTGGAAAAAAGGAGTTGATTAAATGCCGGGATTGTTTTCAATATTCAATACAGCAAAGAGCGGGCTTTTTTCGCAGCAGACGGCAATAAATGTGACATCTCACAATATAGCAAATGCAAATACAGACGGGTACTCCAGGCAGAGGGCGGATCTTGTAACCACCCCGCCCTATACCATGCCCAGCATGAACAGTCCAGCTAGCGCAGGACAGCTGGGAACAGGAGTGACGGTGGCCTCTATAGATAGAATAAGGGACATTTTTCTGGACTACCAGGTAAGGGTGCAGATGGGTGTAAGCGGCCAGTATACAGCTAAGGATAAATATCTGACTCAGGTGGAAAATGCCCTGAACGAACCTACGGATACTGGAATTTCCTCGCTTATACAGCAGTTTTTTAGTTCATGGCAGGACCTGTCAGGCTCCACAGAAAATACAAGCACCGTTGCCCAGCAGGCTTATCAGCTGACTAACAGCATAAACAGCACTTATTCACAGCTTACAAGTATCAAGGACAATACAAATACCGAGATAAAAAACCTGGTGGTGGACATAAACGGCATGCTGTCCCAGATATCCAAATTGAACCAGCAGATTAAAGATGTCAAGATATCCGGACAGAACCCCAATGATCTCATGGACAGCAGGGATCTTCTCCTGGATCAATTGAGCAGTGAATTTGGCATAACCATCAACCAGAGATCTCTGGACGGCATTGACGTCACCACCTCAAGCGATGGAGTCGATGGTACAGCACCTATTGGAACTGACGGTAATCCGCTCAATATAGTCCAGTCCGATAATCCGGACAGTTATGATGTAGCCAGTTTTTCTTATATAAATAGCATAGATCCTAACTCAGTCGATGCCAGCGGAAACGGTACTTATACTGTTGTATATTACAAGAAAGGGGATACTCTTACGGATGCTAACAATAAAGTTACACTTACAGTCACTATGACAGCAGATGAGGCAAAGCAACTGGATGAGAGCAGGGTGCTCTGGGCCGACAGTACTGGTATGGCTTATAAGGATACAAATGGAGATAATAAAATTGCTACAGACGGAAAAAAGCTTGATGGCACTGAACCTGTGGATTTTAAGCAGCTTATGCTTTTCAAGCCGCCTACGGGTGAGTTAAAGGGATATATGGCTGTACAGCAGAATGTGGATGATTATCAAGATACGCTGAATAAATTTGCTAAGGCACTTGCTCTTTCCGTAAATTCCATAATAAGCCAGAGCAGCACTTGGGTTGCAGATGGAGACAATGCTGGGTCTCATGAAGGCGGCATAAACAATTTCTTTGTAAATGCAGATCCTGCATCTTCCACTTATGGTGCTGATGATGAAAAGAACATAAATGCTGGGAACATAACAGTAAATGTGGCCATCTTAAATGATCCTTCAAAAATAAAAACTGCCACCAAATACGATTCAAAGGGAAATTCCCTCAATGACAGTACCGATGGAAACAGGGCCGCAGCAATAGCACAGCTGGCAAACAGTCTTATGAATATACAAAGTGTGACTTCAACTTCAACTAGAGATGAATTGGTTGAAGACATATTTTCCACAAATGACAAGTTGAACAATGTGTATTCTGTAGGAAGCGTGACGGGAGGCTCCACTATTGACAATTACTTTGATGATCTGGTGAACAAAGTTGGCATGCAGGAGCAGGAGGCAAAAACTCAGGTGAGCAATGAAGCCACCCAGCTCGCCAACTATACCCAGTCAAGGGAATCTGTATCAGGGGTTTCCATGGATGAGGAGATGACAAATCTCATACAATTCCAGCACTGCTACCAGGCAAATGCAAAGATGATATCGACAATTGATGAACTTTTGGATGTAGTGGTAAATGGACTTAAAAAATAGTTATACAATGGATAACTGACAATTGACAATGCACAATGGACAGTTAAAGGAATATTTATTTGAAATGTGGAGATATTTTAAATAAATATTATTGTTCGAGGAGTTAAAGTATGAGTTTGAATGTAATAGAGAAAAAATCCTTTCAGTTTTCCATTGATATAGTGCATTTGTATAAAAAACTATGTGAAGAAAGAAGAGAATATATTTTATTTAGGCAATTTCTTAAGTCGGGAACCAGTATAGGTGCAAATGTTAAAGAGGCGTTAAGCGGCCAATCGAAGAGAGACTTTCTTTCTAAAATGAATATAGCATTGAAAGAAGCAAATGAAACGGAATACTGGATTGAATTGCTGATTAGCACAGGTTATATAAATAAAGAGAATTCTATATTGTGTAAATGCAAAGAGTTATGTAAGATACTAAATTCCATAGTTAAGACTACAAAAAATAATTGTGAATCGTGAATTGTTAATTAAAGAAAGGGGTGTGTGATTTTTGAGAGTAACAAATAAATTATTGTCGAATAATTTTCTTTCAGATATGCAAAGAAATCTTACAAATTTAAGTAAAATTCAAACGCAGATGTCTTCCATGAAGAATTTCTCGAAGCCTTCGGATGATCCCATAAATGTGCAGAGAGCAATGCAGCTTCAGACTTCAATAGATTACAATGCCCAGTATGCCGTGAATATAAAAGCTGCCCAGGGATGGATGCAGACCACGGATACAGCTCTTGTTCAGCTCAATACTGTGCTTACAAAGATAAGAAACAACCTGGAGAAGGGCGGCGGAGATGGAGGCTATACCCAGGATGAAATGGATAAGATCAACGATGAAGTAAATCAGGAGGTATCACAGATTGCACAGCTTTTAAATACAAACTTCAAGGGAGAGTATGTATTCGGGGGTACTGCAGGGCTTTCAAAACCTGTAAGTACTTCAACTTATGATATAATCCGCAGCACGGATGTTTATAAAGGCTGTGTCAGAATAGATTATTCAGATAAAGATGGGAATACGGTAGATTATCTCCCTGATGTGGTGTCAGATGGATTTGATAAAGACCAGTGGACAAGTGGAAATATAAAGCTTGATCTTTTTGAAAGTGATGGAACAACTGTTGATAAAGAAATAACGACGTTAAATGCCAAAAGCTTGGATGGAGGAGATCCTGAAAACATAGATGATGCAGTTAAAAATTTAAATGCTCAAATACAGTCCAATCCTGATTTCAGGGATAAAGTAAATGTTGTGAAAACCAATGACGGCAATATAAAATTTCTGGCTGTAAATAGTAGTGAAATCATAAAAATAAGCAGTACTGATATTGATAATTTATCAGGGGTCAATGGCAAGCAGCTTTCCAGCATGGATCTGGAAAACATAGGAGCTTCCAAAAATATAGAGGTATCCCAGGGAGTTGTTCTGGATTACAATACCACAGCGGTGGATGTGATGAAATATGGTTCCGGGGATAATGATGATATAAGACTTTTGATGGACAGGATAGAACATCATATGGCGGGACAGGTATGGGACTGTAAAGATGCTGAGGGGAATAAAATAAAGGCAACTGATGAAGGGGCAACGCCACTATTGAATGCTGATGGAGATATAGAAAAAGATGCTGATGGAGATGATATTTACTATACATGGGTTAACAATCAGGATAAGGCTAAAGAGCAACTTACAAATCAGGATCTTATAGATATAGATGCAGCTTCGAAGCAGGTGCTCAAGGTGGATTCCCAGATAGGCGCCAAGGAAAAGAGAATGGATGGATTATCGGATCAAAACTCTTCTTCTAAAGTGGACATGACTGACATACTCTCAAAAACAGAGGATATAGATATATCGGAAAAAACCATAGAATATGCAACCATGATAACAATCTATCAGGCATGCCTTCAGACTGGAGCCAGGATAATGCAGCCTACGCTTATGGACTATATCAGTTAAAAGTTAATAGTTAATAGTTAAAAGTTCAGGAAGAAATTTTTTAACTCCGTTAAAAAATTTCCACCATTACTATATACTGTACACTATACACTCTTAACTAAATAAAGGATGATAATATGGAATTAAAGACAAAGTATCACGGTGTGAAACATTATGATGAAAAAGATATAATAACCTTTAAAAAGGGTATTCCCGGATTGGAGCACTTAAAAAAATACATAATATTTCCTGCAGAAGAAAATGAAATGTTTTATGTACTCCAATCCATAGAGGATTTAGCCATAGGTATTATTCTCGTTTCACCATTTAATGTAGTAGGGGGTTATGAATTCAAATTAGACGAGGATAAAAGGCAAGAACTGGGCATAAGAAGTTATGAGGATATGCTGGTTTTGAATACGGTGACTCTCAGTTCGAAAATAGAAAATATAACAGCAAATCTAAAGGCTCCGCTGATTATAAATATAAATAAAAAAATTGGGGAACAAATAATACTGGATAATTCAGATTATCCCATAAAATACCCACTTTTTGAGGAGGGAGCATGATTGCTGGTTATAAGCAGAAAAAAGGGAGAATCCTTTTTAATTGGTGATAATATAGAAGTAACTGTTTCAAAAATAGAGGAAGGTACAGTGAAGCTTTCTATATCCGCACCTAAAAATGTAACTATACTTAGAAAAGAACTGTATGATGAGGTAAAAAAGGAAAATAGGGATGCAGCAGCTTCAGATATGAATCTGCTTAAAAAATTAAAAAAATAAATTCAGGTGCAAAATAAATAAAGAGGTGTTTAGCATGGAAGTTACAGGTATGGGTCAAGGAGGACAGCTGCCTTTAAAATTAAGCACAGGTACATCTGGAACAACTGCCGGAGTTTACAATAATGAAGTTTCAGAACTTCTGCAGAATAGGACAGTACAAAAGGTCAATCAGGAAAATATAACTGTAAAAAATGCGAAGGATGCAGCAGATGAAGCAAATAAAATAATGAATGAAAATCAGACTCATCTAAAATTTGAAATCTACGGTAGATTCAAGGATATTGTAGTACAAGTGCTTGATGATGACACCAACGAAGTTATAAAGGAAGTACCACCTAAAAAAATACTGGATATGGTTGAGAAGTTTTGTGAAATGTCAGGATTTTTTATGGACGAAAAAGCTTAATTCAATACACAATTTACAATGCACAGTGTACAATTGACGAAGGAATTTTTAATTTCATTAAAAATTCCAACCTGAATTGTGAATTGTGAACTGACAATTGTGAATTGAAAAAGGGGGTGTTGTTATGGAATTCAAGTTAAATAAGATAGACCCTGAAGTGAGGCGTAGAGTAAAGGAAACTACCAGTGCCGATAAAGTCCATAATAAAAGAAAGATATTTATAGACAATAATAACAAGAATAAAGGAAAAAAAGAGCAGGGAAATTTTGAAACAGAACTTGGAAAATATAAACAGGGAAAAAACAAAAAGAAAATAGTAGTAAAGGCTACCAGGGTGGAAGAAGTAAAAGTCGATGCCTTTAGAGAGGAAAAAAATTCAACTTCAAAAGTGGACAACAGGGGAAGTATTATAGATGTTAAAAAATGAGTTGATAGTTGAAAATTGAAATTGGAGAGTAAAGAAAGATTTTCTAACGAAACTCTCAAATTTCCACTCTCCACTTTCAACTAAATAAGGGGGGAATTAGCATGTATACTGCTAATGCTTATAATACCTATAAAACCAACAGTGTAAATTTTGCTTCCAAGGATCAGCTGCTTCTGATGCTGGTGGATGGAGGAGCTAAATTTGCGAAAATAGGCAAGCAGGCAATAATGGATAAAGATGTTAAGAAAGCACACGAGAATATAGTTAAAGCTGAAAATGTATTTTATGAACTGATGTCAACGCTTGATGTGAAAAAGGCAGGAAACTGGGGACAGTCCCTAATGGCCGTATATGACTTCATAGTTAGAAAACTTACGGATGCAAATATAAAAAAAGATGCAGCAATAATGGATGAGGTAATTCCCATCATAGAAAATGTAAAGGACACCTGGGAGCAAGCTTACAGGATTTCAAAGACAGGGAAGAACAATTGAAAATTCACAGAGCACAATGCACAATTAATGAAGAAATTTTTTAATTTCATTAAAAAATTTTAACCAAAATTGTGAAATGTGAATTGGCCAAAGATTGTCAATTGAATAAAGGGAGGTATAAATATGGCAGACAGTACAAGCAGCATGCCTGTGGGTGCAACAGGTGCCGGCGGCGGGAACATGCTGAGGATTACAGGACTGAACACGGGGCTTGACATAGATGCAATGGTAAAAAAAATGCTGACGGCAGACCAGACAAAAATAGATCAGGCAAAACAGCAGCAGCAGTTAATACAATGGAGGCAGGAAGCCTACCAGAGCATAATAAAGGACGTAAAGGATTTACAGAGCACCTATTTCGATATAACAAATAGTACGAGTTATTTACTGTCTTCAAACAGCTATAACAATATGACAGCATCAAGTTCCGATGCCACTACAGTAAGTGGAAAAGCATCAGCAACAGCTACAGCAGGGAATTATAAGATATTGATAAAACAGCTGGCATCAGCTGCAAATTTAACTGGCTCGCAAATAAGTGCACAATCAGGCAGTGCTACTAAACTAAGTGATCTTGGGATTAGTGGTAATATTTCACTTGCTTTGGACTATAATAATGGGGGCACTGCAGGAAGTAAAACTGTTACATTTACTGCAACGGATTCATCAACCATACAGGATCTGGAGGACGCCATTAAAAATCAGACAGGGGGAGCTGTTACTGCAAAATTCAATGAACTGACAGGACAGTTTTCAATTCAGACTTCAACGACTGGAAGCAGCTCAACGATTTCTGTTACTGACAACAATGGTGTTTTAAGTAAGCTTGGAATAACAGATAAAACAGGAACTGGTAATGATGCCCTGGTTGCTATAAAAGAACCAGGTTCAAGCAGTTATATAGTGAGCAGGCAGAGTTCAAATAATTTTACTGTAAATGGAGTAACATACAGTATTTCAGATGTGAATTCTACAAATTCCGATATATCTAAAGATAAGGTAGGTCAGAGTGTAGTTGTTGATGCTGTAGCAGATAGTCCTGTAAGCATATCTGTAACTCAGGACACTTCAAAAGTACATGACCTTATTACAAATTTCATAGATAAATACAATAACTTGGTTGGAGAAATACAGGACAAACTCAGCGAGAAAAAGGACTATGATTATGCTCCTCTTACAGATGCGCAGAAAGAGGAAATGAGTGATACTGATATAACCAACTGGGAGAACAAGGCCAAGGAAGGTATACTTAGAAATGATGACAACTTGCAGCAGCTTTTAGATAACCTCACAAGTGCTTTTAATACTCCGGTTGTGGACAGCAGTGGCAAAAGTGTATCCACAATTTATTTTGGAAGCATAGGTGACAATGCACTGGGAATTGATACTTCAGATGACTATAGTGAAGGGGCAAAGCTGAGCATTACAGATGAGCAGAAGTTTACAGATGCTCTTAACAATCATGCAGATGAGATAATGAAGCTTTTTACTACTACTTCCGATAGTACAGATGCTACTGACAAATTCAATCAGTCAGGGATATTCCAGAGAATAAGTGACATAATAGACAAGAATGTGGGAGTAATAGGAACTACGCTGAACAGCGGCACACTTACAAAATATGCTAATCTTCAGGACGATTATAGTGTAACAGGAGGATCAGGAACAGGTACACTTCCGGATCAGATATATCAGCAGCAGCTTCTCATAAACACGTTAACCGACAGGATGAATGATGACCAGACAAAATACTACAATCAGTTTACACAGCTGGAAGTGGCCATGGAACAGCTCAATGCACAGCAGTCCACGCTTTCACTGTACCTGGGGTAAGAACAGTTAAAAGTTGAAAATTAATGAAGAAATTTTTTAACAGAGTTAAAAAATTTTCACCATAACTCTATACTATTAATTTTACACTCTTAACTGAAATAGAGGTGTGATATGAAAAGAACTGTTGAAGAGATATTGACCGATTATAAGAAATGTACGGAAGATATTGTAGAAATACTTAAAAAAGATGATTTTGATGATCTTCAGGATAAAATGAAAATAAGACAGTGCATCTTAAATGAACTCATTTCTAACAATGACAGAAAGGTTGAATCCAAAAAAGTTTATGAGAAACTAAATATAAGGGAAGTTGAAAATGAAGCAGGCAGACTCATGAAAGAGAAAGCTTTATTTATAAAAGGAAAACTCAATAACATATCCAGAAACAAAACTGCCAGCAGTGCCTATGGCAATGTCGGGAGTGGGGCGAAAATATTCAGCAGAAAAATATAAAAAGGTATAAAGGCGGACTGGATGAAGTCGATAATTAAGTGAAAGATGATATGAGTTAAGAATGTATAGTGAATAGTTAAGAGCAAATGAGGGAATTTTTTCATGAATCAAAAAATTTCAACCAATGTTAAGATCAGGAATCAGTATTGGAGCGAATATTAGAGAGGGTTTATTTTCACAGAGTAAAAGAGATTTTTTATGGAAAATGAATATTTCTTTAAAAGAATGTTCTGAGACCCTATATTGGTTAGAATTATTAACTGCAACTAATTATATTGATATTTCAAAGTATGAATTTTTAATAGAGAATTGTACTGAACTGAATAAGATGTTAGTTGCAATTGTAAAAACTACAAAGAAGCAGCTTAATATAAGTTAATAATCAAGAGTTAAGAATGAAAAGTAAATGAAGGAATTTTTTAATGAAATTAAAAAATTCCAACCATAACTCTACACTATTAATTCTACACTATTAACTAAATAAATCTGTTAGTACTCTTCAGTTAAGCTTATAACCGTCAAATCAGTTGTAACTTAAAAGAAGTAACTATAAATAAAATGGACAAGGATGTCCAGTAAAAAAATCAAGGAGGAATAAATATGATAATCAATCACAATCTTATGGCAAACAATGCCCTGAGAAACATGAACATCAATTCAAATAATGCTTCAAAAGCAATGGAAAAACTTTCTTCAGGTCTCAGAATAAACAGAGCTGGAGACGATGCAGCAGGTCTTGCAATATCCGAAAAAATGAGAGGACAGATAAACGGACTCAACCAGGCATCTTCAAACTCACAGGATGCTATATCTCTTATTCAGACTGCCGAGGGTGCATTGAATGAAACTCACAGCATACTTCAGAGAATGAGAACTCTTGCTGTTCAGTCAGCTACCGATACCAATACAGATGATGACAGAACTAAGATACAATCAGAAGTTGATCAGCTTGCAGAGGAAATTACAAGAATTTCAAATACTACTGAATTTAATACACAGAACTTATTGGCAGGTGGATTAAATGATACTTTTCAGATAGGAGCAAATCAAAATCAAACTATTTCTTTACATGTTAATGCAATGGATGCGAAGTCGTTAGGTGTTTCAGCAGATTTAATTAATACATCTATAACAGCAGCACACGGTGTTACAGGTATATCAGGTGTTACAGAAGATCTTGGAGCTGGTGCAAAAGTGACAGCAAGTGACATTACTGCAGCAACTTATACAGCTGCACAAGGCTCAATTAAAGGAGCACTTGCTGATGCGAGTTCAGCATATACTGGTTCTGAAGATGTAAATTATCAGATTAGAATTAAAACAATAGGAACACCTGCAACAGGAGATGTAACTTCAATTGAATATTCTAAAGATGGAGGAACAACTTGGGAGGGAGCTTCAGGAACTGGAACTTTTAACCTTGGAGATGGAGTAAAAGTTTCAATAGCAAATGATTCGACAAATGCAGTGGGACAAACTGGCACTATGGCAGTAACAGCTGAATATGCTACACTCCAATTAGCGAATACTGCAGGAAATATTGGAGATGTTGTAACTGTTCATAATAATCAATCATCAGTGGTAATTGGAGATGACGAGACGGGCAGAACTGCTACAGCAGCATTTACGTTTGCATCATTGACATCAGGAGATGCAGGCATTGCTCAAAATACAACTGCATCTACAGCAGCAGTTATAGATGCTCAAGGTAATGTAACATCAAATGCAGTAGTACAAAAAGGTATTAATGTATCAACTCAATCAGCAGCTGGAAGAGCAATTACTACTATAGATAATGCAATTAAGACTGTATCTGAATCAAGGGCTAAATTAGGTGCTTACCAGAACAGATTGGAACATACCATAAACAATCTTGGAACTTCATCAGAAAACTTAACTTCTGCTGAATCAAGAATCAGAGACGTTGATATGGCATCAGAGATGTCTGAGTACTCAAAGAACAATATTCTTTCTCAGGCTGCTCAGGCAATGCTGGCTCAAGCAAATACTCAACCACAGCAGGTATTACAGCTGCTTAGGTAATAGGGGTCTGACCCCAATACAAAAATTGGAAATTAAATGTGGTTAAGTATTTATAGGGTCTCTTGGAGAGTGATCTTCAAGTACATTGGGTGAATTGCTGGAACTTCCTTAAGCTGTTTCCCTAAAGCAAAGTCCGAAAGGGCAGGTGTGACAGGCTGAAAAGCAAACAGATTGGATAATCAGCAGCCAAGCTCCTGTGCCGAAAGGCTGGAGAAGGTTCAACGACTAGAGTATACCATCTAAGCAGGGGGCAATTGACACTTATAGAAACTTGTATGGTGATGAAACTCGTAGGGAGGAGGCTTCCCGAAGTGCCCAACCCCGGAAATTAGTTGAAAGTTTAAAATGAAGAGTGAAGGAGAAAATTCAGTGAACTGAATTTCAAATATGATTATTAATTTTTAATTTATAACTTTTAACTAAAAAATGGGTGAAGATATAGTCTGGCAGTGATTGAAAGGTCATTGGTGAAACGCAAGCAAATCAACAGCCTCAACAGGTTCTTCAGTTATTGAGATAAGCAGAGAACCAGATTTAGCGGTAGCTAAATCTGCGTGAATCGGTTAAGCAGATATACAAAATCTATGATTTTGATATAGTCGCTTACTCTGTGAGTACTCCACCGACGTGAGGAGGCGGAGTTTCCTTTAGAGGAGAACTTAAAGTAAAAATAAAGAGTTTTAATAATTAATTGAATAGAATGTAATAACATTAAGAGAGGACTAATCGGTGTGATTGGTTCTCTCTTTTTAAAATTACCAAATAATATTTGTAAATTGGTAGTTTTTATATAGAGGTATTAGTGATGGGGGTGTGTTGTATATGTTACCAATAGTAAAAGTTCGAATTTTTTTGGATGATAATGTTCCTGAATATATGGATGGAATTATAAGATGTGGTAGCGTACTTTCTTATGACAAGAATAGTATAGAGGTGGACCATCAAGAGTTGATTGATAATACTGAGTACCACTCTGAGGATGAACTAGTTGAAGATATTGCAAAAAGATTAGAGGTTAATAAATCTATAATTGAAATTATAGAATAAGGAAATTAATATAAGTATTTATTTGTAGGAGTACTTATATTAAAAGAATTTTAGAGTATAAACTAATTGGATATATATGGATATGATAAATATTAATAATATTATTGGGGGCACTATGTTTTGAGGGAATTCATCATAAGAAAAATGTACGAAATATTAAAAAATTTTAAAAGCAATATGGAAGAACAACAAAGATATTGCCAATTAAAAACTTTTAGATTTGACGGAGGAAATATCCCTGATTACAGTGAATTAATAATACAGGAATACTATTTATTGAGATATTTACCGGCGTATACGACAGAATATTATTTAATATATAGTGAATTACTAGAAAAAAACTTTTTAAACAATATAAATGTTATATCTCTAGGTGCTGGATGTGGAATGGATTCGTGGGGATTGAACTTTGCAATACAAGATAGCAATTATAAATTACCAGTAGCATATACGGGATTAGATAAAGTAGAATGGGAATATTGGGATAATTTGAACATTGACAATTATAATCTTTTCAGCCGAGATTTAAGTGCTATAGATAAATTTATAGGAAAGGATTACAATGTTATTATGTTTCCTAAATCCATAGGTGAATTTAATAATTTTACTTTTAACAATCTAAAGAATATAATTATAAATACGGAGTTTAGAAGCGATAAACTAGTATTGATATCTTCTGTTAGAAAAAAGAGAGATATTATTGATATAGATAGATTAGAAATAATAGCAAACACTCTGGAAAAAAATCAGAGATATAAATGTTTAGATGATAAACGAAAATATACGTATTACTCTAAGAATGGTATGGATGAGTATTCTAAATTAGAGGATGTATGCGATAAATATATATATCCTGGAGATATAGAGAATTTCTTGATTAATTTAAATGAAAATTGTCAAAAATATATAGAAAATGGATGCAATCCATGTGATGATGATTGCAAAATAATGAATCATTATCCAATAAAAAGATGTTCGCAGATAGAATATCAGATATTAAGATTAAAAAGAGAGGATACTAAATGATATTGAGTGTAAGCAGGAGGACTGATATACCAGCTTTTTACAGTGGGTGGTTTTTTAATAGGATAAAAGAGGGTTTTGTATTGGTAAAAAATCCATTTAACGCCAAACAGATTAGCAGGATAAATTTAAATCCAAAGGTAATAGATTGTATAGTATTTTGGACTAAAAACCCTAGAAAAATGCTTAAAAAACTTGATGAAATTAAAGAATATAATTATTATTTTCAATTTACTTTAAACTCTTATGACAAAACTTTAGAAAAGAATGTACCTGCTAAAAGGTATTTAATAGATACTTTCATTAAATTATCTACTAAAATTGGTAATGATAAGATAATATGGCGGTATGATCCTATAATATTAACTGATAAATTTACACGAGAATATCATTATAAATGGTTTGAATATCTTGCAAAAAGATTAAGTCCATATACTAAGAAATGCGTTATTAGCTTTTTAGATTTATATAAAAAAACTGAACGTAATTTAAGTAAAATAAATATTTTACCTATAAAAGAAAATGATATGCTTGAATTAGCTGAAAGGTTTTCTAAAATAGCTTTTAAATATGATTTAACACTTGAAACCTGTTCAGAAAATATAGATTTATCTCAATTTAATATCGCTCATGGAAAATGTATAGATGATAAACTTATTTCCCGTATTGTCGGGCAGAAACTATCCATCGATAAAGATCCAAATCAAAGGGAAGTATGTGGATGCGTAAAAAGTGTTGATATAGGAGCTTATAATACCTGCAACCATAATTGTCTGTACTGTTATGCAAATTTTAATAGGAATGTTGTTGAAAAAAATTTATTGAAGCATGATAAAAAATCTCCATTGCTGTTTGGCAAATTAGATAGAGATGAGAAAATTGTGGATAGAAAAATGAAGTCATATAGGAAAGGACAGATATCCTTTTTATAGAATATCTAATTATAGATATTAGTTTAATGAAATATGGTTTGATTTTGACATAATCGATTTTGTGAAGACATTGGGGGTTACCAAACCAAAGACTATTGAGAATGAGAAAATGTATCTATTGAACTAATATCATATTGTTTTAATATATTACGAAAGTAGCATAATTAAAAGAAAAAATGTAGGGAGATGGAAAGTATGGAAAGTTTGTGGCCAAAAAATTTTGACTGTGATTGTAAAGGAATAAGTTTTCCTGAAAAGATTTTAAATGAACAGGCAAATATATTAGGAAGCCTTACTGAAAATAAAGTTACAGCTCACTTATTATTCGGATATTTTGACCCGTATATAAAAATTTATAAACAATTTTATGATCCTCAAAATTATGATTGTGCATCAACTTTTAGGTTATATTATGAAAAAAATAATTTTAGTGATGTATTTAGCATTAGTCATGATTCTAGAATATATCCATTGAAAATTCATATTTATAACCGTTTTTTAAAGGATGAGATTAAATCTGAAGTTAACGGTATGAATATAAAAGAATACGGACAAGATGATATTATGTCAGTAGATTATTTTGTTGTTGATAATAAAGAAATATTTATTGATTTTATTAAACTAATATTTAATAGTAAATTTTTAAGATTTTATATATATTATCTTATGGAAGAAGAATTTCCTTTAGAAACAGAAGCCTTTAATAAAAGGATAGATAACAATGTTTCAAAATGAAAAGGAATATTGCAAAGATGATATATGACAAATATTGGAGATAATAAAAGATAGTTGGACAGTTCATGTTTGCCATTGATAGGTATGTAGTGTATATATCTTCAATTTATAATTTGAAGATATAGATTTAATAAATGGGAATACTTAGATATCAATTAGCAAAAATAATGAGCTTGGCCAGATAAAAATTTATAAAAAAATATGGGACATTTGAAAGTGAAAGAACTTGTGGAGATGATCCATCTCCACCGAATTAAGTATATCTGCAAGGGAGATTTTAGAGTGATTAATAATCCGGAACTTGGGAACGTTTATATTATAATTGGAGAGGCTGATGTAAAAAAGTCTTCAGTTATAAGATGCTTAACAGGTCTTTATAGAGAAGGCATCTATAAAATTAAGCATTCAAATGGAACTATTATAGACACATTTATTAAAACTTCATCTCTCCAAGAATTAGGTTTAACAGAGATAGAATTTGTGAATAAGGTTACAAATCATGCAAAAAGTAAACATATAGATGTATTAATAAGTCTTAGAATTAATAGTATAGTGCATCCAGGATCTAAAAGACATATGAATTCTGCAGAAGATTATATTAATTATTTTAATAAAATTGGATGGGATATTTCTAAAATAGTATATTTTCAGGATGTAAATAACAGTCTTTCTTTAGGGAATATAATTCCTACTTTAACGCTTAGGATTACTAAAAATCAACCATCGAATGAAATAGCTGCAATAGTGAGAAATTATTTCCAGTGGGAATAGATATTATAAATAGTAATCAAAAAATATTATAAAGTTTTCAGAAAGCGATTAAAAAAACCTAGAAAAGATTATGAGAAAACGGGTTTCAGATTTGAAAAACCCTATATTGCAAGAAGAAAAGGCCAGAACTATTTCATGCTTACTTTAAGGCTCCAACTTAACAGTATTGATGTTTTTGTCAGGACAGACGGTATGCCTATAGATTCACAGATACTGGATCTTGATAATGTTGGAAATAAATTTAGCGGTGGTTTTGAGTGGTATGAATTTTTAGTAAAAGAGAAAGGAGATATCCCTGAAGCTGTGAGAATCGCTTCTGTGTTGTATAAATATGACTGATAAAAATGATGTATTTGAGGAATTGCAGTGGGTAAAGTATAGATTGAGTATGCTCGACGTTATTGAGAAAAAACTTTTTGCCATGAAAAAGCTTGTACAAAAGTCACAGAATTCCAATTTGAGTAAATCGGAAATAGATGAAATAAATCATAAACTCAATAATCTGGCGGCACAAATCAAGGCTTTGGATCAGGAGAGCAGAAAAGATTGCATTTAAATCCTGCCTTGAAGTTTTAGTCTTCTGACTTTATCCACTATTCCCCAATAGCTTCTATTCAAAAGACAGGCTATTTCTTTATCTGTATTTCCGGCTTGTTTTGATGTTATTATAAAATTTTCTTCCTCTCTGGAATATTTGTTTTCTGTTATGCTTTCAGACCATTTGTTTATATTTTTATAACCTTGATTCATTAATTTCAATCTTTTATTTTCAAATCTTTCTTTAAGTTTGATTTTATAGTACATGCAGGGTACTTCCTCTATAAATGGACTTACAGCATTTATAAACTTTACAATATCATTTCTTTTGTTTATTTCCAGAAGAAAGTGTTTCCCATCTTTTCGTTCTTTTAACTTTGTATGAAGATTAAAAATTTTGTTTATGTGATCTTTAAGTATTATATTTTCATTCTTTGAAAAATTGAGAGTGTAAATGGATATTCGTGGGAAAATGTATATGGAATCATTCCCTCTTTTACTTGAATCTATAACCAGAGAGCCGTCGTCCATATAGAGACATGCCAATCCTATGGGATGATCCAGAAGCAATATGTTTTCAGAGGTGATTGTTTTTTTACCGCCTTTGTAAAACATATTGTACAGTTCAGTGTAGGTTTTGCTGCTGGGTGAACACAGTTTTGGATTTTTGCAGCTTTTAAGCAGTTTGAAGTCAAGATTTTTGAGCCTTTCAGCTTTCCATTCTCTGTAGGGAATTTGCTTTGCACATCCGTGTTCCCTGTAATAGGCATTTCTACTCCTGCCGTAAAGTGCAAGGCTTCCATCACCAATGAGACTTCCTATGATTATATTTCTTTCTATTTTATTCATTTTGTATACTTTGGTGTTTTTTTTAAATGGCATTTCCTCTTCTCCTGTTTTTTAGATATATGGTTATTATCTGTAAAGTATAATTGAAATATTCCGATAATTATCACAAATAATATTACATTTTAAAATTGGACTTAGGATGAAAGTGTAAATTAAAAATAAATTGCTGTAATATTTAATATTTACTAAAGTGTAGGTATGTAAGTTAGGCTGAGGTAAGAACATAAAACCTTTATAGTATAAATATGATGCTGACCTTAATAGATTTTGTTATTTTATAAGTTTATAAGAACGTGAAAATAATTTTTTAAAATATGATTTAATATTGAATTAGGATATTATGGAGCAAAAATATCATTATATATTGAAATGGGGGATTTTAATTTATGGGTCAAGGATATGAACGTAAATGTAAAGAAGATAAGCCTGTTGTTGCAATATGTTATGACTTTGATAGAACCTTGTCACCAGATGATATGCAAGCTCAAGGATATATACAAGATGTTGGTTATGATGTACAAAAATTTTGGGAGGAATCTAATAAATTAGCGTGGGAAAATGATATGGATACTAACTTAGCTTATATGTATAAAATGGTTGAGGAAGCTGAAGGGAATTTTGTTCTTAACAAAAAAGAGCTTGCAAAATATGGATCAAAAGTTAAATTATTTCCCGGGGTAAAGGAATGGTTTAGTATAATTAGGGAATATGGAAGACAAAAAAATGTTATAATTGAACACTATATAATTTCATCTGGATTAAGAGAAATGATTGAAGGAACGGAAATGGCTAAAAATCATGAGTTCGAGAAAATATATGCAAGTTCATTTTTTTTTAATGATAGAGGAGTGGCCAAATGGCCTGCACAAGCAATAAATTATACAAACAAAACTCAATTTTTATTTAGAATTGAAAAGGGAATTCTAGATGTAAATGATATGGGAGTTAATGAATATTTTAAGCCAGAAGATGTAAGGGTTCCTTTTAGAAATATTATATACATAGGGGATAGTGATACAGATATCCCGTGTATGAAATTGGTTAATGCAAATGGAGGACATTCTATTGGGGTGTTTGATCTAGATAAAAAATGTAAAGACAAAGTTTATAATATGATAAGAACGAATAGAATTAAATATTTTGCACCAGCTGATTATAGAAAAGGCTCTCAATTAGATGTTTTGGTAAAATCAATAATAGATAAAACAATGACCTATGAAATTCTTGAAAAATATTGTGAAGGAAACAAACGAGAAGCTGAAACTTGTTTGGAGAAGATTGTTCAATAAAAGGGAATTTTATTGATTAACCGCCAGCATTTTTTGAATTTTTAGTGCTCGTTAATATGATATAAAAGAACAAATGTTTGAATAAGATTAACTTTTTGTGAGCATAATGTATGATATAATAAAAATAACAGAACAGGCGGTTGATTGATTTGGCGGATGAGAAGGTAAAATGGCACCCGGCCTTTGCGGCAGCAGTGCAGCTGGAACTCAAGGAATACAGAAAATATCTGGAATTTATAACGGAATATCAGCTTACGGATGAGCCCCTCAGGATAGATGTGCTGGTAGTTAAAAAGCTCAGGGAAATTAGGATAGACAAATCTTTGGGTAGGATATTTAAAATTGCTTCAGAATCAGCAGCAGGACAGGGATTTGATGAAAAACTGGCTGGCAGAATACATAGGTAATATAAAGGATCCACTTTATGCGGTGATAATGGATGTACTTGCAAAAGTGAATCCTGATGAAATATTGGAGGTGTATAAAGATATGGGAATGCCGAAAATAAGTGAAAGCAATATGGAATTTTTGATGGATATGATGAAGAAGTTTGAACTTGACAAAAAGCTTGAACAGAAAGGTAAAGAAGAGGGAAAAGAAGAAGAAAGAGAAAAAGGCAGGAAAGAAAAGGCAGAACTGCTTATTGAGCAGTTGAGAAAAAAGTTCAATGGATTGCCAGAGAACTATGAAAATAAAATAGAAAATCTTTCTAATGATAAAATTAAAGCCATTGGTGTGGATATATTTGATATAGAAAAGATAGAGGATTTGGAGAGGTATTTTTAGGAATTCAGTTAATAGTGAAGAGTTGATGTTTGTATGGATATAGCAGCACTGTCAATTGTACTGAACCAGTCAAAGGTTCATTAGGATGCAGGTATAGCAATTATGAAAATGGCCATGTATAGAAATAATCAGGTTGCAGCATAGATGACTGAAATAATGCCGAATATTTCAATAGATCCTAATCTGGGAAACAAGATAGATGTCAGGACATGAATTAAAAATATAGTTTTTTATTCATTGAAATGGCTACTTTATGAGGTTTATTTTATATGAATATGTTAGTGTTTATACTACTATCTCTAACAATTATTTTAAAATTTGGTATGATGTTGAATATCAGGGGGATATATTAGATTCTATGTCTGAAGGTAAAAAGGCATTTGTAATTGTTGGTTTTTCATATTGGGAAGTTGATCAAGAAGAATTTAATTGGTTTGTAGATAATCTTCCAGTGTTTAAGTTATGGAGGTGATTTGTGGAATTCTTCTACAATAGATTCTTATGATTTAATTTATGGTGGAATAGTAGATGAACTTAAAATAGAGATGAAAATAATGATCCTTATAATCCTGCAAGTATACTTGAAACTATTTCTCAATATATTAGCCAATTAAATTTAATAAGTATGATCCTTTAACTACAAATATATATCGTGGAAGGATGCATAAAAAAGATGAGACTTTGTCAGGAGTTGTTGAGTTTGCACCACCTCCTATCAGAAAAAGCAAAGGCTAACTAATAATATGATTGTGATATAATAATAAAAAGGAGGTTTGAGGTTTATGGAATTAAGGAAAAACAATGTTGTGATTATATCGCAAGATGTAATTCCGTTATTAGATGATTTGGCACATGGTGATTCACTTGATGAAAATGTACGTATTTCAATAGCAATAAGTTTGTTTGTGGCTAATAGTGTTTCTTTAGCAAGAGCATCAGAAATTGCAAAACTTTCATTAAATGATTTTATATATACGCTTAAATTAAAAAATATACCCTGGAGTGAATATACCGATGAAGATATGAAGGAGGATGAATTAGCATTAAAAGACTTGATGAAGGAGTACAAAGATGATTAAAGTTATCTGCAATTCTAGTCCTATCATAGGTTTATGCATTATTAAAAAATTAAATTTACTATGGCAACTTTTTGATAAAGTGTATGTAACTGAAGAGGTGTATAGGGAAGTTGTACAAAATAATGAGTTAAGACATTATGGCGAGCAAGAACTCATTAATGCAGTGAGAGATAATAAAATGATAATTTATAAAGTAAAAAATAATGAGTTGGTTGAGGCAATGATGGGAAGATTGCATCGAGGTGAGTTGGAAGTAATACAAGCAGCTAGAGAATTAAATATAAGTAGAGTTATTATTGATGATAGATCTGCGAGGAATAGAGCCAAAGATATGCTGCTTAAGCCAATTTGAATCATAGGTATTTTACAGCTGGCAAAGAAATTGGGCAAAATAAATCAAATTAAGTCATATTTGGATATCCTTATTCAAGAAGATTATAGAATTTCAAAAAGATTATATTTGGAATCTTTAAAGATAGCTGATGAAGAGGACTGTGACAGACCGGCAAAGTAAAGGACTCTGGCTGCTTTATATCCAGCATCTATCCACTTTTTTGCTATAGAGACCCTGTCGGTTACCTGGGGTTTGATTTACTCCTGAGTTCCCTTAGAATCGAAAGTTCAAGTTCTTTATCCGCAACAATCTTTTTTAATCTATCATTTTCAGTACTTATGGATTTCAGCCTGTTTTCAATCTCTTTCAACCTGCTGTCCTTGTTTCTTGGAAGTGGACTTACCGATCCTCTCTTCTTGCTGGCCTTCACCCATCCATAGACAGTATCTCTTGAGATATCATGGCGTCTTGCAACTTATGAAAATTTATATAACTTTATTTAAAATTACTATGTACAATAAATAAAAATCCGTATATAATAAAGTTAGAAAGTAAGAAAATAATAATTTAAGAAGGTGATCATATGATTACTCAATTAAGAGAAAAGTCTCAGATTACAATTCCAAAGGAAGTAATAAAGAAATTGAATTTAAAGACTGGGGATTCTATAGATATTGATATTGAAGATAACAAAATTATTCTGAAACCTGTAGTTGTAGTTCCGAAGGATCAAGCATGGTTTTGGAGTAAAGAGTGGCAGCATGATGAAAAGCAGGCAGATAAAGATATAAAAAATGGAAAAACTAAAAAATTTAATTCTGCACAGGAGTTGTTTGACGATCTTGATAATTGAACGTACTGATAAATTTAAGAGAGAATATAAAAAACTGCCTGATGATGTTAAAGGATCTTTTAAAAAACAATTTTCTAAATTTATCGAACATCCATATGCTGAATTTCATCCATCTTTACGTATAAAGAGGATACAAGGTACTAATGGTATTTTTGAAATGACAATTACTATGAGTATTAGAGTAACGTGGCAGTATATAGATAATGGAATATTACTAAGAAATATAGGTAAACATGATAAAACTTTAGGTAATCCATAAATTTGATTATCTAAAGTTTTATTTAATGGGGTAGAAGGAGCGTCCGTGTCATGTATGAGTATTCCGGCTTTAAATCCATCATCTATCCGGTACATAGAAATCATCATTCCAGTTTTTAAGAAATCATCATTCCGTTATGCAGAAATCAGCGTTTATAAATCTTATAATGAAGTTATACATCTAAAAATGTAAATTCATTATAAGGAGGTCATGATTATGACCAAATATCGGGAAATCTTAAGGCTAACCAGTCTTGGATTCACCCAGCGTAACATCATGCAAAGCTGTGGTGTTGCACAGAAAACTGTTGTCAAAGTCCAGCATCGTGCAAAAGAATTAAATCTTGTATGGCCATTGGAGCAAAATATTACAGACAAGGCTTTGGAAAATCTAATGTTTCCTAAAGCAGGCAAAAACAACAGCAACAAAAGAATGCCAAATCTAGCTTACATCCATAAGGAACTATTCCGCAACGGGGTCAGCAAAAAGCTCCTATGGACAGAATACATGGAGGATTGCCGCCTCAATGGTGAAGAACCACTTATGTATTCAAAATTCTGTTATTACATACAGCAAGACGAGCAGAAACGTCGCGCTGCTATGCATATCAACCGTAAACCCGGTGAACAAGTTGAAGTTGACTGGGCAGGAGATCCAGCGCATATCATTGATCCAGATACCGGTGAAATCATCAATGCCTACATCTTTGTCGGTGTTATGACTTACAGTCAGTATGCCTATGTTGAAGCATTTATCAATGAGAAACAGCAGGCATGGATCAGTGCCCATGTCCACATGTACCAATACTTTGGCGGCGTGGCAAAAATTCTCGTACCAGACAACTGCAAGACGGCTGTGGTATATAATGGCGGATGGCATAATCAGCAGTTGAATACCATTTACCATGAGATGTCTGAACACTATGGTACAGCCATTATACCTGCAAGGGTCCGCCGTCCTAAAGATAAACCAAATGCGGAAGCCTCTGTCAATGGAATATCCACCTGGATTACTGCTGCATTACGCAATGAACAGTTCTTTTCACTGGCCGAATTGAACAAAACTATCCGTGAGAAACTAGAAGCTTTCAATGCAAAGCCTT
Source organism: Clostridium aromativorans (assembly GCF_020908015.1). Lineage (NCBI taxonomy): Bacteria > Bacillati > Bacillota > Clostridia > Eubacteriales > Clostridiaceae > Clostridium > Clostridium aromativorans. The sequence goes on from NZ_JAJJPB010000002.1 coordinate 150,689, forward strand.
TCCAGAAGAAAGAGGGCAGACGGAAGAACCCAAACTGAAAACTACACGGAATAAATATGGCATCACAAGGGGTGCCGATTATTACAGGAGGTAACACACTATGACTAATCAGAGCACCATTGACAAATTAATTGAAATGCGCCTGACCGCTATGTCAGATGCATTTTGCAGCCAGCTGAATGACTCTAAGATTAAAGATGTGCCTTTTGAGGATAGATTCGGTATGCTGGTCGATATAGAATTCAGCAGCCGTAAGAACAAACGCCTGAAAAGGTTGATTAATAAGGCTGAATTCGACCAGCCTGAAGCTTATATTGAAGACATTGATTACACTTCAGGCCGTAAGTTGAATAAAGATCTCATCAAAAGAATTGCAACCTGTGAATATATCACTGAACACCGGAATTTATTACCGGCGCAACAGGCTGTGGAAAAACTTATATGAGCTGTGCTTTTGGTATGGAGGCCTGCAAACAATACTATAACACGAAATATGTAAGGCTTCCTGATCTTCTCATTGATCTTGAGATGTCAAGGAACGAAGGCACATATAAGAAAGTTATGGTTAAGTATGCCAACCCTGTGCTCCTCATCATTGATGAGTGGCTTCTGCTGAAACCAAATGAAAATGAACAGAAGGATATCTTTGAACTTCTCCATCGGAGACGGAAGAAGTCATCCACCATTTTCTGTTCCCAGTATCGTTCAGAAGGCTGGTATGAGCAATTGGGCGGTTTTGACAGCCCTCTGTCAGATGCATATAAAATCAATATCGAAAGTATTGACCCATCAAAGGATATATCAATGCGGATTTAGGGAACGTACCTAGATTTGTGTAAATCAAATCCAGGTACGTTCCCCCTTCTTGCACATTGGTCTTTTCAAGAAGGTTTTTCAGTTCTTCAGACCACTGGTGCTGCAGATTGTCCGTCGTTTTCTGAAGATCCCTCAGCAGATGGACATTGCACTCAATATTGCTGAAGCTGTACTCCCTGTTATAATTCACCTTGTTGTGGTCATGCATGACTGTTGTTTCCTCCGGCAGCAGCTTTAATATTCCGTTATCATCAATCCCTTCTTTATTTTTATGTGGATGTGCCTTATAAAGTGCCGTCTTTTCATCGCCATAGAATGTTATTATGAGGAGCCGTATGCGGGAAAGCCGCACGTACGGATTCTGTGGAGGGATTATGTTGTAAGGTGTAAGTCTACTCGACTGAAAATTCGAAAGGATGTCTTATTGCAGGAGAATTATCAAAATTGCCTGATATCGGAAAAGAAATTGAAAGGCAGTTGAGAGAAAAATAAAATTAGTAGTAATAAGATTTGAATTAAAAGAACAAATGTTTGAATAAGATTAACTTTTTGTGAGCATAATGTATGATATAATAAAAATAATAGAACAGGACGGTTGATGGATTTGGCGGATGAAAAGGTAAAATGGCACCCGGCCTTTGCAGCGGCAGTGCAGCTGGAACTCAAGGAATACAGAAAATATCTTGAATTTATAACGGAATATCAGCTTACGGATGAGCCCCTCAGGATAGATGTGCTGGTAATTAAAAAGCTCAGGGAAATTAGGATAGACAAATCTTTGGGCAGGATATTTAAAAAATACAATATACTGGAATACAAATCTCCCACAGACTATATATCAATAGATGACTATTACAAGATCAAGGCATATGCTTATCTCTATAAAGCACTTTCAAGGGAAACAGATAAGATTAATATAAATGAAATGACCATAACTCTGACTTCCAGCAGATATCCCGGGAAATTGCTTGATTATTTGAAAAATGAGATAAAGGCTGATATAGAAAAAGCTGGCAGCGGCATATATTATATAAAAGATACGGACATAGACACTCAAATTTTAGTGTCAAAACAATTGGATGACGGAGAAGCCGGATAATTAAAACTGCTTCAGAATCGGCAGCAGGACAGGAATTTGATGAAAAACTGGCTGACAGAATACATAAGTAATATAAAGGATCCGCTTTATGCAGTTATAATGGATGTACTTGCAAAAGTGGATCCCGATGAAATATTGGAGGTGTATAAAGATATGGGAGTGCCGAAAATAAGTGAAAGCAATATGGAATTTTTGATGGACATGATTAAGAAGTTTGAACTTGACAAAAAGCTTGAACAGAAAGGTAAAGAAGAAGGTAGAGAAGAAGATGCAATAAATTTTCTGAAACTTGGAATAGATGAAGAAATGATAGCCAGAGGAACGGGATTAAGTATTGAAAGAATACTGGAACTGAAGGAAAAATATCAGATTGAGAGTTGATAATGAAGATTTTCTGTGATAGCTGAAAATCTACCAATACTGTTAACTCTTAATTTTCAACTTTCCACTATTTAATGGGAGGTGTATAAAGATATGGGAATGCCGAAAATAAGTGAGAACAACATGGAGTTTTTAATGGACATGATGAAGAAGTTTGAACTTGATAAAAAGCTTGAACAGAAAGGTAAGCAAGAAGGTATAGAACAGTTGATATTAAAACAGTATGGCAAGGGACTTTCAGTAGAATATATAGCAGATATAAATGACATTGATGTTGAGATTATAAGAAAGATCATAGAAAGATCTGATTTATCAAATGATTCTTAGAGAGTGTCCATAGATTTGTGTAAAATAAAATTTATTTGGAAATTACTATAGGATTATAAGCTCCTGTAGTAATTTTTGTTTGCAATAATGCTATTATTATCCATCCCTATGTAAAATAGTACAGGCAATAATTTTACATAAATGGTTCTATTCTATCTTTAAACATTTGTTTAATAAATTTCATTGTGTACAGTTCCGTCAGTATTCTTTGATTTTTCATTTAACTTAATTTCATTTTTTTATAAAGCTTCCTCTCTTTGAGTATTTCGTTTCAATGACCGTGTTAGTTGTCTTATTGAAACGAAATACTCAGAAAATTAATTAAAATACTATTTTTTGAGAAATTATTATAAATAATTGTCTTATTGAAAGGAAAAATAAATAAAATGTAGAAATTATATGTAATACAACAATGATGTATAAATTTTGAATCTACATAAGGAGAACTGATATGGAAAAAATTATATTAAAATGCAGGTTTATCACACCTGCATTTGTATATGGTAATGGTAGTGAACCTGAAATAAGAGCATCTTCTATAAAAGGGCTTATGAGGTTTTGGTGGCGTGCTGCATATAAAGAATTTAAAAATGTTATTGATATGAGAAATAAGGAATCGGAGATATTTGGAGGTAAAATTATAGAAGGAAAAGAGGAATTTTTAAAGAAATCTAAAGTAAAAATTATAGCTGAACTAGGAGATACTTATACAATATTAGGAAATGGAAATTTAAAACAAACCTGTAATCATATGAAGGGATATGAATATCTCTTTTATTCTATACTCTATTTGAATAAAGACAAAAAATATTTTGATGAAGGAACAGAATTCAGTGTGACATTACAATTTCTAGATAAAAATAAGGAATATGTGAAAGAGTATTTAAAGGCATTTAATTTACTTGAGATTTTTGGGGGGATAGGTACTAGAAGCAGAAGGGGAGGAGGGAATTTTGTTGTAGAAGACATAGATAATAAGTCCAGCCTCAGTATGGATAATATTAAAAAATATTTATATACAGAGTGTTTCAAAAACGAAAAACCATTAATAAATTACTGCAAAAATATACTTGAAGTTAAAGAGAGTTCGGAATGTAGAAATTATCCTAATATTATTTCGGAAGGATGTAAAATCTATCTGTGTAATCTCAATATGGAGAATAGTAAAATCAAAAATAATTTTATGGACAATTTGAATTTTATAGGGAGAACATATAAAGAGATAAGAAATAATTATTTAAAATCTGAATCTTCAAGCTCTAAACCTGTAAGAGGAGCATCTCCTTTGATTATTAAGATTTTAAGGGATGGAGCTGATTGTAAGATATTATTGATAAAATTAGCAGGTGTTTTTAATTCAACTGAAAAAAATAAAAAGGCTTATGAAGGAGAGAATGATATTGTAGATCTTTTATTTGAAAAATATGATGAAATGCTAAAGAAAGGTAGAATAAAAATTTGTAGATTGAAATAATTTTGGAGGAATTATGGATGAATGAATTATTGTTATATAAATGTGAAACGCCTCTTCATATGGGATCGGGTACTGAAATGGGATTAGTGGACATGCCAGTTCAAAGGGAAAAACATACTGGATTTCCCAAAATGGAATCTTCAGGTATAAAGGGCATTTTTAGATGTGATTTTGGAAATAAGACGGAAAATAGGGAATATACCAATATATTTTTTGGCCCTGATAAAGATAATAATGATGCTTATACTGGAAGTTTAAAATTTACAGATGCCAAAATTTTATTTTTTCCGGTGAAATCTGCTAAAGGTATTTTTGGATGGATAACTTGTCCATTTGTGCTTGACAGGTTTAACAGAGATCTGGAGATTATGAATATTGATAGTAAAAATAAATTTACAAAAATAGAACTTAAAGATGTAATGCCTTCCGGAAATACAGCTTACATAATTTCAAATGATTCGAACTTGATAATTAGTCGTAATAGTGAAAGATATATCTGGCTGGAGGAGTTTGGATATAAAGTTACAGAATTACCCGAGAATTCTAAACAACCTATATTTAAACTTTTAAAATATATAAAAGATAATTATATTTTCGATAAATTAAAAAAGGATATAGTTGTTGTGAGCAATGAAGTATTTGATTATTTTGTAAATATGAGTACTGAGGTTAATACAAGAATTAGAATAGGATCTGATGGAGTTGTAGATTCAGAAGATGGAGCTTTATTTACAGAAGAATATATTCCTGTTGGATCCATAATGTATGGATTTTTAGATACGCAGATAAGGATATCAGAAGAAAAAGTAAAAGATATAGTCGGAAAAAATTATAGTGGTAAGATTGATAAAATAAGTGAAGTGTTTGAAGAATATTTAAAAAATGTAAAAATTCTTCACTTTGGCGGTAATGAAGCTCTTGGAAAAGGTATTGTTAGTTTATATAAATTGGGATGTGAAGAATAATTATGAATGATAGAGAAAAATCTAAATTTATATTCAAAAATTTTAAAGAAAAATACAGAATAAATGATTTTGATATCCCTGGGATAAAAAAGTTACCTATGATGATTAGAAATAATGGTCTTATTTCGTCTCTTGAATATTTTATTAAAAAATTTAAAAATGTTAAAAATAAGAACAAGAAGTACATGTTGACGCTTAGGTTTGTTTGTGATTATATTTCATATACATGGTTTAATTCAAAGAGTGTTAAGGAAATTGAAATAGTAAATAAAGTCATGGAACTAGACAGCAGCAGCTATATGTTCCTGCAAAAAGATGTATATGATTTTTCAATCCAACTTAGAAATTTAATATCAGTTCTCGAAAAAGGAGAAGATTTAAAATAATGGATTATAGTAAATTGTATTTTGATATAGATAATCTTAAGTTTCATAATTTATATGATGGTAAAAATAAAAAGCATGAAAATATTTCATTAAATATAAGAAATATTAACTGCAATTTATTGATGAACAAATATGTAATATGGCAGGGGGATGAAGCAAAAATTTTATGTCCCAAGTATTGTAACTCTGATAATTATAGAAACCTTATGGAATATATAAGCATTAAAAACAACAAAATTATGAATTATTACAAAGAAAGATATAAATATGAGGTGGCAGAATGTCTAAAAGTGGAGAATTGTTCAAAACTTGTAATTGGACATGGTGAAATATCTGTGAGGGAGACATCTATTAAATTAGATCATATATATGGTATTCCCTTTATACCTGCAACTTCCATAAAGGGTGCTTTTAGAAATTATATAAATAATAAATACAGAATTAATGATGATGACAAAAAATCTGTTGAAAATACAGAACAGATAATAAAAATGTTTGGCAATAATGACAAGAAAGGTGAAATAATATTTCTGGATAGCTATCCTAAAAATTTTGAAATAGATGTGGATGTTATGACACCTCATTACGGAGAATATTATTCTAATTCTAAATTGCCGCGAAATGATTTAGAACCTAATCCTATAGAATTTCCAGTAATAAAAAAAGGATCTGAATTTGAAATTATAATTTTATGCAAGTATAAATGTTTTAATTTAAATGGAAAGGATAATGTAAATATAATAGATGAATTTAAAAGCTTTTTAAAGGAAATGCCTTTGGGAGCCAAGACCTCTGTAGGATATGGACGTATAAAATGTAAATAGGGAGAGGAGAACTTTGCAGAATAAATTAATGCTTGTAACAGTGTCAGGTGTTCAGAATTTTATAGCTAATGCAAGAAAAACTGTTGATTTTTATAATGGGAGCAGTATCATAATTGAATATTTGAGGAAAATATACAGAATTATAAAGGATCATATCAGTTGTATAGAAAAGCTTGAGTTGTTACTGCCTTCTAGATTGGAAGATGAAAGCTATGATATACCAAATTATTTTTTGTTGAATATTATTTCAAGTGAAGAAAATAATGATACTCTTGAAAAAAAAGTAAGAAACAACTTGAAGAATTACATTAATGATTTAAATTCTAGTAATGAAATACTTAAGTTTATTGACTTAAATGTTTATATTATAATTGTAGATTATACCGATAATGATTATAAAAAGGCCTATAAAAATTTATACAGAAAATTGGACAGCTATAAAAATGATAAATTCAAAGATAGATCGTTAATAAATTATAATATTGATAAGGATAAAAAAAGAGATAATTGTACTGTTTGTGAGATTAGAAGGGGAAAGTATATCTCAGAGAATAATCCTTTTGTAAAAAATAAAGCAGATTATGAATTTAAAGGTGAATGTTATAAAAAATGTTATGATGATATACTATGTGAGAGCTGTTTTCAGAAGAGAATAAATAAAACATCAAATGAAAAACAAAGATACAGTTCTGTCGTCAGTATAGCAGATAATAATAGCAGTTATTATGCTTTGATTAAAGCTGATATCGATGATCTTGGAAAGCATTTTTCAGGGAAATACTTGGATGAAAAAAAAGATTTGCTGAATTTCCAGAAAGAAATGTCTGGTGAAATACTGGAATTTGGTAAAAGAATAAAAGATAAAATAAGAAATACTAATTTTAAAAATGAACTTTATATTTATTCCGGTGGAGATGACTTATTGCTTTTTTCTCCTCTTTCCATGCTTTTTAAATTTATTGAATCAATTGATGAAGAATTTAAAGAACTAGCGGATAAAAGAAAATTAAGTTTATCCAAGTCAATTGTTATTTCCCACACTTCCATTCCACTTAAAAAAGTCATCAACTTGTCTAGGATAAGTTTGGAAAAAACCAAAGAAAAATTTAAAAATCATGGTAAATGTGCATTGGCGCTATCACTTATAGATTCCAGCTGTAATGTTAGAATAACTTATTTAAAAGATAAAAAGGAAAATATAAAAGCAATTGATAAATTGGTTTATGGCTTTGAAAATCATATATCACACAGCCTGATATATGATGTGGAAAGACAGATATCGCTTCTTGGAGAAAATATGGATTTTGAAGAATATGTGGTTTTAAAAAATATTATGGATAATATAATCCAAATAGTTGGAAGTAGAAAGATTCCTGACAAGAATAATTGTGAAAAATATGTTTCAAAAATGAAATTACTGTTTTCTGAATTTGTTTACGTAAATTCTACTGATTATTATATGGATATTAACGGGTATTTTAATTTACTTCACATAATAGACAAATATTCTAGAGAAACAGGTTATGTACTGTGTGAAAAGAAGGTGGAAAATTGAAGCAAAAAATATGTTATTTTAAAATAAAGCCTAGTGATACTATGTTCTTTAGAAGTGGATCAATTTTTAAAAAAAGATTTGGCAATTATATAGAAAGCTTAGATATACCGTATCCTTCTGTATTTTATGGTGCTATATTTTCAATGCTTTTAAGACAGAAAAAATTCAAATATATTTTAGAGTATATAAAAAATAAGTCAGGTAATATTCCAAAGGAATTAGAAAAAGTATTTAAAATAGATGGAATATATTTATATGATGAAGGTAAAAAACGGATGTTTATAAAAGCTCCTTTAGATCTTTTTGAAAATAAATTTGGCACGGCTTTGGGAATTTATAAAGATAATCATTTTTATAGTCCTATAAGTGATATAAGCAAATATGAAAGAGCTGACGGAAAATTTATAGGGTTGGATGATTTAATTAATAGTTACTACAAGGGATTTATAAATAAAATTCAATTATATTCAAGAGATTATTTTTTTACTACATATATTAAAACTGGAATTGAAATGGATAGAGGAATTGGGAGTGCTAAAAATAACTTTATGTACAGAGTTAATATGGTAGAGTTTGCTGATAAGAGATTTTCATATATAGTGAAATGTAGAATTGATCCTGAAAATATTCCTTTTGAAAATGATATTTTAAAACTTGGAGGCGAATCAAAAATAGCATCTCTTGTATTTACAGATAAATCTATAAATATCTTAGATGATTTAGAAAAATATTTTAATAGAATAACTATTTTTAACAATAAAATAAAAGTTATTCTGACAAGTCCAATGATAATTGATGGACAAGATAATAAGGAGAAAAAAGATAAAATACTGATTAAAATTACGGGAAGACCAAATTATATTGGTGGGTTTGATATGGCTTTAGGGGAGCAGAAAACTATAAATAAAGCTATTCCAGCAGGGAGTGTTTTAATACTGGAAAATGATTGTTTTAAAGGTAAAAAGATTGGTGAAATATATAATAAATTTATACTAGATGCTAAAGAAAAATTTAAGGGATTTGGGAATGTAATTATAATGCCTTTTGAAAGGGGAAATAAATTATGAAATTAAGAGATATTTGGGAAGATATAGATATATATGCCATATGTTCAACTTTAAATCAGATTGTAAATTATATTCCAATTAAGGTTGTAAGATCACAAAATTATAATAAACCTATTAAAATACTCAATATTACTGTGAAAAGTGAATCAGAAAAGGATAGCGTCTTTAAACGGTTTGACAATAAAGAGTGGGATAAAAATTTATTTGATGTTCTTAAAAAAAGAGAATCTAATATAATCTATTCTGATGAAGATGAAAGAAATGTTATTGAAATTGAGAGAAAAGAGGTTAAATACATAAAAGATGAGCTTTGTAAAAAAATAATCAGTAAAAATAAAGATGATGGCTTGAAATTTTTGGATAATATATGTAATTATATGAACGGGGTATCTTCGGAAAATAAAATACTTTGGAATATCACGGGAGGCCAGAGAAGTACAGTATTTGCCATACAGGAATTTATAAAGAAAAATCAGAGGAAAAATGATTATTTATTGTATTTGGAAGGAAATTCAAATAAGATAGTTTATGGAAAACTGAACAATTCAGGATTTCAATATGAAATATTGGATGAAAAATACAGTATAGATAATTTACATATAAGAGATGTATTTCAATTGGCTGGATTTAAAATAACAAACAGAAAAAATGAACTAATTAATTTTCTTGATGATTGTAATAAAAATATTGATACTAAAGAGTGCAAACAATTAAAATTATGTGAGAAAATTTATAAACATTATAGGAATGAAAATGATATGGAGCTTGGAGAATTTTTTAGAGAAAGGCTTTTAGAATTAAATAAACATAAAGATAAAAATGGCAACATGATATGTAATGAGGAAAAAGTTGAAAAGTTTTGGAACGAGCTTAAGAAAAAAGATTTTAAAAATGAATTTGATAATGAGGATAAGAATATATTATTAAATATGAGAAATGATAATCAAAATAAATTCGGATATATATTGGAGTATATGTCAATATCATCTATAGTGAATACTATAATACAAATTCCTGAAATGAAAAATTATTTTATAGGAGTTTATCATAGTATTAATTTAAATAGAATAGATAAAAAGTTTAAGGAAAAGGATACTACTCAATTATGTGAATTTGATATAGTATTATTATCAAAAAGTGGACAGGTTGTATTGTTTGAGTGCAAATCAGGAGTAATGTCAAGTGATGTTGCAAAAGCAAGACAGTATACAGCTTATGCAGCAGGTGGTGTATATGGGAAACCTGTTTTGATAACGCCGATTCTGCAATATGATAGAAAACTTATAAATAAAATTTTCAAAAATAAAAGTAGTTTAGATAAAGCCGATAGAGAAAAAATTGGAAAATATAATTCAACAGTTATATATGCATTGAGGGCAGCTGCAAGGGCTAACCTGGAAGTTTGGGGTATAGATGAGATAGGTGAGAAATTAAAAGAATTATATGAAGAGGCTCTATAAAAGTGAGGGATTTAAATGAATAAGTCAAAAATGTTTTTTTTAAAAACAATAGCACCAATGCATGTTGGAGCAAGTGAAGGTTTGGGAATGGTGGATATGCCCGTACAAAGAGAGTCTTCTACAAATATACCTAAAGTTGAAAGCTCCACTTTTAAAGGAGATTTGAGAGAAGCTTGTAGAAAATTATTTAATGAAAAGGATATTCCATTGTTGTTTGGAAAAGAGGGAAAAAGTGGGAAATTGGCATTTACTGATTTAAAATTATTATTTTTTCCAGTGAAATCATCTGTGAACATATATTTACTAATATCCTGTCCTTATATATTAGAAAGATTTTTTGAAGAGAGTATTTTATATAATACAGATTATGATATAAATGAAGAAAAATCGGGAGAGCTAATAGATGAATGTAAATATGTTAAAGATGATATGGTGCTGATACCATTTGATATTGATAAAAATATTCCTAAATATATTTATTTGAATGATTATTTATTTAAAACAAGAAAAATAAAATTTGAAGACATGTTTTGTGGTATGCAGGATTTCAATACTGTTTTGAATAGAATTGTAGTTGTATCTAATAAAAATTTTATTGATTTTGTTACTTATTATACAGAAATTGTTATGAGAAATGAAATAAATAATGATGTAAAAGCTTCAAAAAATAAAAGTCTGTTTACTCAAGAATATATCCCTTCTGAAACTATATTTTATGGAATAATTAGTAAATTCAATGATATTTTCGATAAAGAAAATAAAGACCAAGTTTTTAATAAGTTTATGCAAAAGCTTTCTAATGGACAATTGAAAATTCTACAAATTGGTGGAAATGCTACATTGGGAAAAGGATTAGCTGAGATAATTAGTTTGGGGATGAATTTTGATGGATAATAAAAGTAGAATAATAGATTTAAACAGGAAAAGGGCAATAACTTCCTATATAAATTTAAAAAGATTCTTAAAAGATTGTAATATAAATGATAATAACAAGAAAAGAATGAGGAGTTGCTGTAGAAAATTACCTTTGCTGATAAAAAACAATGGACTGTTAAATACATTAAATTTTATAAAAGAAAAAGATAATGGAAAAAATGAATTTTCATATTTGTATTCATGGATTGAAGATTGGTTGAATAGGATAGAAGATGATCATGGAGGAGATATAATAAAAAAATTAGTAACTTTGGATAATAGTGGATACTATATTTATACTAAGGAAGCAATTCAAATATCCATTTGGTATAAAAGACATGCAGAATCGATGATAGCAGAAGCGATGTAAAGGTAAAAATAATTAAAGTCTGAAAGTATTAAAGTAGGGTTTCCCCATTAAATCGGCTTATTATACAAGAGGTGTGAAGAGTTTTCAGAATGTTGTCAAATGGTTGCTTTTTAAGTGGCTCAATAGAAGAAGTCAGAGAAGAAGTTACACATTTGATACATTCTTGTTATTTTTTACAATAAATCAGCAGGGAAAATTCAGAATAAAGCAGATAAAAGTCCGGAATAATTTGCAGGATTATCAGGTTATTTGAACATAATGAAAAATAAATTTCACAATATTTAGGCTGAAGTTTTGCAAATAATAAAAGGATTTTGTGAATCCATTCTGAAATTGAAGAGAAGGCAGATATCATTTAGGAAATGACTTGAAACCATATGCATTTCATCAAGAATGAAAACAGGAGTGATTTTTTGATTGCAGTAAAAATTGAGAATTGCCTGCTGCAGTTGGGCAAAGAGATCAGCCTTGCGAAATCGGGGCTCTTTACCAAGACCATAGGCTATGCCCTGTAGAAATCACTAACAGAGACAGTTGAAAGGGGAAAATATATAAATTTATAAAGAGGCTGGTTTAAGGATGCAGTAAACTTTCTTAAGAGGGTAGTTTTGCCGCATCCGGGTTCACTGGTAACCGTACCAATACCTCTTGAACTTTTAAGATATTCAAGCCTTGCAAAACCCTCTTTAAAGTTTGAGGACATAAAGATATCATCAGCAGATAACTTTTTTGAGAAAGGTTCCTTTGAAAAAGAACAAATAGCAAAAATAAGACCACTCTGAATGAGGTGTATAAAGATATGGGAATGCCGAAAATAAGTGAAAGTAATATGGAATTTTTGCTGGATATGATGAAAAAATTCGAACTTGACAAAAAGCTTGAACAGAAAGGAAAAGAAGAAGGTAGAGAAGAGGGAAGGAAAGAAAAAGCAGAGTTGCTTATTGAGCAGTTGAGAAAAAAGTTCAATGGATTGCCAGAGAATTATGAAGATAAAATAGAAAATTTTTCTAATGATAAAATTAAAGCCATTGGTGTGGATATATTTGATATAGAAAAGATAGAGGACTTGGAGAGATATTTTTAGAAATTCAGTTAAGAGTTAATAGTAGATGAACATTTTCGGTGGACACCGAAAATCCACCAGAAGATATGTTGTCCATGACATTTCTGCCACTTATGAGTGGCAGCGGAAAAGGTATTTTTGGAAATTAAATTTAAAGAGGGTTGATTCCGAAATTTTATTATTAAAAATACTAACAATGAAATCTGATTCCTGAAATGGTTAATGTATTAAAATCAGAGAACGATAATAGGGTAAATTGTTAAAAGGGGAAAGCTTAAAATGATTAATATTATTTCAAGGGTTATTAATAGAAATAAAATGATGAATATCCGCATAAAGAATAAAAATGCACTGGGTGATTTGAATGAAAGAATGAAGGAGCAAAAACCTTTCGATGCTGATGATTTCAAAGTGGATCAGTTGAAGATGCAGCTTAGAAAGGGGCAGCTGGCCGAAAGTCATATACAGGAGGGTATGTCACTTCTTCAGCAGAAAAGGAAAGCTGTGGATGAGCTGAAGGATATGTCCAAAGATTTGAAGAAACTGTCGGAAAAATATAATGACGTCAACTGTACAGAAGATGAAAAGGAAAAAATAGAAAAAAACGCGAGAGAGATTATAAATAGCATGGACAATATAATGAATGATATATTTGGTGATAAAAGCTTGTTTGCAGGCAGACAGGTCAGTATAGAGACCAGTCATGGCTCAAATATTGTAGTAAGGGGAAATCTGGATATAAGTCTGAATTTTTATGGAGATGACGGTCATAAAAGTGAGGACATACATGGTATACATATAGAGGGAGATTTGAGTATTGTATCAATACTTGAAAATACAGCTCAAATAGAAAAGAGGCTCATAAAACCTCTGGATGATACTTCCGATGAAATAAAAAGCCAGATGGTGTCTGTGGTAAATGATGCTATGTATCAGGATATGATAGTGGAAATGGCAGCTAAAGGTCTGGCGGATTTGAAAGAAATTGATGGATACACTGAAAGCAAAATTATAAACAACTCCAAGGATATTCTTGAGAATGCAGCAGAAGCTCTTTACTGCCAAAGCTCTAATTTGGACAGAAAAAGAACTTCAGCACTTTTAACATGAGATTTTTGGTTCACGGAGCTGGATTTGTGTAAATCAGATCCAGCTCCGTTATTTTTATATATGTATAAGTGATGATAAATGGTAAACTGTGATTGACAAAATTACAAATTAAAAATTGATGCTGAGGCTAATAAGAATCTGCTATAATAAAATAAAGAGATAACCGGTCGCCCAGGCTTTGGGGAAAACCGGTTCATCATAAATTTTAAAAACATTGGGGGACAGTAAAATGGTACTTAAAGAAATTTCAGAAAAAATTACAGGGTTAAATACAGAGGCGGCTGAGTGTGCACGCAATCTGCAGGACAGTCTCGTAAAACCGGCTGGTAGTTTAGGTGTGCTTGAAAGTATCAGTATTCAGATGGCGGGCATTACGGGCAAAGCAAAAAGCAGTGTAGAAAAAAAAGTGCATTTCGTGTTCGGGGCGGATAATGGCATCTATGCGGAAGGTGTGACCGCAGCTCCACAATATTTTACAAACTTTTTAATGCGCGGCTATGCTTCAGGGAAAAAATGCGGGATAAATGTTCTTTGTGAGTACAACCATGTGGATCTTCGGCTTGTTGATATGGGCATTATCGGTGAAATTGAAGATCCCCATATTTATAACAGAAGGCTTATGCCAAACGGAACTAACGATTTTTACAAGGAGAGGGCCATGAGCCGTGAAATAGCTTTAAAAGCAATAGAAGTGGGTTTTGAATTTGCGAAAGCTGCATCCAGTGAAGGCTACGATATCATCGGAACTGGCGAAGTCGGCATGGGCAACACCTCCACCGCGGCAGCCTGCATCATGGCGGCACTTGGAATAAACAATGCCGAAAAAGCGGTTGGAAGAGGCGGCGGCCTGAGCGACGAAGCTTTTGAAAATAAAAAGCGGGTGATCACTGCGGCACTTGCTATGCATGAACCTTATGCAGACGACGTTGTTGACATACTTTCCAAGGTGGGCGGACTTGACATTGCGGCAATGACAGGATTGTACATAGGCGCGGCTTATTACCGAAAACCGGTGATTATCGATGGTGTGATTTCAATTGCCGCAGCATTGCTGGCATATAAATTCAATCCTCTTACGAAGGAATTTATGATTCCCTCCCATATTTCTGAAGAACCTGCGTACAGGCTTGCGGCAGATGCAATGGAATTAAAACCGATGCTGAATCTCGGCATGCGTCTTGGAGAGGGTACTGGCTGCCCGATCGCCATGGGAATTGTGGGCAATGCCATGGCTGTCATCAATAACATGAGCACCTTTGAAGAGGTCAATATGGATAATGAATACCGCAAAGGCAAAGGCATCAAAGCGTAAGTGTAGGTTCTAAGCATATTGAAAGCCTGGCTAAAAAGCATAATGAAACTCAGGTTGGATGGAGAATCCAGAATAAAGGCAGAGGAAATATTGGAAAAATCCAGTCGGAGGGAGGTGGATTCCATGGTATCAAATTTAGGTAAAACTATAGACAACATTATAAAGGAAGGAAAGATGAAGGGTCTGGAAGAAGACAGGAAAGAAGGCAGAAAAGAAGGTAAGTCAGAATTAATTATCAAGATGCTTTCTAAAAAATTTAACAAACTTCCAGAGAACTATGTTCATAAGATAGATGATTTATCAGATGAAACCCTTGATAAAATTGCTGTGGATATATTTGATATGAAAAGGGCGGAAGAACTGGAGAGATATTTTAAAAATTGAATTAGTGAGAGATTTAGAAGCAGGATAATAGATAAATATATTATCCTGCTTTTATAATTTGTTAGTGTAAAAAGTTAAAGGTTATTTTGCTATTAGATCAAGAGCTTGTTTTAAGTCATCTATTATATCTTCTGCATTTTCCAGGCCGACAGATAACCTTACGAGGCCGTCACTTATTCCAGCAGCATGTCTTTCTTCTGCTGAATAGGGGGAGTGAGTCATGGAAGCAGGATGTTCGATAAGAGTTTCAGCATCTCCCAGACTTACTGCAAGCGTAGCTAGTTTTAAGCTGTTCATAACTAGTGCACCTTCTGCTACACCGCCTTTTAATTCAAAGGAAATCATGGCACCAGGAAGTTTCATTTGAGATTTGGCTAGATCATGATATTCGAAGCTTTCAAGACCAGGGTAGTATACTTTAGAAACAGCGGGATGTGATTCCAAAAACTTGGCAACTTCCATGGCATTTTCACAATGTTTTTCCATTCTTATAGGTAAAGTTTTCATCCCTCTTATAATGAGGTATGCGTCAAAAGGACTGAGTACTGCACCTGTCATATCTTTTAATCCGAAAAGTTTAACCTGATCTATGAATTCTTTTTTACCAACTGCAAATCCGGCGATAACATCTCCATGGCCATTTAAGTATTTGGTTGCAGAATGAACAACTACATCAGCACCTAATTCCAGAGGCCTTTGGATATATGGAGTACAGAAAGTATTGTCTACAAATACAAGACAGTCCCTGTTGTTTTTGTGGGCTGCAGCAGATATTTTTTTGATATCGTTGATTTTTAATGTTGGATTTGCTGGGGTTTCGAGATAGACAACTTTAGTGTTTGGTTTTAAAGCTTTTTTTAAATCTTCAATATTTGTTGCGTCAACAAATGTCACATCAACACCGAATCTTGTAAGGCCGTGATTTAGAAGAGAAAAAGTACATCCATATAAAGTGTCTGATGCAACTACATGATCGCCAGCCTTAAGTGCAGTCCAAAGTGCGGCAGAAATTGCTCCCATGCCAGATGAAGTGGATACGGCAGCTTCACCGCCTTCTAGTAAAGCTAATTTATCTTCAGCTTCTGAACAAGTTGGATTTCCAAGCCTGGAATATATATATCCGTGTATATATATAGGTATTACATTTAGCCTATAATATAAATCTTCTCTAAAAGTATTTTTTTTGATCATATCTTCTAAATTTCTATTGGTTGCCGCAATTATTCTTACATCTATTTTTTCTTCTACAGTACTGCCTATCTTTCTTATAGTACCTTCCTGTAAAACTCTTAGAAGTTTTGCCTGAAGAGGAAGGGACAGTTCTCCTATTTCATCCAAGAATAAAGTACCATTATTTGCTGCCTTAAATAAACCGTCTTTGCCATTTTCTGCTGCACCGGTAAAACTTCCTTTTACATACCCAAAAAGTTCACTTTCTATAAGATTATCCGGGAGGGTGGCACAATTTATAGCTGTGAAATTCTTATCTGCTCTTGAGCTTAATTTATGTATAGCCCTTGCAAATAATTCCTTGCCTGTACCGCTTTCACCGCGAAGGAGTATAGTTGAATTGCTTTTTGCCACAGATGTACATATCTTTTTAGTTTTTATAATGGAGGGACTGCTGCCTATAATATCTTTAAATGCAAACTCTTCTTTTGAAGTAATGACATTTGACATTTCTAAGGCCTCATTGATGTCTTTAAGTGAGGCAACGGCAGCTATGGTTTTCCCTCTATCATCTTTCACAGAACGTCCTGAGGTGATATAGTGGAAACCATCTTTGGCATCTTTTGTAAGCACTTCGATATTGTCATAATTTTTACCGCTTTTTAGAAGGTTAATGATAGGTCCATCGAAGCCTAAAAGTTCTTTTATATTTTTCCCAACTATATTTTCTTTTTTTCTGTGAAATATTTTTTCACAATAATTATTGAAGAGTTCTATTTCTCCTCTGTGGTTTATAGCTAGTATACCATCTTGTACGGCATCTATAATGGCGCGAAGCCGCCTTTCGTTTTTTTCATAAGAAAGTAATTCGATTTCATGAACTCTTAAAACTCCATCTATATTGAGCAGATTTTCAATTGTATTTGATTTTTTTTCTTCTTGTAAGGTTTCAGACTTTACGTATACTTTGTTTGGAAAAACCTCGAGAGAATGAATACTGATGTTATTTTCATAAAGCTTTTTTAAAATATCTAAAACCATTCCTATTCGATCATGTGAGATTATTTCAAGTCTTAAGTAAGTTTTCATAAACGCCACTTTCCTTTTTAATATAATAGTGAATTGATTAAATGCCTACTATATAATTTTATATTTAAAACAGTAATTGTTTCAAGTAAAAATGAAATGCTATAACATAATTTAATAGTCTAAATGTCAACTATTAGTGACTGCAAATTGACAATATAGGTAGTTACTTCCTTTAAATAGTATTAAATTATAACTGTAAAGAAATTTTTACAGTTGTAAATATTTCTTTGCAGTTTAATTGGCAAAGTGGTTTGAAACGTTTACGAATTTTTTAATAGTTAAATTATTTTGCTAAAATTCTAGCTATTGCAATTTTTAAGTCCCTTGGCATAATAAGTGCTATTATTAAACATGTTCAAATTTGCATAAAAACATTGAAGGAGGTATTCAGGACAATGAACGAAAAGAAAGGTAATGCTATAGCACTGCTACCCTTGGCCGTATTCATGGTGCTATTTCTTGGTGTTTCAATTGTGATGAAGGATTTTTATAAAATGCCAGTAGTTGTAGCTTTAATAATTGCATCAACTATAGCTATACTTCAAAACAGAAAAATACCTATAGAATTAAAAGTTGAAAGATTTTGTAAAGGTGCCGGAGATTCCAGCATAATACTCATGTGCTTGATTTTTATCCTGGCAGGTGCTTTTGCGGAAGTGAGCAAAGCTATGGGAGCTGTGGATTCTACTGTAAATCTTGGACTAGCTGTTTTCCCACCTGGCTTTATGGTAGCTGGTATATTTATAATTGGCTCTTTTTTATCCATGTCACTTGGAACTTCTGTTGGAACTATAGTGACGCTAACACCTATTGCAATTGGGATTGCACAGAAAACGGGTTTACCCATTGCATTTTTAGTTGCTGCTGTTGTCAGCGGAGCTATGTTCGGCGATGGACTGTCTATGATATCAAATTCTACTGTAGCTGCTACAAAAACCCAGGATTGTGAAATGGTAGACAAATTCAAGGCCAATATAAAAATAGTATTTCCTGCAGCTGTTATAACTCTGCTCATATATTCCTTTTTAACTTTTGGCATGCAGGTCAATCACACAGGAGCTTATAACTATCAGTTTATTAAAATACTGCCTTACATAGCTGTACTGGTAGTGGCTTTAACAGGCTTTAACGTAGTATTGGTGCTGGTTGGAGGTATCGTATTAGCAGCTGTAATAGGTCTTATTTATGGTTCTTTTGATATATTTACGGTATTTCAGCTTTGTGCAAAAGGTATTGCGGGTATGGAAGACATATCTATAATATCCATATTAATTGGTGGTATAGGTGAATTGATAAAATTCAACGGCGGTATAGATTTTTTGCTGAATACAATACAAAAAAGAATTCACTCCAAGAAAGGTGCCGAATTTGGCATTGGTGTGCTGGTTAGTTTAGTAGATCTATGTACTGCCAATAATACTGTTTCTATAATTATAGTCGGTTCACTAGCTAAAGATTTATCTGAAAAATATGGTGTAGATAGAAGAAAATCTGCCAGTCTTTTAGATACCTTTGCCTGCTTTGTACAGGGATGTATACCTTATGGTGCCCAGCTTTTGGTTGCTTCCAGCCTTGCGGCAATTTCACCATTTTTAATAATGAAATATCTCTGGTATCCGTATCTTTTGGGGGTTGCATCAGTGCTGGCCATAATATTTGGAATACCAAAGTTTAAAACTCCGGCTAAGGGGTGCGTAAAATTAAGCGCTTAGACTCCTGAGGGTAATGAACAAATATCAATTTATTTTTTACTCAGAATATATTTGATATGGATGAAATAGAGGAACTTGAGAAATATTTTTAAGAAAATATTAAGGAAGTTGTTCTAAAATTACTATGATTATTTTGAAAGGAGGTTTTACTAATGGGTATTTCTTCGATTTCATCCATATCAAGTTCGCAAATATCATTTAATAGTAATGATTCGAGTAAGCTTGAAAGTGAAATAGAAAGTATTCAGCAGCAGATAAATCAGGAAAATTTAAGCAAGGATGATGAAAAAACAAAGAAAGTCAAAATTCAAGAATTGGAGAACAAACTGTATCAATTGGAATCACAGCTTCGACAGGGGCAATCACAGAAAATAGAGAATGTAAAAGTTAGCGGCAATGATAATTCCAATAATCTGTCAGACAAGAATTCAGATAGCACAATCGATGTATTTGCGTGATTATGGAAATTAAATGATGTAAGAAAAAGGTAAGTCAATAGCTGATTAAGACTTACCTTTTTTTTTATGATAACGATTTGTTTGCAAAGCTTATCTTTTTTGAATGGTATAATGGTATAATAAAAATGTAGAACAATTTAAGAAGGTGAGCCAGCTGGTAAAAAATTATATGGAGGATGTGGTGGATAAACTTTTGCCTGAGGTTTTAAAAAACTATGACAATATATGTAAATGCCCCAAGTGTATTGATGATATAAAGGCTATAGTTTTGAACAACCTTAAGCCTAGATATATATCTACGGAAAAGGGGCTTTTATATACTAAAATTAACGAGCTTTCCAGAGAATTTAACACTAATGTGATAAAGGAAATAGCATTGGCTATAAATATAGTATCTGAAAACCCACATGATTGTTAAAAAACCAGCGTCATTTAGACGCTGGAAATATTGAGTTTTTTTCTTTTAGAAACAATTATGACTGTGAATTATTTTGCAAGTTCGTATATTGCATGAGCATATATTTTGGCGTTCGTTATTAGATCTCCTATTTCGATGTATTCATTGGCCTGATGGTCAAGATCCGGTTTCCCGGGGAATATTGGTCCAAATCCAATTATATTTGGAAGTTCTTTGGCGTAAGTTCCTCCGCCTATTCCATAAGCTTTTCCTTCCTTACCCGTCTGTTCAGTATAAACTTTAAGCAGGGTTTTGACCAATTTACTGTCTTCTGAAAAATAAAGAGGTTCATCAGCTGCCACTCTTTCTATTTTTGCACCACACTCTGCAAATTTTTTGGAAAGGGTGTCCATGATTTTTTCACCTTCCACAGTAACGGGATATCTCATGTCTATCCACAGGTCAGCTGCTTCTTCATCGATTTCGGCAACTCCTACATTCCAGGATAATTTTCCCGAGGGTTTGTCTTTGCAGGCTATTTCAAGTGAAATACCCTCTGTATCAAATCCGATGTACTTGTTGAAGAAGTTTATATAGTCTGCGAGAGGAGAAGATTTTTTTACAATAGTTCCTAAAAAGTCAAAAGTCTGCATTATGGCATTTTTACCCAATTCAGGTGTACTTCCATGAGCTCCTACTCCAAAGGTATGCAAAACTACGCCGTTGTTTACTATTTCGGTTTTCATGTTGTAGCCTTTTTTATCTGCAAATTCCTTTACTGCTTTGACAATACTTTCTGTGTCTTTTGTGGCTATCACAGTTTCACATTTATCGGGTACCATGTTGGGCCTTATTCCGCCTTTTAATGATTTGATTTTGATTTCACAATTACAACAAGAACTTAATTTTTTGACAACGTGAAATCTTCTTATGCCCTTTTCAGCATTTATAAGTGGATACATGGCATCTGGAGTAAATCCGGATATAGGAGCCTTTTCCTTTTTATTATAAACGTGCATTTCAGAACTTCCAGTTTCTTCATTTGTTCCGAAAATAACTCTTACTTTTTTTGAAAGCGGTATTTTAAGATCTTTTATGGCCTTTAGTCCGAAAAGGGATGCAATTGTTGGACCTTTGTCGTCCAATGTACCCCTTCCGTAAATCTTGTCTTCATGAATTTCAGCCCCATAAGGTGGATGAATCCAATTGTCTCCTTCCGGCACTACATCCATATGTCCGAGAACTGCTACATAATCTTCTCCTTCACCATATTCTGCATATCCGTAGTATCCATCCTCTTCCTTATATGTTTTGAACCCAAGATCGGCTGCAATTTCGAGAGCCTTATCCAGAGTTTTCCCTACGCCTTCGCCAAAAGGAATGCCTGGTTTTCCTTCACCCTGGGTGCTTTTGATTTTAACTACCTCTTGAGTTGCCTTAATCAATTCTTCTTTCATCTCATCGATTTTTTTATTAAGTTGCATGCATATTCCTCCTTGTTTTTGATACTCTTTATCAAGTTATTGATGGATCCAGCTGGAGTTCGTTCATAATTTATTTAACATGATTATTGTATACCTTTTTCTGTAATTTTTCAATATGCATGAATTTTTTATTGATTGAATTTATTTTTATGATTAATTTAATTCAATTTTCTTAAATTTAGCACATCTTGTTTTTATTTTATTGGCAGACTACTGCGAACATAGGGATCAACTTATCTAGGTGTGCAGCAGTGTTTATTTCCGTAAGTATTAGCAATGACAGCTTTCGAATAAGACAACAGGGAAGATGTCCAGGGCTTGTTTATACATCCCCGGACATCTTCCCTGTTTTAAATGGAATCTGGAAATTTGTGAGATTTATGTCAGCCTTTTATTGAAGATGCCCAGAAGCTGGAGTTTTTTGATTCTATTTCGGATTCTACCGGTATCTATGGAATATAATCCCTTTTCTTTCATCCTGTTAAAATATTCTGCCCCGGCAAAAGTATATCTGTTTTTTCTGCCTTCAGGAGTTTTTATTCTGCTGTTGGCATAACTTATTATGTCGCCTACAGCGGTATCTGCGGGCAAAACAAGAGTTGGAAATTTAAGTGCAGATCTCACTGCATTATGGCCTGCTAGTGATCCCGTACATATAGCTTCAGTGTGTCCCACAAATAATCCGCTTTTTTCGCCGCCGCAGAAAAGATTTTCAAGGCCCACTACTTTCAAATCATTGGATACGGGAGCTACAGAAAGATATCTTATGGAATTTCCCTTTCCGCCGGAATAGGGATCGATGAATTTTACGTTTTCGAGTCCGTGTATTTTTCTGAGCTTACTCAGCGGGTAATATGAGGTCATGAGCTTTACATGTCCCGTATCAAGTAGGATTATATTTTCTGCAAATTCTTTTAGGGCATACTGTTGGCATACCTTTGCCTTTAGTTTGTCTAAATTTACATCCTCCTTTGGAACCTTTAAAACAACTACCCCTTTTTTCTCGAGTTCATTCACAAGTTCTTTATCCAGGGTTTCTTTGGCTAATTTGCAGGAACCGCTGAAAGCTCCGTAATTTCCATCTGTCCTCTCACCGTGAAGATCATCTATACCGGCACACTTACTTATGCTAACTCTCGGACCGAAGGATGGACACCTGAGTACACACATGGAACATCCGTTGCCGTATCTTATACAGTTTCCCATGGGACCTGTAGAACCGGTAGTTTCAACAAATACATCTGCTTCCTCATAATTCCCGGTTGAGGTATATATACCTTTGATTTTACTGCCATCCATTTTAACATCCACTACCCGTGATTCAAAATTTATCTTTATACCTTTGCTTAAGATATATTTTCTGACTTCGGGCTCTATCTTATTTACATCGTAAAGCCATGCATGTGCATGATTTGGAAAATCCAGATTTTTATGCCTGGTAAGCTTGTCTGTAATGCCTATGAGATCTCCTGCTCCTAGAGCTGTTATTTCCTCGGCAGCTGTGTATCTGCCGTTGTTTCTCATTATTCCTCCTACATTTCCAAGTCCGAGAACCATATCGGTTTTTTCATAAATAACCACCTCGGCACCTGCTTTCACTGCTGTTAAAGCTGCTGCACATCCGGACCAGCCAGCTCCAATCACTATTACCTTCATAAAAAATGACCTCCTATATAAATTTTCTATCTTTAAATAATTCCCTGGGATCCATTTGTACCTTGCATAACCTCTTCACTACATCATTTTTGTAATGCTTGGTACAGCTGGAACATATGCCCTCACCGCAGTTCATTTTGGAATTGTTGCAGCAGGAAAGAGCAATTGACTTATCGGCAAATTGAATAATTCTGTATATTAGAATATCTGGACCGCCGCAGTGGATGAGATTTATATTTCCTCCGGATAGACAGTCTTTTAGAATGGATTTGAAGTTTTCTGTAAGGTATCCATTTTCAAGTATTCTGCAGTTTACAATTTTAGAACTGTAGTCATTGAGGTATTTTTCGCTGAAATTATTTTTGAATTGGGTGTCTATGAAGGAGATAATCTTGTTGTTGTTTGAGTGCAGTTTTTTCATAATGGGAATTGAAGGCGCAATTCCTATGCCGCAGGCTATAATCAGTGAGGTGCCATTTTTAGCTTCATATATATTTGAAAGACCCATTATTCCGTTGAAAAAAGGACCCCGTACTGATATCCTGTCGTTTTCATTTAAAGAAAATAAATTTTTAGTCTTGATTCCATTCAGTTTTATGGCGATCTTCAGGGTGTTTCTGATGACATCAGCCTCCATTATTGATATCGGAACATCATAATAAACCGGATTTTCAGTATTTTTTAGGAATACGAAACTTCCTGGGTAAACAAGTTCTCTTGTTAGATCTTCAGGAGCTTTTAAAGTGAGTATGCATAAATTTTTATCAGGAGTTTTCTTTTTTAATATTGTACATGTATAAGTTCTTCGCAGATTTTGAGCCTTACTGCCATTGGATATATATTTATCATATATGCAAACGCCGCACCAGTTTTTGCACTGACAGAATTTTTCACCCGAGAGTTGTGAGCAGAGCACGCAATCCAGGGTTTCTGCAAGATGACATGGGCAGTATTCACCTCCAGCATCGATACAATTCATAAAAATAACCTCCGTCTATAATATAAGCTGTATAATATTAGATTATTTTCCAGCAGAATTTTTGTTACTTCTCATGGATATTGAAATGACGTATTTTTATTTTGAAGTAGTCTGCATAATATTTTTAAACAAGCTAAAACTACTAGGGGTGATACTTATGGATAATTTCAGTATAAACGGCAATATACAGAGGATCATCAGCGGCCTTGGAGATACAGAAACGGTTATAACAAGGTCCTTTGAAATAGGATATAAGCTTCCAATACAGGCAGTACTTATTTATGTAAATTCTCTTGCAGACAAAGAATCTATAAATCGAAACATATTAAATCCCCTTATGCTGCATACAGATGACAATTTGTACCTGTCGTCGAATCTGTGCAGTACAATATGCAAGAAATATATAACTTCAAGTAATACGCTTATAGAAAAGGATATTGCTCAGGCCATATTTGCCTTGAAACGTGGAGATACTGTGTTGATTATAGAACATATAAGTGAATTTATAATAATAGATACAAGGGACGGAAAATACAGGCAGATATCAGAGCCTTTGAATGAGTATGCAGTCAGGGGATCGAGAGAAGGATTTGTTGAAAACCTGGAAACAAATGTAAGCTTGATTAGGAGGATAATAAAACATCCGGATCTCACTATCGAAAATTTTACCTTGGGGAAATATACTCAAACAGATATAAAATTGATATATATAGACAGTATTGCAGATGAGAAGATCATGAAAAACATACGTGATAGGCTGGCTGTTATAGATGTGGATTCGATAACGGGGGTGGGTATTGTAGAACAGTATATAGAAGATCATCCCTGCAGTTTGTTCCCTCAATGTTTTGCAACTGAGAGGCCTGATATAGTCATAAATGATTTAATGGAAGGAAGAGCTGTAATACTGTGCCAGGGGACACCTTATGCTCTTGTAGTACCGGCATTGTTCACAGAATTCTTTCAGGCAATAGAGGACTATTATGAAAGAAGTGTATTATCTTCCTTGATTAGGATTTTGAGGTTGATCGCAGTTATTTTAGTTATAACTCTTCCTGCTGCCTATCTGTCTTTTATAAAATTTAATGCAGAGCTTATACCGATACAATTTCTCCTGCCTTTAGTATCTACAAGAAGGGGGCTGTTATTGACTCCTCTAATTGAAATATTGTCCATGGAAATGGTAGTGGAATTTTTAAGAGAAGGAGGATTGAGGCTTCCGGGCAAAATAGGGCAAACTCTTAGTTTAGTTGGAGGGTTTATTATTGGCGATGCGGCATTAAGAGCGCGTCTGGTTAGTCCTGCTACTCTTGTAGTTGTGGGAACAGCTGTAATTGGAACATTCGTCATTCCCAATTATGACATGTCACTTTCTATACGTATAGTGAGGTTCCCGATGATAATACTTGCTGATATATTTGGAATTGTAGGTATTGCTGCTGGCTGGTATCTCATTTTGTTACATCTGTTTTCAATGAACAGTTTTGGAGTACAGTATCTGTCTTTTAAAAGGAACGACTTGAAGGATATATTCATCAGGGCACAGTTGTGGAATATGGATGAGAGGCCTGAAGCTATACCAAATAAAAACAAGATCAGGCACGGAGGCTCTATGAAAAAATTCAGGAGGAAGCATTGATGCAGAACAGCCTAGAAAATAAAATAACTTCATATCAGCTGCTTTGTATTTTAACGGGTACTGCTGTAGGCATAGGTTTGATAAGTCTTCCAAATGAAGTAACTCAAATAGCCAAGCAAAATGGCTGGATTTCAGTTATTATCGGTGGAGTCTATCCTCTATATCTGGTGTATATTGCGTGTATATTGCAGAAAAAGTTCCCAGATAAGAATATATTACAGTTGAGCAGACAATTTTTAGGAACTTTTTTAGGAAACTTTCTAAATTTGATCTTTATGTCTAATTTTGTACTGTACACTACGGCTGTTGCATCCGGGCTGACCATTCTTTTGACAACTTTTATAATGTATTTTATGGTTCCTGTGAGATTACTTATATTTATAGTGTTTCTAGGAGCCATATCGAGTTACAGCGGATTAAAACCTTTGGCAAGTATAAATGAACTGATCTTTATATTTACTATAGTGGTTTCTCTTATCTCACTTGTTGCACTGGGCAAAGGAAAACTTATAAATGTACTTCCTATATTTGATCTGAATACTAAACTTTTGCTCAGAGGAAGCATTGAATCGTGTTTCTCATATGGTGGTACGGAAATAATTTTTTTGTTTTATCCTCTGTTAAGCGATAAAGAAAACTTTAGAAGCTGTGCGTTAAAAGGTGTACTATTTATAGTGATCTTGTATTCATCCTTAACTTTTTTGACAGTATATTATTGTGGAATAGACTTAGTAAAGAAATCTTTCTGGGCAGTACTTATAGCTGCTAAATCTATTGAAATACCGATAATAAATAATTTCAGGTTTATATTCATGTTTCTGTGGAGTATAGTAAATTTTAAAACTATTTCCAACAATTACTTTGCATCTGTATTTATTTTACAGGATTTGTTTAAAAGGTCTTCGATAAAAAAACTGTCTGTAATTATATATCCCCTTATAATATTGATATCTTCTACATATCTAAATGAAGAATCTCGGAGAACTTTTTTAAAATTTATAATTCCAAAATACACTTTATTCAATATAGCATACCTGACCATAGTATGCTGTATGGCACTTATAAAAAAGGATGGTTTAAATGAAAAAAAATAAATTTTTAATTATAATACCGTTATTAGTTATAGTATTTTCATTTTTTATAACGGGGATAAAAGATTCAGATGTGGTTGAAAACCTGGAAATAGTAGCTGGAATAGGATCAGATATTGAATATGAAACTCCTGATATAATATCATACAGCACACCTTTGTCCGTCTATATATTTGGCGATACCAGTGAAAATGATGAGAACATCAGGGTAAGTAGTGCAATAAGAAGGGGAGTTGGAGGAACTTTAGGTAAAACCAGGGAGAACAGACAATCCTTATCAGACAAAAAAAGCATATTTGGATTTGAAAAGGTATATGTAATAAGTGAAGACAGTGCTGTTTGCGGAATTGGACCGGTAATAGATATATTATTCAGAAACCCCCAATTAAATGATACAGGCTATTTTGTAATATGTAAATGTAAGGCTGAGGATATGCTTTCCCATAAAGTAAAAGGTTATCCAAGTTCCTCTGATTTTATAGAGGGCCTGTTAAAAAATGAGTATAATTATTCCTTTTTCCCAAAAGATACAAAGATAACGGATTTGTACACTTCACTTTATGTTGAAGGTATCAATCCTGTAGTACCTTACATTGAAATAATCGATGACAATATAAAGGTATCAGGCATGGCCTTATTTAAAGAATCACGCATGGTGGCAAAATCAAGTTTTGATGACAGCAAATGGCTTAATCTAATGGGAAATGATAAAGGCCGCGGAATTGTGAGTCTACAAAAGACTGCAAAAAATTATGCAGACTTCTATGCGTATTCATCAAAGAAAGTCTATGTAAATAAAATCGGAGGAAAACTTCATTTTACAATAAATTTAAGGTTGAAAGGAGATATAATTACAAATACCTATTTTAAAGATCTTTCAAAAAATAAAGATGTTAAAAAGACCTTTGAAAATGAAATTGAAGAGAAGGTACGCAAGAATTGCTGTTCAATTATAAATAAAATGAAGACGGAGTATAGAACAGATTGTATAGGTCTTGGCCAATATGCTGCAGCTAAATATGGAAGATGGAGCAATACGGATTGGAACAAAGAAGTGCTTAATTCCAATATAGATATAAATGTGAAAGCATCTATAGAGAATTGGGGACGTGGTTCTTTTGAAAAATAATTTTGGATCACATATTTGTATTGGAGAACAATTTATTATATAATATATATTACTAGGGAGAATAAGCTAGCGGTTACAGTATAAGGTAATATGTATGACAATTTAAAATATTTCATAAATCTAAGTACAAGGAGGAGGTAGGTTACTATGCCAAATTTTGCAAATCCATTTCAAGGAAATGTGGACAGAAAGATGACTAAAGAGGAGCTTATTCAGGCTGTGAGACTTGATATTGCAGGAGAACTTGAGGCCATATATCTGTATGAATCACATGTGCTGGCAACAGATAATGCTGCAGCCAAGAAGGTGATAGCAGACATAAGGGATGAGGAGAAAGCACATATAGGTGAATTGATGTCCTTGTTGAAGATACTTGATCCTGAAGAAGCAAAACATTTTGCAGACGGTGAAACAGAAGTTGCAGAGATGATGGAAGAGTTGAATATTCAAATTCCTGAAGTAAAAGAAAAGCCTAGTCAGGACAAATCCGCCCATAAAACTGTGGGCAGTTTGATAAAGGATTGAGGGGGGAAATAGTCATGGATTATTTATCAAGAGAAAGTGCACCTTTTTCAGATGATTTGTGGGGAAAAATAGATGATACAGTTGTTAATACTGCAAGCCGCGTGTTGATTGGAAGACGTTTTTTAGATATTTTTGGACCTCTTGGTGCGGGTATACAAAGTATAAGTTCGGACAATCTTGATGAGAGCGGATCGATAGAAGAGGAAACTTCAGAGGGAATATCGAGAATTAAGAACAGAAAATATGAGGAGATACCACTTGTGTATAGTGATTTCACTCTTCTTTGGAGAGACATTGAAAACAGTGAAAAACTGGGTTATCCACTGGATCTATCAGCAGCTGTGTCCGCTGCAGAAGCATGTGCGCGAAAAGAGGACAAGCTGATTTTCCTGGGAAATGAGAATTTTGGATATGAGGGAATTTTTAATGCAAAGGGTACTAATAAAGTAGAGAAGAGTGAATGGAAATCGGGAGAAAATCCATTTACGGATATTGCTTCAGCTGTCGAAATTTTGACCAAGCAGGGTATTTATGGAAGACTCGCATTAATTGTAAGTCCTGATCTGTACCTGCAGATGCAGCGTATACAACCTGGAACAGGAGTGCTTGAAATTGATAGAATTGGTAAGCTCCTGAATGGGAATATATTTACAAGTCCTGTTCTTGGAACAAATAAGGGGGCACTTTTATGTACTGAACCTAATTATATAGACATTGTAATAGGTCAGGATATAGCAACAGCATACCTTGAACTCAGGGAATTAAATCATACTCTTAGAGTTTTAGAAACGGTGCTTTTGAGAATTAAAAACAGAAAATCCATAGTTATTTTTGAATGATTGGATTTTAATTAGAGAAGCAAATTCTTTAGGGAATTTGTTTCTTTTTTACGATACAATATATTGTGATTGTGCTTGACAATTCTGTGAGTTTGTGAGAAACTGAATTTGTCATATAATAACTTTATTAAAAAATAAAAGAAAAATATATAGGTGAATTTTACTTAAAAGGAAAGCAAGATGAAAAGTCTGCACGGTCCCGCCGCTGTGAAAGAGGAGCCCTTATAAAATATGCCACTGGGAAACTGGGAAGGCTATAAGGGTGATGAATCCAAGTCAGAAGACCTGCCTATATATTAGTGACCATTCGACTCTACGAGTGATAGGGAGGTGACTAGATGGTGAAATTTTATGATTCTTTATATAAATCATAACCCCTTAGCATTTGCTGAGGGGTTATGATTTATTTGGCTTTGGTTTAAAATATTACAATTAAACTAGGGGGTATTAAAAAATGCATATTGAAGATGGTATTTTATCGCCTCAAGCGTGGGGAACATGGTATGCAATAAGTGCTGTGTTTATGGTACCTGGAGTTAAAGAAATCAAGAAAAGAGTTAAAGAAAATTTATATTATAAACCATTTTTAGCAATGGTAGGAGTAGCTGTGTTTGTCATATCATGTATGCATATTCCTGTACCTGTGACAGGTTCCTGCTCTCACCCATGTGGTACTGCACTGGCGGCTATTATTGTTGGGCCCTTTGCTACAGGAGTGATTTCAGCTATTGTATTGTTTTTTCAGGCTATATTTCTGGGACATGGAGGTATAACTACTATTGGTGCCAATACTTTTTCTATGGGTATAGCGGCAGGTATTTTGGGATATCTGTGCTGGAAAATTTTAAGATATTTTAAGAGTCCCATCTGGCTGGCAGCGGGAATAGCGGGTTTCATGGGTGACATAATTACTTATCTGGTAGCTGCTTTGGAGTTGGCAATAAGTTTACATGGACATGTTCCTTTGATGAAGCAGTGGATGATATTCTTTTTAGGCTATGGACCTACGCAACTGCCTTTAGCTATTGCAGAAGGTGTGTTTACAGCTTTGGTTCTTCAGGTTATGGTAAAAAGGAGACCTGATTTGTTACCTGGTATACTTAAAAAAGGGGAGGCGAGGTAATTATGGAATCAAGCAACAGTATGGGCAGCAAAAAAGGCAAGAGTATTAAATTTTTAGACAAATTTACACGTGTTATGTTAACAGTTATGATAATTATATTTATATTTATATTTGGAGCATCGAAGTACATGGTCAATCATAAAATGGAAGCCGGAGGTACGGATGACAAAGTGAATACTATGGCTTCTGTTACAGCTAAGACAGACCATAAACCTTTTATCGAGCTTCCTGGTGATGCACAGGTAGGAGCATTTTCTGTAGCAAATTTTTTCGCAGGTTTAATAGTGGGACATCATTGGGAAAAATTATTTGGCGATTCCAGTAAAAATAAGTTAAAGGAAGAATAAATTATGGAACTATCTTCATTTGGCAGGATATCTGGCAATAAAAGTTTTTTACACCGTTTAGATGGAAGAGTAAAAACCGTACTGTTTTTAAGTGCAATTATAATAACAACTTTTTTGTCCAAGTGGTATCTTATAGTATCTCTGTGGATGCTGTCTATAATTGGATATTATACTTTGGGTGTTCCCTGGAAAAGACTTATAAAAAGGCTTCTCATACCTTTTAGTATAGCATGGCTTGTATTTGTAAGTGTACTTTTTACAAATGGGGAAACTGTTTTAACATATATTCCCTTTGGAACTTATCATCTGAATATATACAGAGAGGGACTTGCGCTTGGAACTTTATTGATGCTGAGAATAATGGCTGCAGTTAGTCTTGCATGCATACTTTCTTTTTGCACTCCGATGATTGAAATACTGGAAACCCTCAGAATACTAAAAGTTCCTTCGATTATAATAGATTTAGCTGATATGATGTATAGGTACATATTTATAATTGAAGATACGGGCAAAAATATGAGATATGCACAACTAAGTCGTATGGGGGATAGATCCAGCTGGCTGCGTCGTATAGAGGATACGGGCAAAATAGCGGTGTATATTATGATAGAATCTTTAGATCGAAGTGTAAGAGTTTATAATGCTATGCTTTCAAGAGGATATAATGAAGATAGTAGACAAGCTAAGTTTTTTACTTACCCTATTCCAGCTGGAGATTTTCGTTTTGGAATTTTGATAATGGCTTTATTGATGGTTTTAATTTTGATAAATATATTTGTTTAAAGGAGAATAGTTATGTCACTTATTGAAGTGGATAAAGTCAGCTATGCCTATAGTGATGGCAGCCTGGCACTTAGAAATGTTAATATGAAGATAAAAAGGGGAGAAAAAGTGGCAATACTGGGGCCAAATGGAGCAGGTAAATCGACACTTTTCCACCTATTTAATGGAATTTCAAAACCTAAATCCGGCATTATTACGATAAATGGACTGAAAGTATGCAAAAAAAATTTAGTTAAAATAAGACAGATGGTAGGCATGGTATTTCAGGATTCCGATGATCAACTTTTTAATTCTACAGTTCGCCAGGAAATAGCCTATGGTCTTTTAAACATGGGAATGAGCGGAAAGAAGTTAGAAGATACCATAGCATGGGCGTTAGATGTGGTTGGAATGAAAGGATATGATGACAAAAGTCCCCATAATTTAAGCGGAGGACAGAAAAAGAGGATTGCACTTGCAAGTGTTCTCGCTATGAAGCCCGAGGTGATGGTGCTGGATGAACCTACTGCAGCTCTTGATCCCAGGGGAGTATACAAGTTGATTAAGCTTTTGGATCTTATAAATAAAAAGCTGAAAATTACTTTGATTTTTGCCACCCATGATGTAGATACAGTTCCTCTTTTAGCTGATACAGTTTATCTTTTAGATAAAGGAAGCATTGTGATGGGAGGTACTACTGAAGAAGTATTCAATCAAAAAGAGCTTATTCGAAAAATTAATTTAAGGCTTCCAAGAGTAGCTCATTTAGTTGAAATACTAGGTAAGGATGGAATGTTAAATGTGGATAGCCTTCCACTTACTATTGGTCAGGCAAAAGAAGTTCTGGAAAACCACCGGGGGTCGTGAATAAATTGTGAACAAAGCTTAAATTTTTCTAGAAGCACAGTTTGATTATTATAGGTATGGTTATTATGGACAACAGGGAAGAAAAAGATACTATAAAGGCTGAATACTCCTTGTCCTTGTTGAAATTTTCTGCAAAGATTGTTGTAAAAGCGCCGGCAGGCATAGCCTGCATTAAAATCAGCGTTTTTATGACAATGGAATTTTCACCACATAAAATTGAAATAAGATACAGTGCTCCAGGTAAAATTATGAGTTTTATGAGTGAGCCATAGTACAAACTCTTGTCCTTTATAATCTTTCTAAGCTCACTTCTTGACAACAAACTTCCTATTATAAGCATGGATATTGGGGTGGTAAGTCCTCCCACCATATTTATGGTATCCATGAGTATAATAGGTATTTTTATTGAAAAAATCATTATTATGAGTCCTATAAAAGAGGAAATTATTCCAGGATTTTTTAAAGATTTTTTCAGGCCTTTGAGGCTCTTTTTATTATTAAAGAGCATTACTCCGTAAGTCCATACAAAAATGTTGAAAAGTATATTGAAAACAGCAGCATACACCACTCCTTCCTTTCCAAAAACGCTTTGGGCCACCGGAAATCCCATGAAACCGCAGTTGGAAAACATCATGGCAAACTCAAGAGTATTTCTTTTTTTCTTATCGATTATAAGGAGCAGTGGTTTTACCAAAAAGGGAGTCAGTGCAAATATTAAAAAGCTGTATATAAATGATTTTGTTACGTTATCTGCTATCTCGGGTCCGTAAGAAATACTGAAGGAGGAAATGATCAGAAAAGGGGTTGTTATCTCTACCAACAGCTTGGACAATCCATTTGAAAAATTTTCTCCTATTATGTCTTTTTTCCCGCCGTAAAAACCCACCAGGGCGACTAGAAATAGTGATGTTATCTGTGTGATTACCGTGTTAACTCCCATATTTAAACCTTCCTGTAAATTTTATTCCCGTTGACTAGCATAGCAAGTATTGTTATAAAAGTCAACAATCAGCATATCTTTAAGTTATGAATAGAAAGTACTGTTGTTTATGAGTTTTAAATAAAAATGTGATATATTATCAAAACTTCATGCAGACCTTGAGTATGAAAGTCCTATGCCCTATTTTTTTGATATTGTGGATTATACGCATTTGAATCATCAAAAATTAAAAGAACACATCGATAGAGTAGGAAAAATTATTTACAAGAATAAAAAAAGAGGTTAGATCAAGTGTTTCTTGGGTTCAGATGGAGTTTGTTTATAAGAAATACTTTTCTCCATCTGAACATTATTTAATATTTGTTCTTTGCACTTTTTTTCAAGTTTGTTATCTGCGCCTTTGATATTTCTGTATAAATCTATGAAATTCATATGATGGGTATTTTTAGAGTCATATTTTCCTATTCTGAAGGTAAATTCCACAGCAGGTCCAATTCCCACTGCAGATATCAGAGTGCCAATTCCAGCAGGGCCTCCTAAAAAGAATCCTATTATCAAAACTGTAATTTCCATGCTTCCTCTTATAAGCCACACTGGTTTATTCAGCTTTTTTACAAGACCTTCCATGAGTCCGTCTCTGGGACCAGCGCCCAGCTCAACTCGCAGATAAAAATATGTGGATATGCCCATGAGTATAATAGATAGTATGAGCATCAATATTTTCCCTGTAATATTTTGAGGTGTTCTAAATATACCTGTGTTGTTCATTAAATCCACGAAGATTCCAACGAAAAACATATTAAACACGCTTCCAATTCCGGGAATTACTCCGAGAAAAATCGAAAGCAGTATTATGCCAAGGCCTACGATTTGAGTTACTTGTCCTAAAGAAAAAATGGAATGATTTACTATACCCATGTGAAAAACATCCCAGGGGCTCATTCCAAGTTTTGAATAGAGTGCCAGAAGTATTGATATAGAACATAAAAAAAAGCCAAAAAATAGAGAAGGCATTTTAAATAATAATTCTATACATATGCTTTTATAAAATTTCATGATTTATTCCACCGTCTCTTTCCACAATGTAATTTTATATTAGAAGTTTAATAGAGAATTGTCAACTACTATAATATTTAAAGCAATTCCGGCCGCTTTTTTTTGCAA
Organism: Clostridium aromativorans; assembly: GCF_020908015.1. Lineage (NCBI taxonomy): Bacteria > Bacillati > Bacillota > Clostridia > Eubacteriales > Clostridiaceae > Clostridium > Clostridium aromativorans. The sequence continues at coordinate 185,568 of NZ_JAJJPB010000002.1, forward strand.
GATAAAGTGCTTTGTCTGCATTATTAATGCATTTTTGTATATCGTCTTCGCTAATTATATGCATGGAAAATACACCTAAACTCACAGTTATAAAAGAAGAGCACTTTAGAGCCTCATTTGAGACTTGAATTTTAGAAATAGCATCCATTATATTTTTGGCAGTTTTTAAAATGTCTTTTTTTCCTGTATTAAAGGCTGCATAAATGAATTCATCACCGCCCCACCTGGCAGCAAATCCAGAAAATTGCTTGGCAATTGAATTTATCTGTCCGGCTGTTTTTACAAGCACTTTATCTCCATATATATGTCCATAACTATCGTTAAACCATTTAAAATTGTCAATATCTATTACTATTATGGAAAGCAAAAAATTTGTCTGATTGGTATTTTCGAAAGGTATATGCATATAGTTGTTGAAGCTTCTTCTATTTGCAATACCTGTCAGCTCGTCAATAGATGAAAGGCTTTTAAGCAGTCTGTTTGCCTCTTCCAATTTATTGTTAATGGATTTATTCAGTAATGTTTCATACCTCAAAAGCCGGTTTGATTTTTTTAACATTGTAGTGCTCTTATATGTTTTACAATAATTATTATATATAACTCTTGAAACAAAAAAACAGATTGGAATAAATAGGCCCAGATTAAAATAATGTGTAATCAATGTGATACTGTATTTTTGAAAAAATGGTAATCCTATAATTAGAACCAGGGAGGATGATAAAATTGAAATCAAAAAACTGCCTGTAGACATTATAAAAAAGCTGGAACAGGTCATCATATTTATCATAAAAACCATCAGGTGGCCATAGTGTTCCTGGTCAATTAAGGAAATGATACTTCCCCATATCATGATAAAATTTATATAAAGCACTATTGTAAGTTCATTTTTCCTTATTGTTTTGACAGTGTTATTTGCAATTTGGAAGTTTTTATAATATATTGATAAAAATAGCAAGTTCATTCCGATAAAAATTATATAAAATGGCAGATAAATAAAGATATAATCTTTATAGGGATAATATATTGAGCCTGCGATATTTACGATTATGAACCATATTTGACAGATAATAAATACTTTTGCCAGTATCCTTAATCTTGAGATATTATTTTTGACCATATCTGTTCTGAAATTTATATCATCGTATTTTTGGAAAAAGATCTTCTTAAAAAAATTGTTTTTCATAAGACATCCCTCTGAATAAGTTATGGACAATTATATCATTCTATTTTATAAAAATCAATAAAAAGGACAACTATCCTATGAAGTATTTGAGTACATTCACTTTGACAAATAGGGTAAAATAGATATTGATGGGTGACACTATATTTGCTGTAGGAGAATAATAATGTATAGAAAATTAAAGATAGTGAACAGGGGAACTGATCCCGAGGACAACAGGTGGTTTTCAAAAGAATCTGTTTTAAAGCTTCAAAAAGCACAGCAGGAGGTAGAATGGCTTCTTAACAGGAATTATAAAGTATCTTCTATTTTAGAGATGGTTGGGAATCATTATCAGTTCTCCTCCAGACAAAGAGATGCTTTGAGGCGTTCAACTGCATCCTATGAAAAAATAAAAATAAGAAAATCGAAATGCCTTCCTCCTGATTCATTGAGAGACGAGTTTTTGTATATAGATGGATTTAATCTTATTATTACATTGGAAACAGCCTTTTCGGGGGCTCCTGTGATTTTGTGTAATGATGGGACTTTCAGGGATTTAGCAGGTCTTAGAGGTACCTATAATATTGTTGACAAAACCCATTATGCTCTGAATGCCATAGGGAAAAAACTTGATGATATGCATGTCTGCGGGGTCAATTTCCTGCTTGACAGGGGCGTATCAAATTCGGGAAGGCTGAAAAAATTTATTTTGGAACATTCTGTAGAATGGCATGCCGATACGGAAGTAAATCTTATGAATGGGGTGGATTCTTTTTTATATGAAAAGGAAAATATAGTGACAAGCGATTCTATAATACTTGATGAATGTTTCAGCTGGTGCAATCTTGCCAGGTCTATTATAGAGGATTACATAACCGATGCTAATATAGTGAATTTAAGCGGTAAAATATAAGAAAAACTTAAATGGGCATAAAGTTCAAAGATCCAAACTTTGAACTTCATTTTTAAAACAGCCGATTTTTTTACCCTAAAAATTTTTTTATGGTGATTTTCAATTTTTCAAGAGGAAATGGTTTTGAAATATAGTCGTCCATACCACTCCCAATGCACATTTCCCGGTCTCCCAGCATTCCATATGCAGTCATTGCCACTATGGGTACATGATTTCCAGTATGGATTTCATTTTTCCTTATTATTTTTGTGGCTTCAAGTCCATTTAATTCAGGCATCTGTATATCCATGAGTATTAGATCCACAGAAGTATTTTTCAAAAGCTTCAATGCCTGTTTTCCTGTATATGCGCATTGATAACTGTATTTTAAATTTTTTATCATATTTCGGACTATCTGCATATTTATATCATTATCTTCAACTATGAGAATGGTTTTATCCATGTTTTTTGATGATGATTTCCTGTTTTCATCAAAATTAGATGAGGAGTTGTTAGATGATTCACTAAAATCCAGAAAGAATTCTGATGTGAAATAAAAGGTGCTTCCGAGATTTTCTGTGCTTTCAAACCATATATCACCATTCATGATTTTTACCAGTTCTTTTGATATTGAAAGGCCAAGTCCCGTGCCTGAATAATCTTTGCTGTATGATATACCCTGCTGAGAAAATTTTTTAAAAATTTCCTTTTTAAATTCATCCTTGATTCCAATGCCAGTATCTTTTATGGAAAATTCAAGTATTATTTTTTCATTTATCTGTGATAATAATTTAATCTTAAAAGTTATTCTTCCGCTCTGTGTGAATTTAAGTGAATTATTAAATAAATTTATCAGCACTTGTCGTAATTTTAATTCGTCACCGGCCATTTTATAAGGTATAAGGGAATCCATGTAATAAGTAAAACCTATATTTTTCTTTTCACAGGCAAATGAAACTTCCCGTACGAAAACGTCAATCATATTTTTAAAATTAAATACTTTTATACAGAGATCAATGTTTCCCGATTCTATTTGGGATATATCTAAAATATTGTTTACTATACCAAGTAGATGTTTTGAGGAATTCTTTAATATTTCAATGTATGACTCTTCATCTTCATTTATATTCATTAATCCAAGTAATTCAATAGCTCCTATAATGCCATTTAATGGAGTTCTGATTTCATGGCTCATGTTGGCTAAAAACTGGCTTTTGGCCCTATTTGCATTTTCTGCTTCTATTTTAGCTTTTTCTGCCTGTTGTTTAGCCTTGCTCAATTCTTTATAATTAGTTCTCAGCTCTTCCTCGGTGGCTGCCAGTTCTTCATATATAGAAGAGAGCTCTTCATATTTATTTTTCAATTCCTGTTCAGATTTTATCTTTTTAGTTATGTCTCTGGCAATAGTAGATGCTCCTATGACTTTATTGTCCTCATTGTAAATAGGTGAAACACTTATTGATATGGGAAGTTTTGTACCATTTTTGCGCATACGTACAGTTTCGTAATGATTTATCCTTATGTTATTTTTTACTTTGTCTAATATTGAAACAATATCTTCTTTACTTTCATCGGGTATAATCGTGGATATACTTTTACCTATGATTTCTTCTTTGCTGTATCCGTAGAGATTTTGAGCTCCCTTGTTCCAGCTCGTAACAATACCCTTTAAATCCTTGGTTAAAATTGCATCTTCAGAATTTTCAATAATGGAAGCTAGTCTTCTTAAGGTATCTTCTTTTTTTACTCTAACTGTAATGTCTTTTATTACAGTTAAAAATAGTATTTCTGAATTATATTTAATTTTAATGTAGGACACTTCAACGGGAAAATTTGAGCCGTTTTTGGTGTGATGCAGGGTTTGAAAGTTTATTTTTTTACCTTCTGATCTTTCAAATTGCTGGTCCATATGAAATGATTCGTTTGAAGATCCTAGATCAGATATTTTCATGGATAATAGTTCTTCCATTGAATATCCGTAACATTCTACTGCATTTTTATTGGCATACAGGATTTTTCCTTTTAAATTAACTACCAATACAGAATTTTTAGAGTTTTCCAGTGTATCTTTGTCTATTATAAAATTGTTTTGAATATTTTTATTACTTGCTGGATCAATCAATTTAAATTCCTCCAAAGTTCCTTTTTTTAATTAGAATTTTTTCAGCTTTATCCATAGTAAGTGGTCTGCTAAAATAATATCCCTGGATTATACTGCATCCAATTTCTGAAAGTAAGTTCAGCTGTTCTTTTGTTTCTACGCCTTCGGCAATTATTTCATAGTTCAATGATTTTGACAGGTCAATCATGCATTTTATTATGGATTTATTTTTTTTGTTGTAGATATTATTGATAAATGATTTGTCTATTTTTATTGTACTAATTGGCAGAGTGGTCAAGTAATTCAGTGAAGAATAGCCTGTCCCAAAATCATCTATGGAAATTTTAACTCCCCTTTTTAGAAGTGTATTTATAGTTTCAATTTTATAGCTAAATAGATCTATTAAAGTACCTTCTGTTATCTCGATTTCAAGCAGAGAAGGTGAGATGCCATATTTTTCATATATGCTTATAAACCTGTTTGCAAAATTGTACTTTTTTAATTGAATGGGGGAGACATTTATAGATATTTTTTTCAAATCATGATTTTTTGCTTTCATTTTATTGATTGTTTTACATACGGAGTCCAGTACCCATTCACCGATTTCTACAATATTTCCTGTCATTTCTGCTATTGGTATGAATTCATCGGCAGGAACAGATCCAAGTTTTGCATTTTGCCACCTCAACAGAGCTTCGAAGCCTACTACCTGGTTTTTTACAGTATCTACCTGAGGTTGATACAGTACATAAAATTCATTGTTTTTTACAGCTGACTTCAACTCCTGCTCAATATCGATTTTTCTGCGATATGAGTTTAATATTTGACGTTGAAAAAAGGTAAAAGTATTTTTCCCGTTAATTTTGGACTGATATAATGCTAAATCGGCATATTTGTATAGCTCGTCTATATCACTGGCATCTTTCGGAAATATAGTAATACCCATGCTTATTGTTATATATATTTTGTCACCTTTAACTTCAAATGGCTTTTTTAAATAATTGAATATATTGCCGCATAATTTTAATAGTTCATCAGATGAATTGAATTCATTGGTAAGTATTATAAATTCATCTCCACTTATACGATATAATTTTCCTAAACATTTTATACATGAAATAATCAGCTGGCAAAAGATAATCAATAGTAAATCACCGTAATCATGGCCGAAAGTATCATTGACTAATTTAAAGTCGTCTATATCCATAAACATCAATGCGCCCTTTTGTGAATTGTCCAGAGCTGCTTTGAGGTCGTTTACAAATAGAAGCCTGTTTGGAAGATCTGTTAAAGAATCATAATAGGCAAGATGATCAATGTGTCTTTCCAGTGTCTTCTTTTCAGTAACATCTTCTATTGATCCAGATATCAAGCTGATCTTACCTTGAATATCCCTAGAGGCTTTTCCCCTGATAAGTATAAATTTAATTTCTTCAGCATTGGTTGAAACTCTAAACTCACTTTTATATGTGGAGGCATTTCCATTGAGGAAAAAAATCAGATCATTTTTGGCACTTGCTGTATCGGCATCAGCAGCAGTTTTTTGAATAAAATCAAATAGATCTTTAAAATTGTTTTTACTATTTTCAATTATGTGACTATAATTGCTGGATAAAAAAAATGTACTATTTTCTATATTCCACTCCCAAAGTGCTATGTCAGCTCTTTTTAAGGCTCTTAAATAAATTTGTTCATTTCCTTTACTGTGAATGCACATATTGACCTCCTTTCAATTTAAGTTTGACAGGTTAATGTTGAAGGTTAGGGAAAAATATCATATTTAAGGTAAATTTATTAATATTATATCATAATATGGCATGGTTATTTAAGTATAATTAGGTATACCTAAAAAATTGAAATCAATTATCTTTTTCTAACACAGAGCTGCTTTTATCCAATGGTAATTCTTCAACTGACCTCAATTTTCTCTCTATTGTCCTGGATTTTCTTGAGGCTGTTTCTATGGTATTGCTGGCTTCCTGAAGCTTTTTCTGGGTCTTTTCAAGTATAGCACCAAATTTTGAGAATTGAGTTTTTACTGCACCCAGCAGTTCCCAGACTTCACTGGAGCGTTTTTCAATTGCCAGAGTTCTGAAGCCCATTTGGAGGCTGTTTAAAAAAGCTGATATTGTGGAGGGGCCTGTTATTATGATCTTAAGATTTCTTTGCAGCTGTTCCATAAGACCAGCTTCTTTTGCTACTTCTGAATAGAGGCTTTCCGTGGGGAGAAATATAATACCGAAATCCGTTGTATTTGGAGGATCTAAATATTTTTTATTTACGTCCTGAGCTTCGGATCTTATTCTGGCAATCAGGGCTTTTTTTGATTGTTCCAGTAACAGCTTGTCTCCATTTTCCTCTGCATCCAGTAATTTTTGATAATCCTCCTGGGGAAATTTTGAATCTATAGGTAGATATATAAATTCTTTTTTTTCATCTTTGGATGGAATCTTAATGGCAAATTCAACTCTTTCATTGCTGCCTTTTTTTGTTGCCACGTTTGTTTCGTATTGTTCTTTTGTCATAATATCCTCCAATATGGACTGCAGCTCAATTTCACCAAATGTTCCCCGCACTTTTATATTTGAGAGAGCTCTTTTTAAATCATTGACACCATTTGCAAGGCTTCCTATTTCACCCAGCTGTTTGTAGAGAATTTCCAGTCTCTGACTTATGGAGGAAAAGGATGTGCTGAGCTTTTTATCCAGGGATTCATTGAGTTTTTTGTCAACCAGAGTTCTCATTTCATCGAGTTTTTTACTGTTTTCATTTTGCAGTCCTAAAATTCTTGTTTCTATTGTATCTCTCATCTTGTTGAGCTTTTCTTCATTGGAATTTGTAAGAGCTAGAAGCTGTTTTGAAAAACTGTCAAGCTGGTTTTTCTGTATATCGGAAATATTTTTGAGGTTATTTGAAAGCTCAATATTGCTTTGAGTTTTTAAAGAACTGTTTTCTTGTCTATTTCTTGAAAATTCATCTTTTATTGTAGAATCAATATTTATAAATATGTCTTTTATTGATCTATGTAAATTTGAAATATCTTTTGAACTGATGCTGGTGTTTTTTTTAATTAACAATATAGATGTTAAAATCACATTTGCCATTATGAGTAATATAGTAATAATCTCCATAAAATCACTCCATTTACAAAACTATTGTATAATTATTATAATATTGTTTTTCCGGAAAATAAATAGATCCTTTTGAAATAGCTTTTTTATATTTTATATGAATTTATAGTATTATATTGTGAATTTTGATAAAATTAATATATAAATGGTTATTAACTCGTATGGTAGAATATTTTATAGAGGAGGATTTTTCATGGATGATAGAATTGTAAATTTTAATGATATTAAAAATAAAGCTCGGGAAAAGGATGTTGAAAAGTTTGAAGATTACGTATATGGACTTTCTTATGACATGTCTCAGGGAAAGCTCTCTATGGGCGATTTTTATAAAAACATTCAGGAGTATATGGAAAAAAATAATATATCCCAGGAGAAGCTGTTTAATATTCAGAAAGAGCTTATGAAAAGGTATGGATTTAATATGGAGGATATAGAAAAACAGATGAAAAGTATGGGCATTGATATGCCTGCTATGGGAAAAGGTGTAGATTATGAAAGCCTGAGAAAAAAGATGGGCTTTCAGGAAAAATACAAAAGCAAAATGGGAAATATAACTATGATTACGTATAGTATAAAAAATTCCTTGAATGATTTAAACGTATTTATAAGCGAGGAAAAAATTATTTTAAAAAGTGGTGGGAAGATAGATTTAAAAGATCCGGAACTGAATGAATTCCTGTGCTCTTATAAAAAAGTGATGAAGGATAGAGAACTTCAGGTATCTCTGTGTGAAAATGCAGGAACGTTTCAGTATTGATTGCAAGGGCAGGGAGCCCTGCAGGAGATATTTTTGTGCAGGGTTTTTGTAATTTTAAATCATCACAGCATATTTTTCAGTGAATTTACATCTGTAACAGGTTTATGGCAGGTGAAATTTTCACAAATGTATACGGTGGTTTTTCCTCGTACAGCCAGATAATCTCTGATGGAAGGGAATATGTTTTCCAGATTTTCGTTTAAATGGGAGTATAAAAGCGAAATAGAAAAAGGGTTATATTTTTTGTTTATTAGAGCAACTGCTTTTTTTGTATCTTCGGTATTGTCACCAGCTGATAGAATGATCTGCCTGGTGGGGTATTTGTAAAATAATATTCCGCACAGCAAAAATGAATATGCTGTGGGAAAACTGTTTACTTCGCTGGCAAAGTTTTTAAATAGTTTCTGAATTTTATCCTCAAATTCATATACTGGGGTTAAATGGGATAATCGCAGCATATTTAGTACAGCTGCAGAGTTGCCGGAGGGAATGGCACCGTCATATATTTCCTTTGGTCTTGTAATAAGCTGCTCACTGTCGCTGCCGTAAAGGAAAAAGCCTCCATTTTTTTCATCCCAGAAAAATTTAAACATGTCTTCGTTTAGCTCAAGGGACTTTTCCAGATATTCTGGATTATAGGTGGATTCGTATAGTTCTATCAGTCCCCATATCAAAAAGGCATAATCGTCCAAATAGCCGGCAATAGAGGATTCACCCTTGCAATAACGTGCCATTAGGCGGCCGCCTTTCCCGATCAATTCTTTAAAGATAAAATCAGCTGCTTTTTTTGCAGCTGCAGTGTATTTTTTGTTGTTCAAAACCCTTCCAGCTATGGAAAGGGCTGCAATCATGAGGCCATTCCAGGAAGTCAGTATTTTGTCATCTTTGTGCGGATGTATTCTTTTCTCCCTGCAGTCAAACAATTTCTTTCTGCAGTCTTTTATAAAGTCTGTATCTTCCTCCGAAATTGAGGAATCAATTAAGTTGGGTATGCTCTTACCTTTAAAATTGCCGGAAGCTGTTATATTGAAACAGCGGCAGAATTTAGTGCCTTTTTCTTCTCCCAGTACTTTTTTTACTTCCTCAGGGGACCATACATAAAATTTGCCTTCTTCACCCTCGGAGTCCGCATCTTCTGCAGAATAGAAACCGCCTTTTTTTGAAGTCATATCTCTTAAAACATAGGTAAGTGTGTTTTCTGCCGTTTCGGAATATTTTTTATTGCCCGTTATCTGAAAAGCTTCTACATAGGCTATAGCGAGCAGTGCATTGTCATAGAGCATTTTTTCAAAATGCGGAACAAGCCATTTCCTGTCTGTAGAATAGCGGCTGAATCCATATCCTATGTGATCGTATAGTCCTCCTCTCTGCATGAAGTCCAATGTTTTTTCCACCATTTCAAGAGCGCAGCTGTCTTTGGTTATGTGGAAATATCTCATGAGAAAAAACAGGTTATGAGGAGTTGGAAATTTTGGAGAACCGCCGAATCCTCCGTATACACTGTCAAAATTTTGCTTGAATTCGGAAAAGGCTTTTTTAAATATATCTTTTGATATACCTTTTATAGGAGCTCTACTTGGTTCCGATATTGAATTCATTATGGAATTACTTACCTGCAGGAGCTGGTTTCTGTTGTCCTTCCAGGCAGAGGAAAGATATTTCAAAATACTTGTCAGTCCCAAAGTTTCACCTATATCCTTTTTGGGAAAATAGGTCCCGGCAAAAAAAGGTTTCTGCTCCGGAGTCATGATCACTGTAAGGGGCCATCCGCCGCTGCCTGTAAGTGCTTGACAGACTTTCATATAGACGCTGTCTATATCAGGTCTTTCCTCTCTGTCTACTTTTACAGATATAAAATTATTGTTCAGTATTTCAGCTATCCCTCTATCTTCAAAACTTTCCCTTAACATCACATGACACCAATGGCAGCACGAATAACCTATAGAAAGGAATATTGGTTTATCTTCGACTTTCGCCTTTTCAAAGGCCTCCTTGCCCCAGGGATACCAGTCCACAGGATTGTGTGCATGTTGAAGCAGGTATGGAGATTTTTCATTTATTAATCTATTAGGTGTATTTGTTGAATTATTCATAAAACCACCTCCTCTTTTCAAGTTTGATTATAGTATATCCTAAATAAATTATAATATAACAGGCCTTTAGTGCTCAATTAGCTTCTAAGCCTATATCCTGCGCCCCAAACTGTTTCTATATATTGGGGATGTGAGGGATCAAACTCTATTTTCTCCCTTATTCTCCTTATGTGTACGGTAACTGTAGCATTGTCTCCCATTGAGTCAAGTCCCCATATGTTTTCAAATAATTCCTCACGGCTGAATACTATGTTTGGATTTTGAGCCATATAGAGAAGAAGGTCAAATTCCTTTTGAGCCAGAAAAACTTCAGTGCCATTTACGAATACCTGTCTGGAATCCTTTAATATTTCAAGTCCTCTTATAGTTACTTTAGAACATTTTGAAGTGAATTTATTTTTTATTCTCTCGTAATTTTGAATGTGGGATTTTACTCTTGCCACAAGTTCACTTGGACTGAAAGGTTTTGTGATGTAGTCATCTGCCCCCAAAGTAAGACCTTTGATCTTGTCTATTTCCTCTTTTTTGGCAGAAACCAGGAGTACGGGAATATCTTTTTTGTCCTGTATGCTGCGTAGAATACTGTATCCGTCTATTTTAGGAAGCATTACGTCTAAAATCAAAAGATCAAATTCATGTTTATTAAGTGTATTTAGGCCCTCCATACCATCTGTGCATATTGTGACTTCAAATCCCTCCAGTTCAAGATAATCTCTTTGAAGTTCTGCTATGCTTAAGTCATCTTCAATTATTAAAATTTTTTTCATAATTACCTCTCTTGTCTGTATGTATTTATAATTTTACCAAGGGATATTATTATGCTTGTGCCCTCAGTTCCATGGGAAATAGCCCATATTTTTCCATTGTGACCTTCTACGATCTGTTTTGATATGGCAAGTCCCAGGCCGCTTCCACTGATGTTGCTTCTCGATGAATCTTCCCTGTAAAATCTGTTGAAAATTTTATTTACGTTATCCTGACCAATTCCGCAGCCGTTGTCTCGTATTTCGATTATAATGCTTAAATTGGTTTCCCTTAAAAATATAGTTATCTGTCCATGGGTTTTGTCCATATATTTTTTTGAGTTGCCTATAATATTTAATACAACTCTCATAAACCTCTCTCTATCTATCATAACATATTTTGAATTTTTAAGATGATTTTCCAGTTTGATTTTTATATTGGATTCTTCGAGTTCGGGTTCATTCTCTGAAATACAATAGTTGAAGTATTCTACAATATCCGTTTTTTCATAATTGAAGGGAATCTGCTTCAGATCCAGTTTGGAATACAGAAGAAGATCGTCTATCATGGAGTTCATCTGTCCAGTTTTGGAATATATGGTTTTTAAATAATGTTCTAATTTTTGGGGAGTGCTTGCCACTCCGTCTAAAATTCCCTGCACGTAGCCTTCTATAGAGGTTATAGGAGTCTTCAAGTCATGGGATATGCTGGATAAGAGCATCTTCCTGTTTTCATCATATTTCATTCTCATTCTCACAGAATCCTTAAGCTGTATTCGCATTTTTTCAAAATCAGCACAGAGTTCCTTTATTTCTCTGTCTCCGCTTTCCACAATTTTAAAATTAAGGTCACCATGACTTATTTCTGCCGTAGCCTTTTTTAAAAGGGTGATGGGTTCCAGTATTTTTTTGGAAAATATATAAGATATAATTACACTCATCGAGGCAAAACAGATAAGAAATGTAAGAAGTATGGTTATAATAAAACTTTTAAAAATATCCGGTTCTACTGCAGCTGGAACCAGGAATATAACTTTGCCGTAAGTCCCGTCCCTGAATACCAGTGGAAATCTGTCAATTGAGTAATAAATATTATCTATCTGCAGGGAATTATTCAGCCTTTTGTCTGATTCCTTTAAAGATTTTGCTATGTCGATTTTTTCCAGATTCTGTGAAGAAAATTCAATATTTCCGTTTTTGATTATTATAATTTTTCCATTTACAACGGAGAGCTTTTCCGTCAGATATTTTTGAAATTCTTGATCTCCCTTTATACTTTTGGTACTTGATTTTGCTATGTCTTTAGTTACATTTAACAATTCTGATTTTACGAGGGAAACTTTTTTGAAATCTCTGTAAGTTATATTTGCATTAAAAAATTTTGAAGAAACAAATATAAATATTAAGGCAACTACAGCTGTAACTATGAATGGAACTATTATAGTCAGATTATTGTAGATTATAAGACGCTTTTTTATATCCATTTTTATTCCTTTCATAGGCTAGAAATCTTTATTATCGAATATATAATATCCAGCTGTATACAATATTATAGCATAACTGAGCATCATCATGAATTCTCGAAAAATTTTAAGGAGAGGAATATTGTCCATGATCCACAGGTTATACCACCCGAACATGGATGTGAAAAAAATGCCGGAATAAGCAGGTAAGAAGATTTCCAATGCCTTAAAGGCAATGAATACAAGTATGGACAGGAAAAATACGGCTATTCCACTTTTAAATATATTTGCAAATAGAACAATTACAAGGCATAGAATTACCATGGGAAACAGAGTTACTGCATAGGAAATTATTATTTTAAGTATATACGACAGATTGAGGGAATTCGAATTGAATATAAGTCCTGATATTATGGAAAATATCATGGACAATGCCAGCATTGAAAATATAAATATACATATGGATGCTATTTTTGCTGAATACAGTTTTAATCTGGTAATGGGTCTTGTCAGGGTTATTTTCATGGTGTTTTGAGAAAATTCACCGCAAAAACTATCTATAGTGACAAGCGCTACAAATAGTGGAAGCAGGGTATTTATAATTATGGAAAGAATGAGGAGGGGAAATTCACTGCTGGAAACTCCCTGTACACCAAAATTATTTCTCACCAGGGATATGAAAATTTGCCCAAATACAATAAAGATCAGAGAAAGCACAACCGCCGCCGTGGCTTTTTTCTTTTTATACAATTTTTCCATTTCATTTATTAAAGCTTGTTTAAATTCTACCATTTCTCTCTACCTCGCTGATAAAATAATTTTCAAGGGAAGCATAGTTATTCAATATGTTTTCTGTGCTGTCCACATTGATAACCCTGCCGTTATATAGTATTCCAATATGTTTGCAGGTCAATTCAATATCATGGATAAGATGGCTTGAAATAAAGAAAGTGGTTCCTTCCTTTTCCGCCAGGTTCTTGATGATATTTCGAACATTTATCATTCCCTCTACATCCATGCCGTTTAAAGGTTCATCTAGAATTACTACTTTGGGTTTTGACAGCAGCGCAGATGCAATTCCAAGTCTCTGTTTCATTCCAAGGGAAAACCTTGCAGGCTTTTCGTCCTTGTGTTTCAGGAGTCCTACAACATCTAAAATTTCTGTGATTCTGCCGGTATCCACATCTTCATAATATCTGGAGAACTGTCTTAAGTTTTCAAAAGCAGTCAAATATGGATAGGTCTCTGCAGTTTCAATGATGCATCCAACGTTGTAGATTGCCTTTTCAAATTCCGTCAAAATACTGTGACCAAGTATCTTCACATCACCTCGATCCGGCTTCATGAGACCTGTCATTATTTTCATAGCTGTGGTTTTCCCGGCGCCATTTGGCCCCAGAAAGCCAAATATATCTCCTTTTTGAATATCGAGGTTTATGTCGTCTATGCCTCTTCCATTTTTGTATGTCTTGCATAAATTTTTTATTTCAATAGCGTTTTCCATCTATACACCTCTCTTATTTAAAGTTCAATTACCAGTGTTTAAATATTAAATTTGGAAGATTTTCGGCATTAGCCGAAAATCTTCACCATAAATTATTAGTCAAATACCTTATTGTACTGGGAATCAGAGTTTGTAAGGGTATTTCCCTCTATGCTAAATTGTATGCCTGCATAGTTTGGATCAAGATATAAATTGCCTTTTACAGTTCCCTTTGCATCTGCAGTTGCAGTTATGTCCGCATTGAAATCATTACCACCAATTTTCTGTTTATCAAAACTGCCGCTGAAATTCAATTTCTGATTTCCCTCTTCATAGCCCTTTATATATTTTGCTTCATAAGTTCCGCTTACAGTATTGGTATCTATTTTTTCAATATTTACTGTTCCTTCACCTATTTTTATAAATTTTCCATCCTTTTCAATTACTATATTGTGGGTATATTTTCCAAGGTATTTTTCAGGATTGGATAATTTGTCTGTTTCAGAGGATTTAGCAGTCTGTACTATTGTCTTTTTACCTGAAAGATCGGGCTTTTTAACTGCAGTTGAATTTATGCCGCTTATTTTCAAAAGCAGCTCAAAAGTCAAATTGTGATTTTGCCCATTTTTATCGGTACCTGAAATGACTCCTGAACCAAGTATGGTTTTGATTAAGCCGTTTTTGTCAACAGAGGCAGTTCCCTTGACATTTTTTACAAATATATTATTTGTAAGTTTGGGAACGCTGATCCTGTCGCCGGTTCTTCCTGTGCTTTCAGCAAATGAATTTTTGAATTGAAAGGATACAAGTGCATTTATAAGTGACGGGATCTGTGTGTTGTTTAAGGATCCGGAAATCTCCCTGGAGCCATCCTGCTTCACGTTGACTGAAACAGAATCTTTGAGATTTCCTACAATGGCATCTGCTATCTTTTCAATATCTGAAGCTCTGTCTTCATCAAAGGGATTTGTTATATTCCAGTTTGTGCCGTCTGTATAATTAGTCACATAGTAGGAGGGAGAATCCTTGGGTTTATTTATTATACTATTCTTGTCCATATAGTAATAATTTTCAGCTTTTTTTGAACCGTTGTAAACTGTACTTATATCCTCCTTTGATTTATTTGATAGATCGTATTTGAATATATTGTCACTGGAATATACTGTATTGGTGCCGTCCTTTATGACAAAGGACATATCTGCAGTATAGCTTGAAAGTCCGCCGGTGCAGGCTTTTGCAGTGTATTTTACCGAGTCCTTGAGCTGGTCATAACCGCTTTTGGATGTAACTTCGGCAAAAGCTGTAGTGGCAAACATTGCTATTCCTATAGTAAAACTTATTACCACAGCTGTTTTTTTACCTAGTTTCATTTTCACATCTCCTTGTATTTTATTTGGAAGTACTTCCTGATTATATTTTAAAATATATATCTCTATTTTGTATAAACTAATTATAAACAAAATCTAAACTCTTTGCCTGATAAACAGCAGCGTTTGTATTATAATAAGATTGTCATATTATAATAGGAAGAAGGGATAAACATGGAAGATAAAATTTTACAGGGGAAATCTATAAAGTGGTGGAAAGAGCAGTTCCCATTGATGGATAATATCATCTCCACAAAAGAGGTTTTCTGGGCAAATCCAAAGGCTAAAAAGTTCCTGGATGCTGTGAAGAATATTTCGCTTAATGAAGAAGACGTGAAGGATGCAGAAAAAAGACTTGAAAGATTTGCAGCCTATGTGTCAAAAGTCTTTCCGGAAACTCGAAAAACTAGAGGCATTATAGAGTCACCTGTTGTAAAAATACCTGCTATGCAGAAAAAGATGGAGGAAATGTCCGGCGGGAAGATACAGGGTCAGTTGATAATGAAGTGTGATAATGATCTTGCTATTTCAGGTTCCATCAAGGCCAGAGGAGGTATTTATGAAGTATTAAAGCATGCAGAAGATCTGGCAATGAGAAATAATATGTTAAAAGAGAGCGATGACTATTCAATTATTGACAGTGATAAATTCAGAGAATTTTTTTCCAGATACTCTATTGCAGTGGCGTCAACGGGCAATTTAGGTCTTAGTATTGGCATAATGAGTGCAAAATTGGGATTTAGGGTGTATGTACACATGTCTGCTGATGCAAGGCAGTGGAAGAAAGATCTCCTGAGAAGCAAGGGTGTTACTGTAATTGAGTATAAAGAGGACTACAGTAAAGCCATAGTAGAAGCTAGAAGGCAAGCTTCACTGGATCCAAATATGTATTTCGTGGATGACGAGAATTCCACCAATTTATTTTTGGGATATGCAGTGGCAGCTTATAGGTTAAGAGATCAGCTGAAAAAAATACATATTACAGTTGACGAAAATCATCCATTGTTTGTTTATCTTCCCTGTGGAGTTGGAGGTGGACCCGGGGGAGTTGCCTTTGGAATGAAATTGGTTTTCAGGGATAATGTCCATTGCTTTTTTGCAGAACCAACTCATTCACCCTGTATGCTCCTCGGGCTTATGACCGGACTTCATGATAAAATCTGTGTTCAGGACTTTGGTATTGATGGAATTACCGAGGCAGATGGACTTGCGGTTGGAAGGGCGTCAAAATTTGTGGGGAAAACTCTTGAAGAATTGATAAGCGGTTGTTATACGGTAGAAGATGAAAAATTATACATGCTTTTGAGCGCACTTATAGATTCGGAAAATATTTTGCTGGAACCTTCAGCTCTGGCTGGAGTTTCGGGACCTCTTCAATTATTTAAGGACGAAGCAGGTAAAAAATATATGGAGGATAATGCTCTGAAAGATAAGATGAAAGGTTCCTGTCATATTGCATGGGCCACAGGGGGAAGTATGGTTCCAGAGGAAGTGATGAATTCCTATTATAAAACAGGAAAGGATATTTTACTAAATAGGAAGTTTTCGGATAACTAGTTTAAAATAGTCCATGGATAGCTTCCTATCTGTTCCATGGACTGCTGTCTTTTACTCTATGTTCTCGATTTTTACGTAATATTGTCCCTCAGGTGATTTTACGGCAACGCTGTCACCTGTGACATGTTTATATATTGCAGCTCCCAGGGGGGATTCTATACTTATTTTATTTTTCATAGGATCTGCCTCTATGGTAGTTACTATTTTGAATTTTTCAATTTCATTATCGCCGGAGAATTTTAAATGTACCGTTTTGCCGAGCCCCACCTGGTTTTTTGAGGTGGTATCTTTTATGAGCTTTGAAGTTCTTATCATTTTTTCCAGATACCTTATTCTGCTTTCATTGTGGGCTCTATCCCTTTTGGCAGCCTTGTATTCAAAATTTTCACTTAGATCTCCCTGGGCCCGGGCTTCCTTTAAATCTTCGTTTATCTTGTGTCTTACCACCACTTTTCTGTGTTCAATTTCCTCCTTTAATTTATCTATAGCTTCCCTGGTAAGATAATTGTACATAGTTATAAACACCTTCTTAAATAATTACTTAATATAGATAATAACATTTTTGTAATGACATTTCTATTGTGTTTTTCAAATTTTGATGGTATTTTATTAGTAGAATCTTAACTACATAGAGAAAGAGGAAGTATAATTTATGAAATTGATGATAAAGAAAATAAATCCAGAAGCTAAAATTCCATTTTATGCCCATAGCGGGGATGCAGGCCTTGATCTGTTTTCAGTGCAAAAAATACTTATAAGGCCAATGGAGAGAAAACTTGTATCTACGGGAATAAAAATTCAACTGCCTGCAAATACTGAAGCTCAGGTGAGACCCAGGAGTGGACTTGCTTTGAAATATGGAATTACTCTGTTGAATTCACCGGGAACTGTAGACGAGGGTTACCGGGGTGAGATAAAAGTGCTTATGATAAATCTGGGAGAAGAGCCTTTTTTGGTGGAAAAGGGAATGAAAATCGCCCAGATGGTGGTGAAACCCGTAGAACAGGTATCTGTGGAAGAAGTGGATAGATTAAGTGATACGGACAGAGGCCAGGAGGGATTTGGGTCCACGGGGATGAAATAAAAAAGTTCAAATCCACTGGGTTTTCCCCCAGGAAACTATTTCGGATAAAGACTCCTTCAGGGATTTTAGGACTACATTGGCCACCATTTCTCCCATTAATACATGTTTCCCGCAGTAATCTATTTTTTGGCCTGTACCTGTAAAAACTACACAGGAGTCTGTGCCTGTTCCCGTGGCAATTTTTTTGCTTACAGGACTCAGTATATTGAAATCCTGCATTATGCAGGCCTTGGCTTCTGTAATGATCATAAGGGCTTCTACCATGGCAGACTTTGACAGCCTTGCGTTTGTGCCTAAAATTATATTTATGGTACCGGGTTTAAGATTGTTGGAATTAAGGCTTTTCCAGTCAGCAGTGTCTCCCGCCCTTCGTGCATTGGATACTCCCATGGTAATAAAGCTCTGTACTATTACACTGTCCTTAACAGCACGGCTGCTTCTAAAAGATTTCATATTGGCAGCAGTCATCATTCCAACGGATTTGCCCCTCCATTTTTTTGACTCTATATATTCCTTGATGGTAATTTCAGGAGAGGGGAAGGTTTTATGACTGTCTGAGTTCTTATTTTGACGGACTTTCATATTTACTATATTGCTGGCATTGGTAAAGCCGCCATTCAATATAGCAGAACTCAATATTTCCACTGGTTTTAAAAATTCAATATGAACATGATTTTCAGTTACTTCTAATTTGGCATCGTTGAAATTTAGATTTTCATTTAAACTTATCAATTGTTTGTGTCCTCTCTATGTAAAATTAAAAGTCTGCCCTCTGTGATCTATGACAAGACATTTTGTAGAAGAATGTTTTACAAGCTCCGCGAATTTTTTGGTTATATAGTTGCTGTTCCAAAAGTGCATGGGTATGAAGAACTCAGGATGAATTTCATTTATAAAATATTCTCCTCCTGAACAATAGTATTCTTCCAGCCTTGGGTCCACGGGGAAAAATGCAAAATCTATGGTTTCTCCCTTTATTTTTTTTATCTCTGCCTTGAAATTTTTTTCAGCAGCTATTTGTTCTACTTCGGTGTCTTCCTTCCAGCGCCATAAATTTAAATCACCGGCGTGAAATATAGTGATCCCCTCTACTTTTATCAAAAATGAAATACCTATGTCTGTAGAACCATAAGTTTTTATATGCACATCTCCTAAATTTACGCTTTCATAGGGAGACAGCCTGTAATAATTTTTAGGGGGATTTTTGATTTTTATATCACTGCTCAATATGTATTTTATATAAGGGTTTATTTTCTGCCATTTTAATATTGCAGGATTAAAGTGATCCGGGTGCTTATGAGAGCAGAAAACCAATATGTTCTTCCTGCCTTTTATGAGTTCTTCTGAAATAAAACCGTTTTCTAAAGTGTGTTTACGGGGGTCAGAGGAAGTCATATAGTAATCAAATATAAAAAAATTCAGTGGAGTTTCTATGGCGAAACTGCTGTGGTATAGATAATGGATTTTAATATTGTATTTTTTCATGTATTTCACCTACTTTATAATTTAAATTATTTTCATTATAGCACAAGAAAAAGCAATTTTTACAATTTAGTTAACATATGTGAGAATATAGGATATAATTGTATGGAGAATATGGTAATTACAAATATGAAGGGATGATGGATAATGAAATTTGTATTTGATCACAACAACATAAATGTGTTTGACTTGGATAAAAGTATAAAATTTTATAAAAAGGCTCTTGGTTTTAAAGAAATCAGAAGAAAAGAAGCAGAGGATAAAAGTTTTACGCTGGTTTTTATGGGAGATGGAGAAAAAGATTACAAAATAGAGCTCACCTGGCTTAAAGACAGAAAGGAGCCTTATAATTTAGGGGATAATGAAGTTCACATGGCAGTTAGAACAGACGATTTTAAGGCTGCCCATGAGTATCATAAAAAGATGGGCTGTATATGCTATGAAAATAAGAAAATGGGCCTTTATTTTATATCAGATCCTGACGGATACTGGACAGAAATTTTACCTCTTGAACATTAAAAATTGTAAATTTGTAAAATATTTATTCGAAAATTTATGGTAAATAAGAATTATGTTGAATAAGACCTTCCCTCTGGGACATAATTATAGAAAAACTAACAGGGAGGTAAAGGTGTTGAATAGTGTTACTCTTATTGGAAGACTTACCAAGGATGCAGAGATTATTAAGATGGAAAACAATGTAAGAAGTGTAATTAAATTTGTCTTAGCTGTTAACAAGGATTTTGTAAACAGCAGCGGTGAAAGGGAAGCAGATTTTATTCCAATTTCCTATTGGACTAACAAGGGAGAAAAATTGTATCCCTATTTGAAAAAGGGAAGGCTGTTAGGTGTTAATGGCAGGATAAGCACTAAGAACTATGTAAAGGATGGAGTAAAGAAGTTCTCCACTATTGTGGAGGCAGACAAGATTCAGTTCCTAGAGTATAAAGAGGAAGCTTTAGCTTGATTTGAAATTATACTTGTAGGTCTGTTTGAAATTGTTTGAGTTTAAGTTAAGAGGATACGACATATAAGCCTGTCAAGGCAGGCTTATATCACTATTAATTGATATAAGCACTTTTAGCTTTAAAATAAGTGTACTAGCTATTGAATCAGGTGATTCTTGAGGACAGTTCCTTTGACATTATATTACTTCAGTTGGTAAAATATAAGGTAGGATAATTTAAGGAAGGATGGGAGTTTTTATGGGAAGTGACAAGTCGGAGAAAATACTTATTAATAAGAATTGTATAGATATGTTGATTTCGGGATTGAAAAATATAAAGATAAGCAGCAGGGAAAAGTCCATAAAAAAAGAAGCAGAGAAAATGTTGAATTTAATAGAAGAAGAACTTTACAAAAGAAATATTTCCCTTAAACAGAAGATACTTGAAAAGATGAAGGAAACCAAAAGTACAGATCCAAATATGAATGCCAATTTATATATATTATATCGCAATTTAGATAGTGGACAGATAAGTGAGGAACAGGCACTGGAATTATTTAAGATGTATGTAAAAATGGAACCCTATGACAGAACTATATAGGACATGCAATCCATAGTGAAGTTGTCCATAAAAAATTATGATTTAAAGTAGTTGTATAATTCATATTGAAATTTCCACTAAAGCATTTTATAGGAGCTTTCGATAATAATATTGTGTAATATTGTTGTGTGGGCAATGAAAAGAGGAGTGGGGTTTTTATGAGAATAAGCTATAACATGCCGGCATTGACTTTGAATTTTCTTCAAAACCAGGCTTTAAAGAGACAAAGCGGAAATTTAATTAGAATATCCGGCGGCCTTAAATTAAACAGTGCCAAGGACAATCCCAGCGGAATGGTACAGAGCCAGAATATTAAATTGCAGATAGGCGGGCTTCAAACTGCAGCTAGAAATGTACAGGATGGCGTGAGCATGCTTCAGACTGCAGAAGGAGGGCTTCAGGAGATCACGAGTATGATTCAGAGAATAAGACAGCTTACACTGCAGGCGGGCAATGGGACGACTACTCCATCGGACAGAAGTGTGATACAAAATGAAATAGATCAGCTGCTGGATGGAATAAGTTCTATGGCGGATCAGACGGAATTCAACGGATTGAAGCTGCTGGGACAAAATGAAGAGGATAAGGTCTTAAGTATGCAAATAGGGGCCAATGCGGGAGAAAGTGCAGACATACCACAGCTGGATTTGACAAATAGTGAACAGAGCGATATATCGGAGTTGTACCTTATTAAAAGTGGTAATGATGAAGATAAAAGTAAAGATGTATTGGATGGTAATGTAGATGATGCTCTTACTGCGATAGACAGTACTTTAAATAAGGTCATTTCTTACAGGAGCAAATATGGTGCACTGGAAAATAAATTTGAATCCAATTATTATAACATGCAGGAGTTAACAGATCGGATGATTGATGCAGACAGCAGTTTAAGTGATGCTGATATAGCGGAAGAAATAGTAGGTTACTCAAAGGAATCTATAATTGTGCAGGCATCCAATGCCATGATTGCACAAGCCAATGAACTTCCGCAGGATGTACTTAAAATACTGGAGAATACCCGAAAATAATTTTTTACAGCGGGGAACTACCTAAATATAGAGTTTATCTATGTTTAAGTAGTTCCCTGATGTTTTTTGCTGAAAACAATGTGAATTTTTATATGAAATAACGCAAATATAACATATCTGTAACATGAATATTGGAAAATAAATAATATACTATGTATTTATGTATGCTATTAATGGCAGAAAAGAAAATATTTTCATAAAAATTGTATTATAATATCGTAATTTCTTGTTTTTGATTAAAATTTATATTAATTAGAAAAAATTTCATATAATTGTAGCATTAACATATAATTTTGTGGTAATATAAGTTATATTGAATGTGATTTTAATCAAAAATAAAATGTGATTAAATATATTTCCTTTTTGGAAAATTTGTAAATGAAAATATATACAATTATATAGAATAATGGAAATGGAGGGATAATAATTGAACATATCTCAGTTGCCTAATGACGAATTAGTGTATACTCTGCTGCAGAAAGGATTGGATGCATCCCAGGCCAGGAGCAGCGCAACAGCCGAAAATATATCCAATATAAATACCAAGGGGTATAAAAGGAAATATGTCACTTTTGAAGAAAATTTAAAAAAAAGTATGGATGATTTGGAACTTAAGACAGATGATGAAAAACACATGAAAATAGACAGTGATTATGGCTCCGTTGAGTTGGAAACAGACAATAGTACCAGCATGCGGGAAGACGGAAATAATGTGGACATAGACAATGAGATGGTAAATCAGTCAGCTAATGCTCTCATGTACAATGCACTTGTAACACAGATAAACAGCAGACTGGCCATGAAGCGGTATGTAATAGATGGAAGATAGGGGTGATAATTGTGATTGAAGCTTTTAATACAATGAGAATAAGTGCCAGCGGACTTTCAGCAGAGAGACTAAGAATGGATACCATAGCTTCCAATATGGCCAATGTAGAGACTACTAGAGGAGCTGATGGACAACCATATAGAAGGAAAGTAGCGGTTTTTCAGGAAAATTTACAGAGTGAATTAAATAAAAATGGACAATATGAAGATATACCCAGAGGTGTTAAAGCTGTGGGAGTAGTTGATGATCCTTCACCATTTAAGAGGGTATATGATCCTACTAATCCAGATGCAGATGCTGATGGTTATGTGTCCATGCCTAACGTAAATATATTAAATGAAATGGCCGACATGATGGTGGCTACCAGATCCTATGAAGCAAATGTAAGTGCCATTGATGCGGAAAAGAGCATGTTTTCGAAAGCTCTGGAAATAGGAAAATAGAAAAGGGGATAAGTACATATGAGAATAAATGAATATGTGCCTGACAGCAGTGTATTTGATTTTAACAAGTCTGTTCAGGACAGCAATCTAAACGGCAATAATACAGTAGTTAATAATCTTAATAACGCCATATCAGAAGATGGCAAAGTAGATGGAAGTACAGATGAAAATGACAGCAGTATATCCGATTTTGCGTCAATGCTGAAAAATGAGCTGGATGAGGTAAATGACCAGCAGGTGCAGGCGGATAACAGCACCAAAGAGCTTATAGAAGGTGACAGAACGGATATACACAATGTAATGCTGGATACGGAACAAGCTAAGATGTCGCTGGAATTGGCGGTGCAAATCAGGAATAAACTTGTAGATGCATACCAGGAATTGAATAGAACACAGTTGTAGAAGGAGTGCTAATGGATGGGTAAGCTATCGCAATTTTTTAAGAATTTAATAGATAAATGGAAAAATTTGAGTAGAAATAAAAAGATAGCTTTTGGAGTCATAGCTGTGGGAATTATAGCGGCGATTATATTTGGAGGAATGTCCTTGGGAAAGAAAAAATATGCAGTGCTTTTTTCAAATATGAATGAAACTGATTCAGCAGCAGTGTATAAAAAACTCCAAGATGATAAAGTAGATGTCAAAGTAGAGGGAAATTCAATTCTGGTACCTAAAGATGAGGTAGACAGTGATAGGATGAAGGTGCTTTCAGAAGTACAGCTCACCAATGGAAGCCAGGGCTTTGAGCTGTTTGATAAAAGTAATTTGGGCACTACAGATGCAGAGATAAAGGTGAACTATCAGAGAGCTCTCCAGGGAGAACTGGAGAGGACTATAAAATCTCTTCCGCAGGTTGAAGATGCCAGGGTGCATCTTGTACTTCCAGATGACACTGAATTTGTAAAAGATACTCAGCCCGGAAGTGCTTCTATAACTTTGAAGCTGAAGTCCGGACAAAAATTGAGCCAGGATCAGGTAAAGGCTTTGGTTGCACTTATATCAGGCGGTGTGAAAAATATACCTAAGGAAAATGTTCAGGTTATAGATGACAAGATGCAGCTTTTGTCCAAGGATCTATATCAAGATGAAGGCACTGGTACTGAAGACAGCACCGTTCCTGCAGAAAAACAGCAGCAGCTTCAGCAGCAGTATGAAAAAGATCTTGAGAAGAGGCTTTTAAGTATGCTGGAAACCGTATATGGCAAAGGTAAGGTTCAGGTGAGAGTAAATGCGGACCTGGATTTTGATGCTGTACAGCAGGACGCCACGACTTACGATCCCAATAGAAGAGCAGTGGTAAGTGAACATACGATAAACAGCACAAATGCCGGGGGTACAAATAATGCAGGTGCCAGCCCCGTGGACAATAATATGAGCAATACCACGACTACTACTGGAAATAATGGAAATTCAACCTACAATGAGGCCACTAGAAATTATGATGTATCCAAATCAGAGCAAAAAACTGTAAAAGCTCCTGGAAGTGTAAGGAGGCTTACAGCTTCTGTGGCATTGGATGGAAATGTAGATGATGCTACTAGGAATTCCATAAGAAATCTTGCAGTTTCTTCCATAGGTTATGATGCAAACAGGGGAGACACCATAAATGTAGAGGGTATACCTTTTGATACCACTGCCCAGGACAATGCGAAGAAAGATATGGATGCCATGGATAAGGCAGAGCAGCTGGCAAAGAGAAACAGGCTGATTGCAATTATAGGCGGTATTGCAGCAGCAGTGATTGCCACTGTAGTTGGAGTTATACTCTGGAGAAGAAAACATGAGGAGGAAGATTTGTTTGATGAGGAAATGGAGCCTCAGGGTATAGATGCAGTTGTAGGAGATGAAACCCAGGTTAAAGAGAAGCCTAAATTTAAACCTGTAGAACTTGAATCGGAAAATGAAGATACTCACGTTGAAAATGAAATAAAGAAATACGCTAAAGATAAGCCTGATCAAGTTGCAGACATAATAAAATCATGGTTAGCAGAAGATGAGAGGTGATAAGAATGGCTAGGGACAATCAAAAATTAACTGGAGTACAGAAGGCTGCCATATTATTTATAACTCTTGGACCAGAAGCAGCTGCAGGTATAATTAAAAGACTGCCGGAAGCCGAGATACAGAAGATAACTTATGAAATAGCCAATATAAGTTCAGTGAAATCGGATCAGAAAAAGGAAATACTTCAGGAATTCGTACAGATGAATAAAGCCAAGGATTATCTATTGGAAGGCGGCATAGAGTATGCCAGAAATCTTTTGTCAAAGGCCCTTGGAACTCAGAGGGCAGTTGAAATACTGGATAAAGTTACAGAGGCGACGCAGCAGTTCAGACCCTTTGCCATAGCTAGGAAGGCAGATGCTCACCAGCTTTTGAATATAATATCAGATGAGCACCCGCAGACCATAGCGCTTATACTCTGTTATCTTCAGCCTGACAAAGCCGGGCAGATACTTTCAGCACTTCCTGAAAATGTTCAGGCTGAGGTATCCTATAGAATTGCTACAATGAGCACTACTTCCCACAGGGTTGTAAAAGAAATAGAAAAAGTACTTGATGACAAATTATCTTCCGTAGTTAAGTCTGATATGAGAGTAATTGGTGGTGTCCAGACCATTGTGGATATATTGAATCAGGTGGACAGGGCTACGGAGAAAAATATTACAGAGGGATTGGAGAAGGAAGATGCAGAACTGGCAGAAAAAGTCAAAGAGTCCATGTTCGTATTCGAGGATATTGTCACTCTGGATGATGTATCCATTCAGAGAGTACTCAGAGAGGTGGACTCAAAGGATCTTTCACTTGCACTTAAAGGATGCTCTGAAGAGGTGGCTGAGTGTATTTTCAGGAACCAGTCCAAGAGGGCTTCCGCAGCACTGAAGGAAGATATAGAATTCCTGGGACCTGTAAGACTTATGGATGTGGAAAAGGCCCAGCAGGGTATTGTGAATATTATAAGAAGGTTGGATGAAGCCGGAGAAATAGTTATGGCGAGAGGTGGAGAAGATGCGATCATCATATAAGATTATAAAAGGTGACAGCATAAATAAAGATGGTACTCACGATATAGTTACGGTATTTAAAAAACAACCTCCTCCTAAAAGGAAGAACAATGTCGATTCACCTGAAGGTAATTATGACAGTCTGATACAAACCATGTTGAAAGGTGCGGCCGAAGAAAGAGAGAAAATACTTTCTAAAGCCAGTGTTGAAGCTGAGGAAATCAAAAAAAAGGCCTATGATGCTGCCAGTAAAAAGGGATATGAGGACGGCAGAAAAAGGGGGCAGGAGAAAGGCTTCAAAAGTGCTTATGATGAAGGATATGTGAAAAATAT
This sequence comes from Clostridium aromativorans, assembly GCF_020908015.1. Lineage (NCBI taxonomy): Bacteria > Bacillati > Bacillota > Clostridia > Eubacteriales > Clostridiaceae > Clostridium > Clostridium aromativorans. Next base: position 212,068 of record NZ_JAJJPB010000002.1, read on the forward strand.
AGAAAAGGCTAAAATTGAAGGCGAAGATATAAGAAAGAAGGCAGATGCTGTCTTAAAAGCTGCTGTAGAGGAAAAAAACAGATATTTGACGGAAAAAGAAGAGGAAATCAAAAAATTTGTAATAAATACTGTGGAGAATATTTTAAAAGAAGAGATTAAAAACAAGGACAGTTTGAATCAGATGGTGTTTAATGCACTTTCACAGGTTAAGAATTCTAAAACTTTCATCATAAAGAGCAGAGAGAAATACTGCTGTGAATTTAAGAAGCAGGTTGATCTGTGGAGAGAGCAATTGCCTTTTAAGGGGGATATATTCATAATACCGGATGAGTCTCTGGAAGAGGGCAGTGTAGTTATAGAAAGAGATAATGGGAAAATTGTGCTGTCCGTGGACATAGCTGTGAAGAAATTGAGGAAAATATTTGAGGGCGTCAATTAGCAGATTTTTTGCCATAAGGGTGATGATTTAGTGATAAATTTAAACTTTCAGGAATTGAATAGAAAAATAAGCGAGGCCAATTTTTCCTACCAGGAGGGAACTGTAAAAAAAGTAATAGGACTTACTATAGAGGTTCAGGGAATAAAGGCCTTCATAGGAGAAGTATGTACTATATATAATGAAGAAAATCATAAAATTGTATGCGAAGTTGTGGGCTTTAAAGAAGATGACATAATACTCATGCCCCTGGGGGAGCTTACTGGAATTTCCACAGGATGCAGAGTGGTTCCTGAAAGAAGGCATCTAAATGTTGAATGTTCAGAGGAACTTTTCGGAAAAGTTTTGGACGGACTTGGCAATCCTCTTCAGGGAGATCCGTTGAAATCCGGCAGTTTCTACGAACTGGATGCGGAACCGCCGGATCCGCTGAAGCGGAGAAGAATCAGCAGTGCCATTTCTACAGGTATACGTGCCATAGATGGTTTTTTGACCTGCGGAGAAGGTCAGAGAATTGGTATATTTGCAGGAAGTGGGGTCGGTAAAAGTACAACTCTTGGCATGATTGCAAGATATGCTGAAGCAGATGTGAATGTAATAGCACTTATAGGTGAGAGAGGAAGAGAAGTAAGGGATTTTATAGAAAAGGACCTTGGGGAAAGTGGATTGAAAAAATCCGTCATAGTATGTGCAACTTCTGATAAGCCTGCACTTGTCAGGCTGAAAGGAGCTTTTACCGCAACTGCCATTGCAGAGTATTTCAGGGATAAGGGAAAAAAAGTGATACTCATGATGGATTCTGTAACCAGGTTCGCCATGGCACAGAGAGAAATAGGACTAGCTGTTGGAGAACCTCCTGCTACAAAGGGGTATACTCCTTCAGTATTTGCAAAGCTCCCAAGGCTTATGGAGAGAGCGGGAATGTCAGATAAAGGATCTATAACTGCATTTTATACTGTTCTGGTGGATGGTGACGATCTGAATGAGCCCATTGCAGATGCGGTCAGAAGTATATTGGATGGACATATAGTGCTGTCAAGGACTCTTGCCAATAAAAATCATTATCCTGCTATAGACATACTTGCCAGCATAAGCAGGCTCATGCCTGAAGTAACCACCGAGGAGCACAGGAAAAGTGCATCTTTTGCAAGAGATATGTTATCTACATACAGGAATTCAGAAGATCTTATAAATATAGGTGCCTATGTGAAGGGCAACAACAAGAAGGTTGATACGGCCATAAGATATTATGATGATATAGTTGATTATTTGAAGCAGAAAATGGATGAACACTCTACTTTAGAGGAAAGTGTAGACAGATTGAAGAACATGTTTGACTAAAATCAGGGAGGAAAAGCCAATGAAGTACAATTTTAAACTGCAGAAACTCTTGGATATGAGAATTGATAGAGAAGATAAAAGTAAAATAGAATTTCAAAAGGCTCAAAGTGAAAAGCTGAAGGTAAAAGAGAAGCTTACCCAGATGGAGGAAAAATATAATGAGTATAAAAACAGACCTCTCCCCACATCAGCCATAGAGCAGAAGATAACGCATATCTATATAAATGCCCTGGACTATAACATAAATGAAACCTCCCAGGAACTCAGCAAAAAAGAAAAGATTGTAGAGGGAAAAAGGGAAGAGCTGAAGCAGAGACAGATTGACAGAAAAACTGTGGAAACATTAAAGGACAAGGGATACAGAAACTTCGTCAAGGAACAGAATAGAATAGAGCAGAAGTTGAACGATGAATTTGCCCTCTATGGATTTATTAGAAATTTAGGTACAAGGTAATGATTTGATTAAAGATTGTTATTTTGGAGTACATATGCAGGAAAGGAGGTGAATACAAAGTGGCTAACATAAATGCTGCAGCATCTGTAAATGCCGCGGATGTTCTAAACAACACAGCATCAAATGTTTCCGGAGACAGGACAAATGTGAAAAATTCCGGTGATTTCAAAAATACATTAAAAGATGCCTTTAAGGATGTCTCAAAATCCGATAATTCAAATGAAAATGTAAAAGCAAGTAGAACATCAGAAGACAGTGTTACAGTTAATGACAGCAGCAAAGATCAAAATTTAGATGAAAAACTGAAAGGGCAGCTGGAAAAGGCAGGTTTCAGTCAGGAGGAAATAGAGAAGATAGAAGATGAAATTAAGCAGGAAGATGTAGATCCCAAAAATTTGTCTTATATACTCAATATGTTGTTTTCCTATAATGGTAATTTGAATGACAGTGAACTGATGGATAAAATAAGTGATCTTCTAAGTGACAACATAAGCAGTGATATTTTGAAAAACCTTCAGGCTATAATATCGGACAATACAGCTGGGAGCAAAAATATCATAGATAAAATAGTGGAAAAAAATATAGACGGACTTGCAGATATTCTGCAGAAACTTGGAATCAGCGGGGAGTTCAGTGAAAAATTGGAAGCAGGTATTTTATCCAAAGTATCCCAGGGAGCAAATCTGGAGCAGAACATATACAACAAGATAAAAAGCGAGATAAATTCTGCCCTGGCTGCACAGATGCGCACAGATACTACAGGAGAGAGCTTAAATGCCGGTTTGGCCGGAACTAGGATGCAGGATATTATCCAGAATGGACAGTCAAATATGGACAATAGTACGGTATCTTCTCAAAATGACCAGTTGAGTACGAATAATAACCTGATATCTTCTAAAGACGGAAACGTGTCCCAGAATAATTCTGATAAATCCAGTGACAAGGGCAGTGGAAATCTCACCGGTAGTGGAGATGAAATATTGAAGAAAATAATAGAAGGCGGAGATGGAGACAAGATCTCCAAAGCTGCCAATTTTATGACACAATTCTCAAACATAAACGGAGACAACACTGTAGAAAATCTGAAAAATCTGGTCATAAACAAAAATTCCTTTACTTCTGATATCATAAAAACTTTAAAATACATGGATCTCAACAATGTGAAGCAGCTGACAGTAAAGGTAAATCCCAGGGAACTGGGGGAAATCACCATAAATCTGGTTATGGAAGCTGGCAAAATGAAAGCAGCTATCACAGCCTCCAATCAGGATACCTACAATCTTTTGAATTACAATCTACAGGATTTATCAAACAAAATTCAGGGCAATGATATAAGAGTTCAAAGCTTTTCCCTGAATCTTTACAACGAGGACACTACCTATTTCAGGGATGAAAGCAGAAAAGGACAGCAGAACAAGGGAAACGGCAGTGGAAAGAATATGACCGTTGACAGTATATCCGGGGAAGAAGCCCCCCAGGAGGACTATTATGAGGAAAACAATGTAAATATACTGGCTTAATTTGGAGAGGAGGTAATTATTATGGCTATATCGGTTGATAATAGCTTGAATCGAAATTATAATATGGCTGCTGCAGCTGCAGATCAGAATGCTGTAAATACAAATGAAACAACTGATTCATCCAGTGACGATGACACTACCATCGGTGATTTTTACAGTGATCCTACCAGAACTGAAAGGGGAACTAAAATAGTAAAGGCCAATGGTGACATAGATAAGAACATGTTCCTTAAAATACTGGCAGCGGAACTTTCAAATCAGGATCCTACAAGCAGCGATTCCCAGAGCGGAACGGAGTATGTCAGCCAGCTGGCACAGTTTTCATCTCTGGAGCAGATGACCAATTTAAACAGCAGCAATAAATTGAATTCAGCCAATTCACTTGTGAATAAATATGTCACCTTCAGCGATCTGGATTCCAATGGAAGCAATTATAACGGCCAGGTGGTGGGAGTCCTAAAAAATGGCGATGACATAACACTGAACACACTTATAGGCCAGGATGCGGACGGCAATGGCATATACAAGGATTTTGACATAGACGATGTGATTAGAATCGATGATCTGGGAGATGCTTTTGATCCAACTACGAATAATATGATGCTTTTAAATGCAACCTCACTTATAGGCAAAAAAGTTGATATAGATGAAAAAGATGAAGATGGAAATGACTACAGCGGTGTAGTCCAGTCCGTATCCAGGGGAACCGGCGGAATAGTTATAAAGGTGCAAATTGGGGACAATGAAACCAAGGACTTTTATTTTGATCAGGTTTCCAGGGTAGAGAATTCATAAAGTGCAGGTGTGATGAAACCATGGGATATAGAGTCGTAAATGGCAAGCTGCATTTTACACAGGATATAGCTGCAGCATACGGCATTCAAGACAGTACGAATAATGTGGAGAACAGCCGCCAGAGGGAAATATCCTTCAAGGATACCTTGAAGACTGAGATAGACAAGGCCAATAGTTTTACTATATCAAATCATGCTGCAGAGAGGCTTAAAAGCAGGAACATAGTGTTAAGTGAAAAGGACATGAAAAACATAAACTCCGCCATAAACAGGGCGGATGACAGAGGGTGCAGGGAATCCGCGCTTCTCTACAAGGATACGGTGCTCATCACTTCCATAAAAAACAGGACTGTGATTACAGCACTGAACAAGAATGCGGACAATGACAGCGTATTTACCAACATAGACAGCATGGTGATAGTGTAATTATTTCAAATATAATTGATTTTCGGTGAAACCGAAAATCCTCATTAATTGTCAATTGTCAATTGTTAATTGTTAATTGTTAATTGTTAATTAAAAAAAAGCTGGCCGGACCACAAGGTGGAAGCCAGGTCCTGCGGAATGAAAGAAACAGGACAAAAAATATCAAATATAATTGATTTTCGGCAGCAGCCGAAAATCCTCATTAATTGTGAATTTAAAAAAATTGGAGGGAAATATATGTTACCATCATTGTACTCGGGAATAAGCGGCCTCAGGGCCAACCAGCAGAAATTGAACGTAGTTGCAAACAACATAGCAAACTCCACTACCACGGGATTCAAATCCCAGAGTATGAACTTTCAGGATACCATAAGCCAGACACTTTCGGACCCAAGTGCCCCCAGCAACAGCATAGGCGGTGTCAACGGAAAGCAGAGCGGCCTTGGAGTGAAAGTGGCAGGCATAAGCACGGATTTTACAACAGGAAGCGTAGGAACCACCAACAGAATTCTGGATTTTATGATAGACGGACCGGGATATTTTGTAGTGGGAACTGGTGCTTTGGGAGATAATTCTGATGATACAGGAATATCAATTGATGATACTACAAATGCCTTAGGTGGTACAGGTGGCAGTACAGATATGAGTACTGATTACACAAGAGATGGTGCCTTTTTCCTGGATACCCAGGGAAATCTTCTCACTGTGGATGGTCACAGGGTTATGGGATATGTGTTTACAGGATCTGATGCAGATGGTAATGCAGTTACACAACCAATCATAACATATACAAATGAATCAGATGAACAAAATAAAATAAAGTTTGTAAATGCCAATGCTGATGTAACAGTAGAGGATGGAAAATTGGTGCCATTATCAATTCCTGATACCGTAGGAGATTCAAAAGTAAAATCTTTTTCCGTGGGAAAGGACGGCTATATAACCGCACAGCTGGCAGATGGAACTACGGCGGCACTGGGTCAGATAGCCATGGTATCCTTCCAGAATGAGGGAGGGCTTGTAAAGGAGGGTGGAAATCTCTACACCACCTCTGCCAACTCGGGACAGCCTATAGTGAGAAGCGGAAAAGGAGCAGATAACGACAATAGCGGCAGTTATGGAAACATGATTCAGGGTGCCCTGGAGATGTCCAATGTGGATCTGGCACAGCAGTTCACGGACATGATAATAGCCACCAGGGCCTTTCAGGCAAACGGCAAGATAATAACCACAGACGACGAGATACTCCAGGATCTGGTCAACCTGAAGAGATAACAGATTGATTTAAATATCAAATATGGTTGATTTTCGGCATCTGCCGAAAATCTTCCTTAATTGTAAACTGTACATTGCCAATTGTGCATTGTAAAAAAGGTATTACATATTTCTGCAGCCATAACAAATTATAGAAATCATCCCGGGTTATTCTGGCAAATTCATTATTGTATCTTGTGCCCGATGATGGTAAAATTCTAACAGAACCAGCACGAGGCAGGGCAAATATCAAAGTTCAGATATCAAATATTGTTGATTTTCGGTGTAGCCGAAAATCCTCATCAATTGTGCATTGAAATGTGAACTGTGAATTGAATAAGGAGGTTTCTATGATAAAACTTACGGGATTAAATGACAGGGAATTTGTTATAAATGCAGATCATATAGAAAAATTGACGGAAACTCCCCAGAGTGTGATAACTCTTACAAACGGGAACAAATATGTGGTGAAGGAATCCAATGATGAGATAATAAGAAAGGTTATAGAGTACAAGAGAAAAATATACAGGGGAGATTTTAAATAGTGTTTCAATAGCTTATACATAATATTTTGAAAGGAGAGAGTGTGATGGAAAATGGAGTGGAAAAAAAGAGTGGAATAAACTTCAAGATAGTTTTGATAACTCTTTTGTTTTTGGCTGCTATAGGTGCAGGAGCTTATTTTGGATACAACAAGTTTTTAAAGGGCAGCAGCAAAAGTCCAAATGTAGTTGCACAGAACAACAGCTCATCGGTTCAAACCCAGCAGACATCCAGCCAGGGAAACAGCAGCAGTTCAAGTTATCTGCAGCAGGTTGTAGCCAAATATACTTTTGACTTAGGTGATTTTACAGTAAATCTGGCAGATGAAGGCGGGAAAAACTACTTGAAAATAAGTGCATATCTCGGATATGACGATAAAAAGTTAAATGAAGAGCTTACAGACAAGAAGCCTATGATAAGGGATGCTGTCATAGATATTCTGAGGACCAAAAAGGTGTCCGATATAAACCCCAAGTATATGGACAATATAAAAATGCAGATTATCCAGAAAATAAACCCCATGCTGGAAAATGGAAGATTGAATAATGTATATTTTGACGATATACTCACCCAGTAAAAGTATATGATTTGGCAGTTTTGTATAAATCCCATTGGAAAGGTTGAAATTTAAATGGACTTACAATTTTGGTGGATGCTGTTTAAAGTGATTTTGTCACTGCTCTTTATAGTTTTCCTCATATATATTTTTGCCAGGTACGGAGGACAAAAATTCAAGAGTATTCAGGGCAGCAGATATATAAATATACTTGAGAGAACTCAGCTTTCCAAAGAAAATAGCTTGTTTGTAATAAAAATCGGTGAAAAAGGATATGTGATTTCGTCTTCAAATGGAAAAGTTGAAATAATCTGTGAGCTGCCGGAGAAAGAATTGTCAAAAGTTGAAAGTATGAAAAATGTCTACGAATATAAAAATTTAGGGGATTTATATAGGAAAACCGGCCTGCAGGATTTGGTGAACAAAGTCGGCCGCAGTATTTCAGCTAAAAAACTTAAAGTGAAAAAGGAAGATAGAGATGAGCGTTAAGCACAGCAAAAGCATTATAGTTATTTCATTTTTAATATTTGTTTTTATTGTTCTGGCAGGTTTTAGAGCACATGCAGCCCCTACTGATTTCCCAATACCAAATGTGAATGTTTCTGTAGACAATGCTTCCACGCCCCAGCAGTATGTGGGCAGTATAAAACTGCTTATAGTGCTTACCATTTTGACACTGCTTCCTTCATTTGTAATGATGATGACAAGCTTTGTGAGAATAATAGTTGTATTTGGATTCTTGAGAAGTGCCATGGGAACACAGCAGTCTCCTCCAAATCAGGTATTGATAGGACTTGCGCTTTTTATGACGGTATTTATAATGCTTCCCGTTTATGGAAAAATAAATTCTACAGCCATACAGCCTTACTTAAACAATAAAATAACCCAGGAACAGGCTATAGAAACGGGGGCAAAACCACTGAGGGAATTCATGCTGAGGCAGACAAGACAAAAGGATCTGAAGCTTTTTGTGGACAATGCCAAGCTCAATTATAAGGTTACGAAAGACAATGCACCTCTTTATGTGGTGATTCCAGCTTATATGATAAGTGAGCTGAAAACCGCTTTCCAAATAGGTTTTCTGCTGTACATACCGTTTATGATAATAGATCTGGTGGTATCAAGTGTGCTCATGTCAATGGGGATGTTCATGCTTCCTCCTGTTATGATATCACTGCCTTTTAAACTGCTTTTGTTTGTCATGGTAGATGGCTGGTATCTGCTGGTGAAATCTTTGATTATAAGTTTTTCGTGAGGTGAATTTGAATGAGTGAAAATATGGTAGTGGGTATCATAAAAGATGCAATACAGACGGGACTTTTGATTTCAGCTCCAATTTTAATAGTTTCAGTACTGGTGGGACTTATAATAAGTATATTTCAGGCTACTACACAGATACAGGAACAGACACTTACCTTTGTGCCTAAACTTATTGCCATTGCCATAGTGGGACTTTTTACCGGAGTTTGGATGCTCCACCAGATGGTTAGTTTTACTGAAAGAATTTTTACATACATAGCACATATAACCCAGTGATCAGTTAATAGTTAAGAGTGTATAGTTTATAGTTACGGAGTGGATTAGTTTGATAAATACACTGTATTTTACGGCTTTAGTACTTGTTAGTATTAGAATGTTCTGTTTCTTCATGATGGTTCCCATATTTTTTCCCAATGGTACTCCCAATACGGTTAAAGTGGGATTGACACTGGTTATGGCATACATACTTTTACCGGGTATAGATTATTCTACTGTGAATAACATAAACAGTACTATTCCGTTTATATACAATTGTATAAATGAAGCCGCGGCAGGCCTCACCCTGGGTTTTATGGTGAGCTTGTGTTTTACGGCATTTAGAATTGCCGGCAGTTACATGGATTTACAGGTGGGACTTTCCATGATGAGTATGTTTGATCCCAATTCCGAAAGTACCTCCACTCTTCTGGAACGTCTTATGTACTGGCTCGGTATGGTGGTTTTTCTGGCAGTGGATGGCCATCATATGCTTATAAAATCCCTGCTGGAAGGTTTCAGCACCATAAAACTTGGAAGTTTTTTATTGACACAGGGATCCATCAATATTGTAATAAAAGCTTTCATAACATATTTTTCCATAGCAGTGAAAATAGCAGTTCCCATACTCATCATAATGCTGGTGGTTAATTTGACTATGGCTCTCATAGCAAGGACTGTACCGCAGCTTAACATAATGATACTGGGGCTCCCAATACAGATATTAGTCGGCATGGCTTCCTTTTGCTTTGCACTCCCTATATTTTTGAATATTATGGAAAAGACTTTTTATGCCATACCGGATTCCATAAGGGGATTTTATCATACTCTGCCGCTGCTTATAATATTTGCCTCCGATGACAAGACGGAGGAAGCCACTCCCAGAAAGAAAAGTGATGCAAGAAAAAAGGGACAGGTTGCTAAAAGTAAGGAAGTGGCTCTAGCACTGACTCTTTTAGCTTCCACGATAGCTATACTTGTCTTTGGAGGATATATAGGTTCCCAGATGAAAGATACCATGGTGGCATTTTTAAATAATTATCTGTTGACTTCCTTAAATTATGGAAGTGTCCAGAAAATAGCTTTTATAACTGTATGGAGACTGGCACTTATATTTTTACCCATAGCTCTGCCAATATTACTCATGGGAGTTTTGGCAAATTTACTGCAGACCAGGGGGCTTGTGACGGCCCAGACGCTGAAACCTGATTTCTCGAAATTGAATCCCATAAATGGGTTTAAGAGAATGTTCTCCATGAGAGCTGTAATGGAACTTTTTAAGGATACCCTGGTAATTGTAATAGTTGGAATTATAGGATATAAATTTATAAAAGACAATTACATGTATATAATGACACTGAGCAGTTTGAATTTTGAGAGCGTGATCAAGGCACTGTCAAAACTTACTGTGAACATATTTTTTAGGATAACTATAATAATGCTTGCCATAGCTATTATAGATTACATATTTCAAAATTTTCAGTACAACAAGGATCTTAAGATGTCAAAACAGGAGGTAAAAGAGGAGTACAAGCAGGATGAAGGAGATCCCCAGATTAAGAGCAAGATAAAACAAAAACAGAGAGAAATAGGCATGAGAAGAATGATGCAGGAAGTTCCAAAGGCAACAGTTGTAGTTACGAATCCTACCCATGTAGCAGTGGCCCTCAAATATGAAGACGGCAAAAACAGTGCTCCGGTGGTAGTGGCAAAAGGACTGGATGCAGTGGCTTTTAGAATAAAAAAGATGGCTGTGGAAAATGATGTGCCTGTGATCGAAAACCGTCCTCTTGCAAGGCTCCTATATGATGAAGTGGATATTGACAGGGAAATTCCTGTAGAAATGTACCAGGCAGTAGCGGAGATATTGGCACTGGTTTACAAGATGAGGTGATATTTTGGAAAGAAGCAGAAACAGGTTTAAACTGAAAGACAATGTGGATATACTCATGGCACTTTTGATCGTAATGGTAGTCTTTATGATCATAATTCCACTTCCGGCAAAATTACTGGATATATTCATTGCATTTAATATAACGCTGTCCATAGTTATAATACTTTTGACTATGTTTACTACGGAAGTACTTCAATTTTCAGTATTTCCCACATTGCTTTTGATAACTACACTTTTCAGACTGGCACTGAATATTTCTTCTGTAAGGCTGATACTCAGGGATGCCTATGCAGGGGAAGTTATAAATTCTTTCGGAGAGTTTGTAGTTGGCGGAAGTTATATAGTTGGAGTAATAATATTTTTGATAATAATCATCATACAGTTTATTGTAATAACCAATGGTGCCAACAGAGTGGCAGAGGTATCTGCCAGATTCACGCTGGATGCAATGCCTGGAAAACAGATGAGTATTGATGCGGATTTGAATTCAGGTTTGATAGACGAAAAGGGAGCCAGAGACAAGAGAGCAAAACTTCAAAGGGAGGCGGACTTCTATGGAGCCATGGATGGAGCTTCTAAATTTGTAAAAGGAGATGCCATAGCTGCTCTGGTAATTGTAGTTATAAATATAATAGCTGGTATAATCACAGGTATAGTTGTGAAGGGCATGGATGCCTCCCAGGCTGCCCAGACTTATACTAAGCTGACCATAGGAGATGGACTCGTGTCTCAGATTCCGGCACTTCTCATTTCTACAGCTTCAGGTATACTTGTAACCCGTTCTGGAAGTGATGAGGATTTTGGAACCATGGCTGTAAAGCAGCTGCTTAGTTTTCCCAAAGTAATAGCCATAGCCGGTGCCGTACTGCTTTTCCTTTCCATGATACCCGGTCTTCCACATATGGCATTTTTAATACTTGCAGCAGCTTGTATTATAGCAGCCTACCTGCTGCACAAAGATGAAAAGCAGCAGCTCGTACAACAGGAGGCAATGCAGAGTCAGGAAATGACTGAAATAGAAAATAAGGAACCGGAAAATGTTATGAATCTAATATCCGTGGAACCTATGGAGATAGAGATAGGTTACGGGCTGATACCACTGGCTGACGAAAGCTCGGGAGGTGATCTTCTCCAGAGAATAACTTCAGTTAGAAGGCAGTGTGCAATTGAAATGGGAATAGTAGTACAGCCAATTAGAATCAGGGATAATCTGCAGCTTAAGACAAATGATTATGTGATAAAGATAAGGGGTACTGTAGTAGCTAAAGGTGAGCTCATGCCAAATATGCTGTTGTGCATGGATCCCACTAATTCAAACAGTGATATCCAGGGCATAAGTACTACTGAACCTTCCTTTGGACTTCCAGCTATCTGGATAAACAAGGATCAGAGGGAAGAGGCTGAAATAAAAGGACTGACTGTAGTGGATCCTACTACGGTACTGGTGACGCACCTTACGGAAACCATCAAGAATCATTCTTATGAACTCATGGGAAGGCAGGAAGTTAAACTCATACTGGATTCCGTTAAGGAAAAATATCCTACTGTAGTTGAAGAACTCATACCGGATCTACTGACCATAGGAGAAGTTCAAAAAGTGCTGCAGAACCTTTTGAGAGAGAGAGTATCTATAAAGGATATGGTTACCATTCTGGAATCCCTTGCGGATAATTCCAGAAATACAAAGGACATAGAGCTTTTAACGGAATATGTACGCTTTGCACTGGGAAGAAGCATATGTAATTCACTTATAGATGATAAGGGGGCAATTTCTGTAATTACATTGTCCCAGGATCTGGAGAAATTGATAGGAAGCAATATTCAAAAGTCCATGCAGGGATCTTTTCCTGCGGTGGATCCGGATACTACAAGCAGGATATTGAAATCCCTCAGAAAAATGCTGGATTCAGTTTATTTTTATGAAAATCAACCTGTAGTTTTGGTTTCGCCTAAAATAAGGGCACCTTTTAGAAGATTAATTGAGATGGTATTTCCAGCAGTGAACGTACTGTCATTGAATGAAATACCAAATGATGTGGAGATAAAGACTGAAGGGGTGGTTTCAATATAATGATTGTTAAAAAATATAAGGCCAACAGCATGAATGAAGCTATTACCAGGATTAAATATGAGCTGGGCAGCGAGGCTGTTATAATAAGTCAGAGAAAGATAAGGAAAAAAGGCATATTGGGATTTTTCTCCAAAAAAATTCTAGAAGTAACTGCTGCTGTGGACAATAGAAAAAAAGAAGATAATATGAATTACGGTATTAAAACCATAAAGAGAATATTGAATAATGGAATAAGAAATGAAGAATCTGAAAATAGCAGTTTGAAACAGAACTCCAGCATGACAGGAGGTGTCTATGAAGACAGTATAGTAGAAAAAAATAATGATGCACTGGTAAAAGAAGTGCATCAGATGAAGGGCATGCTGGATAAAATGATGAATAACCCTTATGGAAATATCGGCAAAAGTGAACTTCAGGTAAAACTTGAAAACAGTGATTTAAATGAAAATGTAATAAAGAAGATATTGAGCAGCATAAATATTATGGAAGATGATAGAAAAGATGAGGAAAAATTAAAAGAAGTAGTACAGAATATGATAAAAGTGGATAGTGGAAAGCTTTCCCGTGCAGTGGTGTTAATAGGACCTACTGGTGTTGGAAAGACCACCACTATTGCTAAACTTGCAGGCAGAATGGCCCTTATTGAAAAGAAGAAAATTGGACTTATAACAATAGATACGTACAGAATAGGGGCTGTGGAACAGCTTAGAACTTATGCGGATATAATGAATATACCCTTCAAAGTAGTACTTACCATGAAGGATATGGAGAAAGCCATCGAAGACATGGGAGACTGCGATGCTATTTTAATAGATACTACGGGAAGAAACAGCAAAAATAAAATGCAGATATCGGAGCTGAGGGCATTTATAGATAAAGTCAAAACAGATAATATACATTTAGTGATAAGCTGTACTACTAAAAACAGGGACATAGATGCCATAGTGAGCGGCTATAGACAATTGAAATATAATTATGTAATAATCACAAAATTGGATGAAACTTGTACTTATGGCTCAATATTAAATATTCTGCAGTCTGCTAAAAAGCCTATAAGTTTTGTAACTACAGGCCAGAATGTACCTGAGGATATAAAATCTATGAGTTCTGAAGAATTGACGAAGTTGGTATTGGGAGAGGATATCATATGCTAGACCAGGCTGAAAAATTGAGGAGACTGGCTTCAAAAGGCAAAGAGGTAAAAAAAGATTTTTCCCAGTGTGCTGCAAAACCTACAATAATAACAGTTACCTCCGGTAAAGGAGGAGTGGGTAAAAGTAATTTTGTGGTTAATACAGCCATAGCACTGCAGAAGATGAAAAAAAAAGTTCTTATACTGGATGCAGATATGGGCATGGGAAATGATCATGTGCTTATGGGATTTTTACCGAGATACAGTGTGTATGATGTGATCTTTGGAAATAAGAAAATAGATGAAATTATTGTAACAGGGCCCTTTGGAGTGAAATTGCTTCCCGGAGGAACGGGAATATCAAAGATTGAGGAGATAACAAAATCACAGAGAGAGAATTTTATAGAGAAGTTGTCTTTATTAGGTGATTTGGATTATATAATACTGGATACAGGAGCAGGTATAAACAGAGATGTGCTTGGGTTTATCGCTTGCTGCGAAGAGGTTATTGTGATTACTACACCGGAACCTACATCTCTTACGGATGCATATAGCCTGGTTAAAGCTGTAGATCATTTTAAATTGAAGAGTTCAGTAAAAATCGTTATAAATAAGGTCATGAACATTGAAGAGGGCAAAAAAACCTTTAATAAATTTAACAGTGTAGTGAACAAGTTTCTAAATATTTATACTGAATATCTTGGAAGCATGTCAGAGGATAAAAGGCTTATACAGGCAGTTAGGCAGCAAACTCCATTTTTGATAAGCTATCCTAATTCGAAGATTTCCAGAGAGGTGAATTTTATAGCAAATAGGCTGATTGGAGTTAAAACAGATGACGGGGGAAAGGGTATCCAGGACTTATTTAAGAGAATTTTTGATATTTTTTCGTAGAAAGAAGGGATAAAGTGAAATGCAATATTGAATTTACAGTGAACAGCAGGATTGAAATAGAGATAGGCGGCGAAGTCTATAAGAGCAATATTCAGGACCTTTCGGACGATTGTATAGGCATAAATATACCCGTAAACAACCATAGATATATAGCTTTAAAAAAGGGTGACAAGATAGCTGCAGTATATTATTCGGGGAAAAACATATATAGCTTTCATACAGTAGTTGTAGGACGAAAAATAGAAAAAATACTTATAATAATGATAAAAAAGCCTACTGAAGTAGAGGTTGTACAGAGAAGAAATTTTGTCAGGGTTCCAATAATTTTTGATGTACTCTGCGCCATGGTACCTGTGAGAAAGGATCTACATAATCTAGATGATCAGGTAAGGGTGTTTAATGCTTATTCTGTAGATATGAGCGGCGGAGGAATGAAAGTAGTTGTAAATGACAAATTGGAATATAAATTGCAAATTGACGATATTATTATGGTAACCATTCCCATGGAAAACGACAGTTTAACTGTAAAGGGGAAAATAGTCAGGATTGACCGAAATAAGGATAATTCAAAATTAATACTTGGGCTGGCTTTTACAGACCTGGATAAAATGAGCAGGGAGAGGATCATAAGATTATTGTTTCAGATAATGCGGGAACATATAAAAAAAGGAGCAAAGGAGGATTAAAATATGGCTTTGGCGAATGAGTTAAATGTAAAAGAAGAGTTAGTAAAAAAATATCTTCCTCTGGTAAAATACATTGCCTCTAGAGTTATAATAGGGAAAAACAAGTATATAGAGTATGAGGATTTAGTGAGTTACGGGATGCTGGGGCTGATGGATGCGATAAACAAATTTGATAAGGATAGGGGCATGAAATTCTCTACCTATGCCTCTATAAGAATAAAGGGCTCCATGATAGATGAATTGAGAAGAAACAGTCCCATTTCCAAAGGATCCATGGACAAGCTTAATAGGTACAATGGGGCGGTGGAATCTCTTCAAAAGGAACTTGGGAGAGAACCTAAGAGTATTGAAATAGCCGATAGACTCAATATATCTCTTAAGGAAATGATGGAAATTGAAAATTATATAAATTATATATCCATAGTGTCTCTGGAGGATTTGATATTTTCAGAGGAAGATGATATTCCGCTTATGGGAACTGTAGAGGATCCTAAAAGTCCAAGCCCTGAAAGAAGTCTGGAGGAAAAAGAAAAATTAGAATATTTAGCCAAAGCTTTAGAACTTTTAAATGAGAAAGACAATTTAGTTCTCACCTTGTATTATTATGAGGGGCTTACATTAAAGGAGATAGGTCATATTTTAAATGTATCGGAATCACGGGTATGTCAGCTTCACGGCAGGGCTATCATGCATTTGAGAAGGGCTATGGTAAAATTAAAATATATGTATAATTAATTGCAGACTTTGATTTTGATAGAAAGGAAATTTTTATGACTTCGATTATATTGATTGCAGTTGGAATAATTCTGATAGCTTTGAATTTAAATGCGGTGTTAAGGGAAAAAAAATCTTTTAGGGGACAGCTGGATATGAGGCAGAATGATATGGAGGATTATAAGATAGAAATTGGAAAAATAAGAAAAGAATTTGCAGAAACAGTATTTGAACTCCAAAAAGAAATCAAGAGCCTGAAAGAGGAAAATAAAAATAATATGGATAAGATGATATTATACGATAGAGCGGGTAACAAAGTGATTGGTGACTCCAGTCCTAAAAAGCACCATCAAGCGACTGAGGTTAAAGCTGAGCCCAAAAAGCACGAAACAAAAGGTGTAAACAATGTTAAGATCGATGAGGTGAGAAATTTACTTCATAAAGACATGTCGATAGATGAAATATCCAAGAAAACAGGTATTGGCAAGGGGGAGGTTCTATTAATAAAAGAATTGTACATAAAATGAAGGAAGTTTTTGATTTTCTCAGTGATAGAAAACTGCTGATAGGTGTGGGAATAGGAATTTTACTAGCTACTTTTATTATGAGTGGAGTTAAAATACAATATCAAATGAGTAAAAGTCAGATTGAAGATAAGGCCAGATCCATGGGAATGCAGTATCCTGATGAAATGAAGGTAATTAACAGCGGAGGTGAAAATAAATGATAAGAAGTTTTTATACGGCGGTGTCTGGAATGATAACTCAGGAGGCAAAACAGGACGTTATAACAAATAATTTGGCCAATGTGAATACTGTGGGATTTAAGGGAGATACGCTGGAGGTGAAACCATTTAATGATGTGCTCTTGCAGAATTATGACAAGGTAGTGGCAGGCAGAAATGTGAGAAATGTCATAGGAGGTATAAGTCTGGGAAGTGGAATAGATTCGGTTAATACTGGATTTACCCAGGGAACTATACAGTCTACTGGTATATCTACGGACTTTGCCATAGACGGAAGGGGTTTTTTTACGGTCAGGAGGCCTGATGGGAATGAATTTTATACAAGAGATGGACATTTTCATGTAAACATAAATGGAATACTTGTGGATGATTCAGGCAATGAAGTTATGGCAAGAGATGCTGCTACGGGCGATATCGGAGCTATAGATGTAGGTGGTGGAAAGATGACTTCAGATCCCTATGGCAATATAAGTATAAATGGAACTCCCAGGTATAAGATTTACACTGTAGATTTTAATGATTACAATACACTTACTAAAGTGGGAGATAATTTGTATACAGGCACAAATCCTGTGGAATACAATGCGGTGGTAAGGCAGAACTCGCTGGAGAAATCCAATGTAAATGTAGTAAATGCAATGTCGGATCTGCTCACAACCATGAGAAGCTTCGAGACAGATCAAAAGGCGGTACAGTCTATTGATGAAACCTTAGACAAGCTTGTAAATGAAGTGGGAAAAGTATAAATTCAAAGAATAATTGAAAAGGATGGTTTTGTTATGCTTAGAGCTATATGGAATAGTAGAAGTGCCATGAACGCACAGCAGGAAAAACTTGACAGTATATCAAATAATATAGCCAATGTGAATACGGTTGGATATAAAAAGGAAAATGTAGATTTTCAGGATCTGGTGTACGAGACTTTGCACAGGGTTGGGTATCCTACTAATGCAGGAGGAGTAAATACAATTAACGGAACAGGAGTTAAAACTACGGAGTGGATTAGGGATACCTCCCAGGGAAGTATGGTGGAAACCGGACTTAAGACGGACATGGCCATAGACGGAGAGGGATTTTTTAGAGTGGCTTTGCCAAATGGCACATCAGCCTACGAAAGGGCTGGCAATTTTAGCATAGATGCAGCTGGAAATTTAGTTGATCCAGATGGAAACAGGCTTGAGGTAAATCTGACAGCTGAGGGTTCAGCTCTTTTTAATTCAGGTACAGTATTTAAAGAGGATAATTTTACTGTGAATCAAAAGGGTCAGATATATATGAAGATAAATAACAACAGTGTATTGTACGGTAAAATTAACATATACAATACTATTGGGCAGGACTCCATGAGATCCGTAGGGGATAATTTATATGTACCACGAAATGGTGTCCAGATGAATTTAAACAATAATGCCGATATACTACAGGGTTATCTGGAGCAGTCAAATGTGGATTTAGGGCAGGAAATGACAGATATGATACTTGCCCAGAGGTCTTTTGAACTTGCCTCCAAGGGACTTACAACTGCAGATGAGATGTGGGGACTTATAAATAGCATGAAAAGATAACTGCTTCTAAACTTTTATGTAAACATATGGAATGTAACTGCATATAATGTATGGATGTAATATTTTCAGGGGGAGTTAAAGTATGTATAGATGTCCAATTATGGATTCCAATGAATATATCGGAGAAGATGATATGTATGATTGGGATGTCGACTATCCAGTGCAGTATATGTATCCACCTAATATGTATAGAATGTGTCCAATGTTCTTGAATAGTTATTCAAATCCATGCATGAGATGTATAAACCAAAGGGGTTACATGCAGCCGCCAACATATTCGCCAGACTATGGCAGATCAGATAAGATGACAGGATACTACAGACCTGATGATGGTATGTATGATATGGATCAAGATGAATCTGTTGATTTAAATGCAGAAGATAAAAACAGTGAAGATGATAAAAGTGAAAAATTTATAGATCACGGTGAATCTGGAACTAAAATAAGAACCGTGGACATGTCAGAAATTGAAGACTGACAATTCAAAGATCAAAGTTCAAATGTAAAATATCAAATTTTGAGCTTTAATCTTTAAAAAACAAAGGGAGCTGAATTGCTCCCTTTGTTTTTTATGACAGTGCTGCAGTAAGCGGTGGAATTACCTGTTTTTTTCTTGAGAGAATACCGGGTACATATACACTTCCGGCCTTTAGATTTACTCCAAAGGCCCTGGAAATCACATCTTTCTGTTCTCCCACTACGATTAATTCGGAACCACTCTTTAATATGTTTGTAACCATAAGTATTATCAGATCAAAATTTTCATCCTTACATTTGAATTCCATAGATTTTACTACATCATCTTTTACAGTTTTAAATCCTTCCGTATCCATAGTAGAAACTTGACCGACTCCCAGTTTTGTTTTGGAGATATTGAAAACTTTAAAGTCCTGGTTTAATATTTCTTCTGGAGTTTTTCCCTCCAGGGAAGAACCCGCTTTAAACATCTGTGTGGAAAAAGCTTCAGGCTCTATATCTGCTATAGCAGACAGTTTCTTCAGTGTTGATTTATCAATATCTGTGGAAGTAGGTGATCTGAATAAAAGAGTATCTGAAATTATGGCGGCACATAATAGCCCTGCGGTTTTCTGAGAAGGCTTTATTCCATTTTCAAAAAATCTTGAAGCCACTATGGTTGCAGTACAGCCTATCGGTTCGTTTCTAAAATATATAGGGAAACCAGTCTGTATATCGCCTATTTTATGGTGATCCAGTACCTCCAATATCTCTGCATCTTCCAGGCCGTATACGGATTGGGCCCTTTCATTGTGATCCACAAGTATTATTTTTTTCTTTTTCTGTGATTTGAGATTATCTCTGGAAATATTTCCTATGACCTTGTTTTCGGAATCAACCACGGGATAATTTCTGTATCTTGTTTTGAGCATCACACCTTTTACGTCATCTATGAGATCATGGATTTTAAAAGATACTATATCGTCTTTTTTCATCACACGGTCTACGGGAGTGTTTTGAGGTATGAGTTTGGCAGCTGCATTGGCATCCAATGTATCCATATAATAGGAAGCTATATCGGATTTGGATGCAATACCTATTAATCTGCCAGAATCATCTACTACGGGCAGAGTTTTTACACTGTTTTTACTTATCATTGCCCAGGCTGTTTTGAGAGAAGTTTTTGGAGATATAGGATTTACACTGTCAATGTCCAGATCAGAAACCTGAGGCTTTACATTTTCCACCAGTTTCTGAGGCTTAACGCCAAAATAATCCAATACAAATTTGGTTTCATTGCTTAAGTCCCCTAGTCTTATGGGAACTGCATTTACTCCCATCTTGTTTTTGAATTCTGCATAAGCTATTGAAGAACATATGGAATCTGTATCCGGGTTCTTATGTCCTGTAATGTATACAACATCATTCATAATTTTTCCTCCTAAGTATATATATGTACAAGATTAACATGCGTATATCAAGTGATTATTATGGATTAATATAAATATTATAACAAAATCCAGAATAATTATCCACCTGTATCCAATTATCAAAGTCCAGAGTTCAAATATAAATTTTGGCGGATTTTCATATTCACCGAAAATCCTCATTGAATTGAGCATTGTGAATTGTCAATTGATAATTGTCATAATAGCACACAAAGGGGGCATATATTTAATTAACGTAAAGAGAATAATTACTTTGGAGGGGTAAAGTTGATTAATGAAAGAGAGATAGAAGGCGGGCTCACCCAGATTGAAGCTGAGAGAAGACTAAAAAAATACGGACCCAATAGCATTGAAAAGAAAAAGGGAATATCTCCCGTAAAAATATTTTTTTCTCAATTCAATGATTTTATAACTTGGATTCTTATAGTTGCCACTGTAATATCCGGATTTATGGGGGAAAAAGCAGATGCGATAACTATTCTTATTATCATAATTATGAATGCTATACTGGGTTTTGTTCAGGAATTTAAAACTGAGAGATCCTTAGAAACTTTAAAAGAACTGGCTTCTCCCACCTCGAAGGTTCTTAGAGACGGTAAAATTAAGATCATAAACGCCCAAGAGCTTGTAATAGGAGATGTAATATTTTTAGAATCCGGTGATAAGGTGCCGGCAGACTGCATTTTGCTGTCTAAAAGCAATTTTATGGTAGATGAATCCCTTTTGACGGGAGAATCGGAAGGTGTGGAAAAAAGCAGTTCAGGAAAGAACAATTCTATATATATGGGAACTGTAGTTATTAAGGGAAAGGGTAAAGCCAGAGTAGTACAGACGGGAATGGAAACTGAAATGGGGAAGATAGCGGGCATGCTTCAGGATATTGAAAAGGACAGATCTCCTCTTAAAGAAAAATTGGCATCCCTCGGGAAAGTGCTTGTAGTAATATGTATAGCAATATGTATTATAGTGACTTTAACCGGTGTCTGGAGAGGGCAGGACAAGTATGAGATGTTTCTGGTAGGGGTGAGTTTGGCGGTAGCAGCTATTCCAGAAGGACTTGCAGCTATAGTTACTGTTGCACTGGCTCTTGGAGTATCCAGGATGTTAAAGAGGAATGCCCTTGTGAGAAAACTGCCTGCAGTTGAAACTCTGGGATGTACTTCCATAATATGCAGTGATAAGACAGGTACCCTTACTGAAAATAAGATGACTGTAAAGGCTCTGTATTTCAATGGGAAAATACGCAAGACCGATGGAGGGGCCTTTTCTGAGAATATGACGATGAAAAAGGCTTTTACATATTGCAACGATTGCAATTTTGACATAAAAAAAGATGATATTTCGGAGGCACTTATGGGGGATCCTACGGAAACAGCTTTAATAAAAGCATTTTTTACAGATGGTAAAACCTTAAAAAAATTCCTGGATAGAGCTGAAAGAGTTTATGACATACCTTTTGATTCTGATAGAAAAATGATGTCTGTCATAATGAAAGAAGGAGTTAAAAAAGTATGTTATGTAAAAGGTGCACCTGAAAGGGTCATTAATAAATGCAGCTATATATTGGATAGAGGACAGGTTAAACTGTTGACATCCAATGAAAAAAGAAAAGTTTTAAGAGCAGTGGAAAATATGACTTCAAATGCCTTAAGATGCATAGCAGGTGCTTATAAGGACAGCGGGATAATTGCCGGGAGATCACTGGAGAGTAATTTGATTTTTATAGGGGTAGCTGGAATTATAGATCCGCCTAGGAAAGAGGCAAAAGATGCTGTATTAAAATGTAAGCTGGCAGGTATAAGACCTATTATGATAACGGGGGATCATAAAAATACAGCTTTTGCCATTGGAAAAGAGCTGGATATATGCAGCTCACAATCTCAGGTTATAACGGGAGAAGAATTGGATAAATTAAGTGATAGAGAACTTTTTGACAGAATACAGCACATTTCTATATTTGCCAGGGTAAATCCAGGGCATAAACTTAGAATAGTTAAAGCTTTTAAAGCTAAAAATAATATTGTGGCCATGACAGGAGACGGCGTAAATGATGCTCCTGCAGTAAAAGAAGCGGATATTGGAATTTGCATGGGAATTTCAGGTACGGATGTAACCAAGGAAGCATCCTCCATGATACTTTTAGATGATAATTTTGCCACTATAGTATCGGCAGTGGAAGAAGGAAGAGTTATTTATGACAATATAAGAAAATTCATAAGATATCTGCTGTCCTGTAATCTGGGAGAAGTTTTAACAATGCTTTTGACTTCTATATTTTACCTGGATACACCTCTTTTACCCATACAGATACTCATGGTGAATTTAGCCACGGATGGACTGCCTGCCATAGCTCTTGGAGTAGATCCGCCGGAAGGAGATATAATGAGTGGAAAGCCAAGGGCCAAAAATGAAAGCATATTTGCAAGGGGTCTTAGTGAAAAGATCATTGTAAGGGGGGCACTTATTGGAGTGTGTACGGTGCTTGCCTTTGTAATAGGTCTGTATTTGGGTTTTGGTCTTAAAACAGCAAGAACCATGGCACTTTGTACTCTTATTATATCCCAGCTGATACATGTATTTGAATGTAGATCTGAAAAACATTCTATATTCCAGATAAGTTTATTCACCAATATATATCTCTTAGCTGCAGTTGCCACATCCATAGCCATGCTTTTGTGCACAGTATATATACCGTTTTTGCAGATGGTTTTTCATACTTCGGCACTTATGATTTCACAATGGTTTATAGTTCTATTTTTCTCTGGCATAATTGCATTTATGAATAGCTTGTATTTATATTTTAAATCAGATAATGCTTAAATCGGACATGATTCAGTTGTATTAAAATTTTATTCACATTTACCAAATTGTAATTAAAAGCTGCTGTAAATTATCATATTTGTTATACAGGTAATACAGAGTAGGTTATAAAGTTAAATAAAAACGTAAAAAATTAAAAAATCAAAAAATTACAATAGTTGATTTTTTAATTTTTTTATGCTGAAATGTAGATAAGCATTATAATGTGAGTGAACATTATTTTATAAATACCAGATCGAAATAGATGTTTTGGTATTAGGAGGAGATCATAAATGGGAGATAGGATATTGGAAAACGTTGAACCTGTTGAAGTATTTAGGTATTTCGAGGAAATCAGCAATATTCCAAGAGGTTCAGGTAATGAAAGGGAAATCAGTGATTATTTAGTTTCCTTTGCAAAAAAACATAACCTGTATGTTATACAGGATGAGGCGTTGAATGTGGTTGTAAAAAAACCAGGTTCTAGAGGATATGAAAACAGCCCAGGTGTAATAATTCAGGGACATATGGATATGGTCTGTGAGAAAAAATCGGGAATAGAACATGATTTTATGAAAGATCCCATTAAATTGAAAGTAGCAGATGATATGTTATACGCAGCAGGGACAACTCTTGGAGGAGACGATGGCATAGCAGTTGCCATGGGACTGGCAGTTCTAGCCTCGGAGAATATAGACCATCCGCCAATTGAATTGGTGGTTACTACTTCTGAGGAAACAGGAATGGATGGAGCGCTGGCACTGGATCCTAAAAATGTGTCTGGCAAGACACTTATAAATATAGATTCAGAGGAAGAGGGGATACTTCTTGTAAGCTGTGCCGGCGGATGTTCCGCAAGGACAAGTATTCCAATAGCGTGGAAAAATATAGATAAAAATTTTGTTCCCTATGTCCTTGAAATTGAAGGATTGAAAGGCGGCCATTCTGGTTCGGAAATACACAAGGGAAGAGCTAATTCAAACAAACTGTTGGCCCGTCTGCTTAAAAGCCTTAGTTCTAAAATAAACTTTAATATGAGTTCTATAGAGGGAGGTTCAAAGCACAATGCAATTGCCCGTGAAGCCAAAGCTGTCATATGTGTGAATAAGAGAGATGAATCCCTATTAAAAGAGGAAGTTTCCAATTTGGAAAAAATATTTAAAGCTGAATTTAAAACTGCTGATCCAGATTTAAAAGTCAATTTAAAGGCTGCGGAAGAAATTCCAAAGAGAGTTATGCCTGCAGAAACTTCAGAAAATATAGTAAATTTCCTGTATTTGATTCCAAATGGAGTTCAGAGTATGAGCATGGATATAGAGGGACTGGTGGAGAGCTCGCTGAACCTGGGAGTAGTTCAAACCAAAGAGAATGGTGTTGAAGCCATAAGTTCAATAAGAAGTTCTGTGGGGAGCATAAAGGAAAATATACTTAATACCATAATTGCCACAGCTGATCTCAACAATGGAAAAGTAACCGTGGAAGCAGCTTACCCTGAATGGAAATACAATCCTGACTCAAAGATAAGAGAAGTTTTTATAGACGTATATGAAAGATTATTTGGTAAAAAACCTCTGGTAACTGCAATTCATGCAGGACTTGAATGTGCACTTTTTGAAGAAAAATTTAATGGGCAGCTGGATATGATATCTTTTGGACCAACTATGTTTGGAGTTCATACTGCAGATGAACATTTGAGTATACCTTCTACACAGAGAACATGGAAATATCTAGTACAAGTTTTGAAATCTCTTAAATAAATTTTAATATCACTGTAATTGTGATATAATTATCAATTGTGACTATAAAAGGAGGTCCATAATTATATGAATAAAAAATTATCTAAAGGTGCGTACGGCGGCATAGCTGGCAGAGATTATGTTCCGTACGTTTCCAGCGGTTCTAAATCCGGTGGAAATACTGCTGTATTAATAATCGGTATTATTCTAGCTGTACTATTTGCAGCATCTACTGCCTATTCAGGTATGAAAGCAGGACTTACAGTTGCCGCCGGTATACCTGGTTCCATATTGGGTTCTGTATTTATAGCTGTATTTGCCAAACAAAAGGGTATCCTCGGCAAGAACCTGCTTCAGGGTATGTCAAGCGGTGGAGAATCCATTGCCAGTGGTATGATATTTGTTTTGCCGGCAGTCCTTCTGATAGGTTCAAAAGTTTCTTTTCTGGAAGGTTTTGTTGTCGGTGTGGGCGGAGCACTGTTTGGTATAGGAATAGCTTCCCTTGTTTACAATTATCTGATAGTTGAGGAACACGGCAAGCTGATGTATCCTGAGTCAATGGCCATATCTGAGACACTTGTTGCTTCAGAAGGTGCCAAGGAATCAATCAAGTACATGGGAATCGGATTTGGAATAGGAGGTATTTTAACTGTTTTAACCAGTTCATTTCTAAATGTGGCTAACAATGTTGTAAGCTATGTAAATGAATCATTCTACAAGTGGAAATTTGAAATTGAAGTCAATCCGTTGTTATTAGGTATAGGGTTCATAGTTGGCATGGAAGTATCTTTGACCATGTTTGCCGGATCTCTATTATCTAATTTTGCTGTTATGCCTTTAATAGGTTACTTTGCTTCTCTGGGACAAGGTGGTCCATCTGTATGGAATGATCCCAGTGTCACAGTAAATGCCATGCAGGTCAAAGATATAGCAGGCAGTTATGTGAAATATATAGGGGCAGGTATGATGCTCTCCGGCGGCTTGATAAGCGCAATAAGGCTTATACCAACCATAGGATCTTCTATAAAGGCAACCCTCAATGCTAAGTCTTCAAAGGGTGCCGGAAGCTCCTCTGCTGAAAATCTTATATTGATTGGCGGTGTATTAATAGGATTTATAGGTGGTTTTCTGGTATCCGGTGGCAACATAGCAATGGCAGTAATTGTTTCTATTTTATCACTGTTATTATCAATGCTGTTTGTTATAGTTTCCGGCCGTTTAACTGGTACTATAGGAACTTCTAATCTTCCTGTATCTGGTATGACTATAGCTTCTCTGGTTATTGTGACATTATTATTTGTAGGAATGGGATGGAAAAGCATTGGAGACAACAGGTCTCTGCTATTATTTGGTACATTTATAGTTACTGCTATAGCTGCAGCCGGAGGCTACTGTCAGTCACAAAAAGTTACTTTTATAGTTGGCGGTGACAGAAATGAGATGCAGAAATATTTTGCCGTAGCCAGTATAGTTGGTGTTGCAGTAGTTACCGGTGTTATACTATTACTTTCAAGTCAGCTTGCAATGACTGGCGATAATGTGCCCTTTGCACTGCCTCAAGCTAATTTGATGTCGACATTGACTGCAGGTATAATGTCAAGTAAATTACCCTGGGTTATGATAATTGTCGGTGCTGTTATGGGAGGCGTGCTGTTCCTGTTAAAACTTCCTGTGATGACTGTTGCTATAGGATTTTATTTACCTATATCCACGACTTCTATAATACTGATAGGTGCAATTGTCCGTTTATTTGTAGAAAGAAGTTCTAAAACTGAGAAGGAAAAAGAGGCTAAGGTTTCCAATGGTGTAAGCTTATCCTCCGGGCTTGTTGCCGGTGGATCTATAATAGGACTTATCGGTATAATACTTCAGGTATCAGGCGTTATAAAAGGGAATGGCCCAAGTGGGTTTGCCTCTACTAATGGAATGGCATTTATAATGTTGATAGTTCTTGTAATAGCCTCCGTGGTACCTATACTGAGAAGTAAAGTGAAAGATGTTGAATAACGGTAAAGAGGCTTTGAATATAATATTTAAAATTTCGGATAACCTGAAATATGAAGTTGATAAAGAGGGCATTGTGACCATATTTGAAAAACAGGATCATAGGATTCAAAAGTTTTTTAGGAAACTTGAATTCAGAATTCCGGAATATAAAAAAATTACTATGGATAAGTACGGAAGTTATGTATTTCTGCAGATAGACGGTACTAGAACTGTAAAAGATATTGGGAAAAATCTGGAGGTAAAGTACGGCGATAAAGTTTATCCACTCTATGAAAGGTTATTGTTGTTTTTAAATCATATTGAGGTCAATTGTCATTATATAGAAAAAGCAAATCTGTAATAAAAAAGATGGCACTACATTGTAGCTGCCATCTTTATTTGCATCATTAAGCTATTTAAATCGTTGAACTCTTCTCTGTACTTTAGGTATCTTACCTTCTATAGGCACGAGATCTTTTTTGGTGGACATATTTCTTATATTCAAGAGCTGTATAAATTCTCTCTTCTCTTTTTCCTTTCCTTTGCTTTTCTTTACTTTTCTACTCTTGAGGCCTTGAATTAAGACCAGATTTCCCTGGTTTACAGATATAAAATCAGGTTTTTTAAACCATCTATTTTTACTATAGGAACACCTGACTATGTTTCTGCTCCTTTCAGGTCTTACAAGGAGAGTTACTGATAATTTATTGAATATCCACAGTATAGTTTTTCTAGTTATTTTGGCAGATACCACAGTTCCCTGTACTTGTGTCAATCTGTCACCATATTTTTTTAAATAAGATTTTGTGTAATAGTGCGCAATTTTATCTTTAAGACTCATGTATATACAAACTCCTTCATTACTTTATTTTTATATTAAGTAAAAATTTTTATATATATATTGCATAAAAAATTTGATTATATTATACCATAGTATATTTGTTTTTTAAAATATAACCTCTAACTTTTATTATTGTTTACATAAAAGGTATATATACTTATTTTTAAAATTCGTTCCTAAATATGACCTTTAAGAATATTATTATATTAAGCACTTAAAAGGAGGAAGAATATGAATAGAGAACTGTCTAAAGAGAAAATTGTATATAATTTCAAATTGGATGATGTGGATTTTAATTTTGACAGTAAAGGGGATTCAGATGATAGACTTAAAATTGAATCCGAATACGGGGAAATATATGAAAAAATTAAAGCTTCGTTAAATATAGATAAAGAAGGATATAATATATATATTATAGAAAATTTTTCAAAAGATAGGCTTGAAAATATTATGAATTTTATAAGTAAAGTTATAAAAGATAGAAGGGGCATAGAAGATATATGTTATATAGTAATTAAAAATAGCAAGATGCCTAAAGTGCTGTTTTTACCATCAGGTAAGGGAAAAAAATTAAAATATATGCTAAATAGAATACAAAATTTGTATTTTAAGTGCACTTATGAATTCTATAATGATTCTGGAAATAAACAAAAAGAAATTTTGAAGAGAGATCTTCAGATAAAGAGAAATAATTTGATAAATAAAGTTGTGGAGATGTGCGAAAGTGAAGGGTTTAGCTTAAAAATTACCGAAGGTGGATTTAGCTTTATTCCCCTAAAGGAAAATGGGAAACCAATGAACGAAGAGGAATATGATATGTTAAAATTAAAGGACAAGGAAGAAATACTGCATAAGGTGGATTTACTCAAAAGTAATACGGAAGAGATACTGGAAAAATTGAAGGTCATTGAACTCGGTCAGATTGAAAGAATCAAACTCCTTATAGGTGAATATTATGCAGAAATGACAAAGAAAATTAAAAAAGAGTATTCAGAAATGTTTAATAAAAACGGAGGGGCTTTAAAATTTTTAGATAAAGTGTGCAGCAATATAGAAAATGAAATAAAAGATATTTATTCTATAAATTATGAAGATGACAAGGAAAATATAATGAGGATAATTTATAGATATTCAGTAAATGTATTGGTGGATAACAGTGATAGGGATAGACCTCCAATAATATTTGAAGAAGATCCGAGTATTGGCAATTTACTTGGAAGTATAGAATATGAAAATAAGAATGGAAATTATATTACAGATGTCAGTCTTATTACTCCAGGATCGATTTTAAAAGCTAATGGAGGATGTCTAATACTTCGGGTAAGTGATCTTTTAAATAATAAGGGGGCCTATTATTATCTAAAAAAATCCATTATAAGCGGTAGAGTTGATTTAAACTACAATAGAGGGTATTTGGAATTATTGTCTTTAAGTGGATTAAAACCAGAACCTATAAAGTTTAGTGAAAGGATAATACTTATAGGGGACTATAAAACCTACGATTTATTGTATAAATATGATGAAGATTTTAAAAATATGTTTAAATTAAAGGGAGAGCACAGATCCCTTTTAAAGATAGACAAGGATACAAAGGCAATATTTCTGGAAAAAGTTTTTTCAATATATAAGAACAATGGACTTCATCCCATTAATGAGAGTGCAATAAGAGAACTTGCCAAGGTATTATCGAAAGAGGCTGAAGATAGAAATAAATTGTTTATGGATGACTATGAGCTGGAGAGAATTTTGATGCTTTCCGACAATAGAGTTTCTGAAGCGGGAAAAGAGGTTATTGATAAAAGTGATATTCTAGATGTGGTTTATGAGGAGGAACTGGTAGAAAAGCAGATAGATGACATGTATAGAGAAGGACAGATATATATAGATGTAAAGGAAAAGGTAGTGGGTCAGGTAAATGCACTTTCTATAATAAGCACAGGTTACTTCAGCCTGGGCAAACCTGTGAAGATAACCTGTACTTGCCTGCAGGGCAGTGGAAACATTGTGGATATTCAAAAAGAAAGTGATTTAAGCGGCAAAATTCACAATAAATCAGTAAATATTTTAAACGGATGCATAAAAAAATTAATAGGCGGCTATGGCAAAGTCCCTGTGGATTTTTATCTTAGTTTTGAACAGACATATGGTAAAATAGATGGCGACAGTGCTTCTGTAGCAGAAGTTTTAAGCATTATTTCTGCCCTTACTAAAGTTGGGATTAAACAAAATATAGCGGTAACAGGTTCTATAAATCAATTTGGAGAAGTACAGCCCATAGGGGGTGTAAATGAAAAAATAGAGGGATTTTTTAAAATATGCAAAATACTGGATAATACAATTGGAAAGGGAGTCCTAATACCCTGGGCAAATACCAGGGGGCTGGTACTAAAGGATGAAGTGGAACAGGAAATAATGAAAGATAATTTTCATATTTATTATATGCACAATTTAAAAGATGCAGTGGAAATCCTTATGGAAACAGATTATGATGATGTGATTTTGGAAGCCAAGAGAGAATTGAAAAAATATCTGTCTGGAAAAGAAAAACGAAAAAACAGCTGATGAAAAATGCAGTAGGTTTACAAGAGTAAACCTACTGCAAATATTTTAGCTGGGTTAATTTGTCAGACGTTAAATCTAAAATTCACTACATCTCCATCCTGCATCACATAATCCTTACCTTCCAGTCTGTAATAGCCTTTCTCTTTTGCGGCAGCTTCTGAACCACATTCTATGAGTTTATCGTAGGATATGATCTCAGCTCTTATAAAGCCCTTTTGTATATCCGTGTGTATTTTACCGGCAGCTTCAGGAGCTTTTGTACCCTGTTTTATAGTCCAGGCCCTTACTTCTTTTTCACCAGCAGTTAAAAAGCTTATAAGTCCTAGAAGTTTGTAGCTGGCATTTATAAGTTTATCAAGTCCAGCTTCCTCTAGACCGTATTCTTTTAACATTTCTGATTTCTCATCTTCCTCCAGGGTGGAGAGTTCCTCTTCTATTTTTGCAGATATAATGACTACCTGCGAACTTTCATTTTTTGCATATTCTTTTACTTTTTTTACGAATTTATTTTCTGCATTTCCAGAAGTCAAATCCTCTTCTGAAATATTGGCTACATAAAGTACCGGTTTGGTAGTGAGCAAAAAAAATCCCTTTACAAGTTCAGCCTCATCTTCGGTCAATTTCATAGTCCGTACAGGTTTACCTTCCTCTAAATGTTTTTTTATTTTTAACATGAAAGCATATTGTGTTTTGGATTCTTTATCTCCACCTTTAGCTAGTTTGGATATTTTTTCTATTCTCCTGTCCATAACTTCTATATCTGAAAATATGAGTTCTAAGTTTACAGTTTCAATATCTCTTATAGGATCCACACTGCCATCTACATGAACCACATTTTCATCTTCAAAGCATCTCACTACGTGAACTATGGCTTCAACTTCTCTTATATGGGATAAAAATTTATTTCCAAGGCCTTCGCCTTTGCTGGCGCCCTTTACCAGTCCTGCTATATCATAGAATTCAATAGCCGTGTAGACCTTTTTTTTCGAATTATACATTTTTTCAAGTACGTCCAGTCTTCTGTCCGGCACACTAACTACTCCTATATTTGGCTCTATGGTGCAAAATGGATAGTTAGCAGATTCTGCACCTGCTTTTGTTATTGCATTGAATAGAGTACTTTTCCCCACATTTGGCAGTCCTACAATTCCAAGTTTCATCTATGTACATTCCCTTCCTAAAATTATAATTGACTAAATATAAAATCCTTTCTAAATTATACTCTACAGAAAATATTATTTCAATGAAAGAGACAGCCTATAGATTAAATTACTCTATACTTAATGGAATATTTTTCAAAAAAATGCGGTAAAATTTTGTGAAAATCTACAATTTAATAGATTTAAAAAATATATTAAAATTGCGTAAAAAAGAAGGAATTTTAATGTTAATATAGAAATAGATAATTGGTGGTTTGAAGTGGTTTAAAGTGGAGTAAAATAACAGTGAGAGGTGCAGTGATGTTTTTAGGTGAGTATGAACATGCTCTAGACGGTAAGAAGAGAATAATTATACCTTCTAAGTTTAGGGAAGAATTAGGGCCAAAGTTCATATTGACTAAGGGTTTAGACGGTTGTCTCTATGCTTTTCCACTTTGTGAATGGCATGTGTTGGAGGAAAAATTAAAAAGCCTTCCATTTACCAATAAAAACGCCAGGGCTTTTGTGAGGTTTTTTTTCTCCGGTGCGAATGAAATGGAACCTGATAAACAGGGAAGAATTGTCATGCCGCAGCCCCTTTTGGAATATGCAAGTATAAATAGGGAAATAGTGAGCATAGGGGTATCAAATAGAATAGAGATATGGAGTAGAGAAGGCTGGCAGGAATACAATAATTCCAATATAGACTTTGACAACATAGCAGAGCAGCTAAGTGAACTTGGAATATAGCAGGAAGTGGAGGACATATTTTATGAAATTTAGGCATGTACCTGTACTTTTACAGGAAACTATAGATAGTTTAAATATTAAAGAAAATGGAATTTATGTGGATTGTACATTGGGAGGAGGGGGACATTCAAAAGAGATATTAAAGAGGATATCTGAAAATGGAAAACTTATAGGAATTGATGAGGATATTTCAGCAATTAAAGCTGCAAAAGAAAATCTTAAGGAATTTAAAAATGTGACTTATGTTTGCAGCAATTTTTATTATATAAAAGAGATTTTAAGTGAACTTAAGGTAAATAGTGTAGATGGGATACTTATGGATCTAGGAGTTTCCTCTTATCAGCTGGATAATCCAGAGAGGGGATTTAGCTATATGAAGGATGCCCCGCTGGATATGAGGATGAATAGAGATAGCTCTCTTTCTGCCTATGAAGTGGTAAATGGATATGAAAGAGAAGAACTTTATAGAGTTTTGAAAGACTATGGTGAAGAGAAATTTGCCAATAGGATAGCAGATTTTATAGTGAGGGAAAGGGAAAAGAATCCGATAAACACGACTCTGGAGCTTGTGGATATAATAAAGAGGGCCGTACCTTTAAAATTTCAAAGAGATGGTCATCCGGCAAAGAGAACCTTTCAAGGTATACGTATAGAGGTTAATAAAGAGCTTAAGATACTTGATAGGGCGTTGGAGGACAGTGTGGAGAAACTGAAGGCAGGAGGAAGAATATCGGTTATAACTTTTCACTCACTGGAGGACAGGATAGTGAAATCTAAATTCAGGAATCTGGAAAACCCATGCACATGCCCGCCAAATTTTCCAATTTGTGTGTGCAATAAAAAACCTGTTGTAAAGATTATAAATAAGAAACCAATAATACCTGCACAGGAGGAAAAAGAAAAAAATCCGAGGAGTAAGAGTTCTAAATTGAGAACAGCTGAAAAAATTTAGTTCTAAAGTTTATGTGGGGTGAATAAAGTGATAGTGATGAATGAAGAAAATATAATAAATGGCAACGCTGCACTACAGCCAGAATATAAACCTTATAGAAAACATAGCAATAAGATACATAAAAAGAAGGATGTAAATAGACAGGCAAAGGTAAAAAAGAAACTTAAAGTGATTTTAAATATCTGTGTGTTTTTTGTAGTTGGGTTAACTCTCATATATAGATATTCGATAATATATAATATGCAAACTGAGTTGAATTCGGTGGAAAGTAATATAAGTGATATTAATAGACAGAATGAAAATTTAACAGTAGAATTGGTGAAATACAATAATTTAAAATACATAGAGGAAAATGCAATGAATAAACTCAAAATGGTGGTACCGAATAAACAAAATGCAGTTTATATAAATTTAGATAAGCCGATTATAAAAGCCCAGAAAGATGTGAATGGTATAGAAACACAAAAAGGTATGTTAAATAAGTTGAAGCAATTAATATGGAGGTAAATTAATTTGTATAAAAGGGAATATAGGGACAGGGTTATTATCAGAAAAAGAATGATAATTACTTTTAGTTTCCTGTTTTTAACTTTCTTTTTATTGGTGTGCAGGATGGGATATGTAATGATATATAAATCACCACAACTTAAGGCTATGGCTATAGCTCAATGGACAAGCGATGTAAAGATTGATGCGAAGCGTGGAAAAATTCTGGATAGAAACGGAAATGAATTAGCTGTAAGTGCTAATGTATATAGAATTGATCTGGACATGAATACTCTTAAGGAAACTATGGAAGAGAAAAAGATATCTGAGGATAAATTGGCGGGTGAACTTGCAAGTATTCTTTCTATGGATAAAAGCGATGTGTCTAAAATTTTAAATAAGACGCTGCCCGGGGGACTTCCCATTGGCTCCGCAACTTTAAAACGGAGAGTGGAAAAGGATGCGGCGGATAAAGTGAGGAATTTGAATTTAAATGGTATACTCATATCTTCGGATACTAAGAGATATTACCCCAATAACAATTTTTTGTCCCAGGTAATGGGACACACTAATTCGGATGGAGTGGGATTAACGGGGGTAGAACTCTATTATAATAAGGAATTGGCCGGAACTCCTGGCAGTAGAATTGCGGAACTGGATAGGAAAAGTCAGGAGCTGCCCTACACTATTTCCGAATTTACAAAACCTGTAGATGGAAAAGATGTAGTCCTTACTATAGATGAGATGATCCAGCATTTTGCAGAAAAGTCGGCCCAGCAGGCTCTTAACGATTATAAGGCAAAGGCAGTTTCTATAGTGGTGATGAATCCTAAAAATGGAGAGATACTGGCTATGGCAAACAAGCCTGATTATAATCCAAATGATCCATGGATAAAGGGTGAATCCTATGATGAACTACAAAAAACCTGGAGAAACAGGGCGGTCAGTGATACTTTTGAGCCAGGCTCCATATTCAAGGTGGTAACTGCCCAGACTGCGCTGGAAACCAATTCTGTGAGCCCGAATGACACTTTCGTATGTAATGGAAGTATAACCATAGGCAAGAGAACCATACACTGCTGGAAAAGTTCAGGGCATGGAGTACAAAATTTAGAGGAAATACTAAAAAATTCCTGCAATGTGGGTTTTGCAGAGCTTGGAAAGAAAATAGGGAAAGAAAAGTTAAATGATTATATACACAAATTTGGATTTGGACAAAAGACCGGTATAGACCTACCTGGTGAAGCAAAGGGAATAGTAAAGAAAACACAGGATATTAGTGATATAGATCTTGCAACCATTTCATTTGGCCAGGCCAATACGGTAACTGCAGTTCAATATTTAAGGGCTTTTAATGCAGTGGCAAATGGTGGAAATCTAATTACTCCCCATGTTATGAAAAAAATAGAGCATTATGATGAAAACAGCGGCATGGAAATTACAGATAAAACCTATGATGTTAAAGGTAATACCACGAAAATATTGGATTCAAGTAAAGCAGCCCAGCTCAGGGGATACCTGGAAAAGGTTGTTTCAGACGGAGGAGGTAAAAATGCATTCATAGCCGGCTACCATATAGCTGGTAAAACTGGAACTGCACAAAAAGCTGGAGTTGGAGGATATCAGCCGGGGAAATACGTATCCTCTTTTGTGGGAATGGCGCCGGCAAGTGATCCAAAAATAACAGTGCTGGTATCTGTAGATGAGCCGGATCCATCTAATTACTATGCTGCACAGACAGCTGCACCGACGGCAAAACAGGTTTTTACAGACTTATTTAATTATCTTGCAATAAAGGGTGATGTAGTGCCGCAGGATACAACTCAAAGCAGTGCTCAAAATACTTATGATGTCAATCAGGATGATTAAGTTTTGCTTTACATGCAGCATCTTAGAAATTATAATAAAATAGATCAAGTGGTGAAAATTAATGTAGGGCATGCGATATTATTATAATGAGAATATTGCATGCCAATGCTATGTGTAAAACATATGCATTTTGTATATAATTTGTAACTAGGGAGTTGATATTATGAATTTAAAAAAGTTATTGGACAATGTGGAATATAAAATTATCAGGGGAAATAATGATTTGGACATAAGGGAGATACAGTATGATTCAAGAGAAATAGAAAAAGGGGATGTTTTTGTATGCATTCGTGGATATGTTACTGACGGCCATAGATATATAGGCAATGCCTGTAAGAATGGAGCTTCGGCAGTAGTGTTGAGTGAAGATGTAGAATCTATGCCCCAATGTACTGTAATAAAGGTAAAAGACACCAGAAAGGCACTTGCGCTTATGGCCTCCAATTACTATGGAAATCCTTCAAAAAAAATGAAAATAATAGGGGTGACAGGTACAAATGGCAAGACCACATCCACCTTTATGGTGAAATCCATACTGGAAGCTGCAGGTTATAAGGTAGGTCTTATAGGAACTATTTCCAATTATATAGGAGATAAAAAAATACCTTCTCATAGAACTACTCCGGAATCTCTGGAACTTCAGAAATTGTTTGGACAGATGGTGAAAGAGTCCGTTGATTACTGTGTTATGGAAACCTCTTCTCATTCACTCTATCTGGATAGGACATATGGAGTCAAATTCTGTGAGGCAATATTTACAAATTTAACAAGAGATCACCTTGACTTTCATAAAACCTTTGAAAATTATTATAGGGCAAAGTTGATTCTGTTTCAAAATGCATTCAATTCCATAATAAATGTTGATGACAGTTATGGCGAGAGAGTATACAGGGATGCTCCGGGACATAAAGTGACCTATGCCATAGACAGGCAGGCTGATGTACGGGGCAGTAATTTGAATGTACATTCAAGGGGAATAAACTTTAATGTCAGTTATGAAGGAAGTACAGAGTCTGTAAATTTAAATATACCAGGCAAATACAATGCCATGAATGCCCTGGGAAGTGCAGCAGCTTGTTTGTGTGAGGGGATAGATCTGGGTACTGTGAAAAAAGGACTTGAGTCCATGGAAGCTGTACCGGGAAGGTGTGAAATAGTTACCAAACCCTATGATCTGGGATATGAGGTTGTAGTGGATTTTGCCCATACTCCCGATGGACTGGAGAATATACTGAAAACCGCCAGAGAATTTACTGCGGGAAAGCTTATATGTGTATTTGGATGCGGTGGTGACAGGGACAATACCAAAAGGCCAATAATGGGTAAAATAGGTACGGAACTCTCTGATTTTGCAGTTATAACTTCGGATAATCCCAGAACAGAAGAGCCTATGTCCATAATAGATGAAATATTGTCTGGAGTAAAAAAGAACAATTATACTGTTATTGAAAACAGGAGAGAGGCAATAAAAGAAGCCATGAAGATGGCGGGTAAGGGAGATGTGGTCGTTATAGCAGGAAAGGGACATGAAACTTATCAGATTCTTAAAGGCAAGACCATACATTTTGATGAAAGAGAAGTAGTGGCAGATATTGTAAGAGAATTGACGATTGGCGATTGACAGTGCACAACTGCAATGGTAAATCGTTAACTGTGAACTGTGAACTGTGCATTGTGAATTGAAAAAGGGAGGTGTCAATTTTGGAGTACATGGGTTTTGACGAAATAGTAAATGCTGTAGGGGGGAAAATAATATTAAATGGAAAATACAGCGGATATAAAAATGTATGTACGGATACGAGAAAATTGGAGCGTGGAGATATATTTATTGCTCTAAGGGGAGAAAAATTTAATGGAAATGACTATGTGGGTGAGGCTAGCAAAAGGGGAGCTTCTATCTGCATGGTAGATGAAATAAAATTTAATAAAGATGAAATAAGTGAATGTACAGCTATAATTTGGGTAAAAAATGGCAATAAAGCTCTTCTGGATTTAGCTGAACTCTATAGAAGCAAACTGCATGTGAAGATAATAGGGGTGACGGGATCTGCAGGTAAGACTACCACTAAGAATATGATTGCAGATGTGTTGAATGCTAAATTTAAAGTGTTTAAAACAGAAGGTAATTTTAACAACCAAATAGGACTGCCCCATATGTTGTTTAAACTGGATAATAGCTATGAAGTTGCAGTACTGGAGATGGGTATGAACAGTAGAGGAGAAATACATAACATGGCTAAGGCTGCACGGCCGGATATTGCAGTTATAACTAATGTGCTCAGGGCGCATATAGGAATTTTAGGCAGCAGAGAAAATATACTGAAGGCAAAACTGGAAATAACGGATTTCTTTGCGAAAAATAATATATTGGTAATAAATTCTGACAATGATCTTCTTGGAAAATTAAAGGAAGAAAAATTTGTCATAAAAAGAGTGGGAGTGGAAAAACCTGCAGATATTTCTGCCTATGATACGATGATAAATGAGGATTCTATTGAATTTAAAGTGTGTGAGAATAAAATCAAGACAGGAGAAACTTTTAAGATAAATTTACCGGGGAAATACAATATATTGAATTCAATGCTGGCAGTTGCCTGTGGAAGGCTTTTAAACATGACTTATGATGAAATAAGGAGTGGATTTGAAAATGTTGAGACTGCTTCCCTCAGGATGGAGATATTCAGAGGTAAAAAATTCAATGTGATAGATGACAGCTATAATGCAAATCCTGAATCCATGGAAGCTGCACTGGATGTCCTGAAAAATTTTAAATCCAACAGGAAGATAGTGGTGTTTGGGACAATGGGAGAGATGGGGGAAGAATCCCGCAGGGTACATGAGGAAGTTGGAAGATATGCAGCAAAAAGCGGTGTAGATCTTTTTATAGCTTTAGGAGAACACGGAGAGGATTTTAAAAGAGGCTTCGATGCTGTAAATAGAGATGGAAAATTTATGATTTTTGATAGAGGAGAAGAGGTTCTCAATTTCCTTTTGAATAAATATATTAAAATAGGAGATACCGTACTTGTAAAAGCTTCCAGACTTATGAAGTTTGAAGTCATAGCAGAAGCACTAAAGAAGAGCAGCAGTTGTTAGGAGGTGAAGATCCTATTAATTTAGGATTAATACGATTATGAATAAATTGATATATTCTGTTCTCATAGCATTTTTAATAGCAATTTTAGAAGGACCAATTTTAATACCGATTTTACATAAGTTTAAATTTGGACAGAGCATAAGGGAAGATGGACCCAAGAGCCATCTAAAAAAAGCGGGAACACCAACCATGGGTGGAATAATATTTATACTGGCGACCTTCATAACCATGGCGATTTTAGTGAAAAATCCTTCAGATGAGGCAATGGTAGCTCTATATGCCTTTGTCGCTTTTGGAATAATTGGAGCCATTGATGATATCCTAAAAATAGTCAGAAGGAGAAACTTAGGTCTTAGAGCTTATCAGAAAATGATATTGTTACTGATTACATCAGGGGTATTTGCCTGTTATTCTGCAGGCAATCCATATATAGGTACATCTATAATAATACCTTTTGCACATGAGACCTGGGATCTTGGAAAATTTTATATTCCCTTTATAATAGTATATTTTGCAGCTACTACAAATGCTGTGAATTTAACTGATGGTCTTGATGGCCTGGCTACTTCCGTTACACTGCTGGTAATGACTTTTCTGGCATTGGTGAGCTTTGCTATGGGTCACATTACATTGGCTGTTTTTTGTGCAGTACTGGCTGGAGCTCTTTTAGGGTTTTTGAGATATAATGCTTTTCCAGCAAGGATTTTTATGGGGGATACAGGTTCTCTGGCGCTGGGCGGTGCAGTGGCGGCAGTGGCTATGATATTAAAACTTCCGTTATTGGTTATAATAATTGGTGGAATATATGTGTTGGAGGCATTGTCTGTCATACTTCAGGTGATTTCCTTCAAGCTTACTGGCAAAAGAATTTTTAAAATGGCACCCATACATCATCATTTTGAACTTTCAGGCTGGCATGAAACTAAAGTTGTTTCTATATTTTGTATAGTTACAGTGATATTATGTTTATTTGGATTTTTATCCCTATAGTTAAGAACCGCCTCATCCAGGCGCATAGCAGTGCTTATCTCCAACTTTAGGAAGCTGGGGGTATTAGCAATGGTAACGTTCGGATAACTCTTGTCAGCCTCAGCAGTAATAATTAGGAGGATTTTTATGAAAATTAGCAAGTCAAAGACTAAAATGGGTTCTATAGACTTTATACTGTTCTCAACTATAATGCTATTGGTGGCCATTGGAGTGGTAATGGTCTATAGTGCCAGTTCTTACAAGGCATTTTTTGATAAAAGCACACAAGATAGTATGTTCTTTTTAAAAAGACAGGGGTTATGGGCGATAATAGGGACATTTTTTATGTTTCTCACTATAAAATTTGACTATAAAAATATAAAGAAGTATACAAAACTGCTTATGATAATATCCGTAATATGTTTACTTGCGGTATTTGCCTTTGAGTCCACAAAAGGTGCCCAGAGATGGATAAGAGTAGGTTCTGTTGGATTCCAGCCTTCTGAAATAGCTAAATACATTGTGGTATTGTATATGGCTAAAAGTATAGAGGTGAAAGGCGGAAGAAAAATAGGAACTCTGCTCTATGGAGTTATACCCTATCTATTGGTTTCAGGGTTTTATGCAGGCCTTGTATTTGCAGAGAAAAATTTGAGTATAGCTGCTGTAATAATGATAGTTACGATGATAGTCCTCTATGTTTCTGGAGCCAGAATTACCCATATGATCGGTGTAGTGGGACTGGTGATCCTTGCAGGAATAGCTGGAATAATATTTGAGCCTTATAGAATGGCCAGGTTTACAAGTTTTCTGAATCCCTGGGCTGATCCTAAAGGTAATGGATATCAGCTTATTCAATCTCTTTTAGCTATGGGTTCTGGAGGAATATGGGGAGTAGGATTGGGGAGATCAAGGCAGAAGTGCTATTACATACCTGAACCCCATAATGATTTTATATTTTCTATCATAGGAGAGGAACTGGGACTAATAGGTTGTACAATTATTGTTGCACTGTTTATAGTAATTGTGTGGAGAGGGATTGTGACTGCCATAAAGGCAAAAGATACCTATGGTACACTTCTAGCTACTGGAATAACCTCTGTTATTGCAGTACAGGCAATAATAAATATAGCAGTTGTAACTGGATCCATGCCAGTAACAGGTGTGCCGCTGCCTTTTATAAGCTATGGTGGATCTTCTCTTGTAATAAATATGGTAGCCATGGGCATACTTCTGAATATATCAAGGCAAAGTGAATATGGATAAAACATAGCATTGCAAAATTGTAATGCTATGTTTATGTAAAAAGCCTTATCTGAATCTGATATTTGAACTTTTTTTAATATTGCTGTAAGAAAAAATATATAAAAAATTAATGATTAATTTAATGAAATTAATTTTATTAAGTGTTAATATATATATATCTTATAGTATTTTACATTTAAATTATAAAGTGAGTTGGTAGGGAATGAGTGAATTTCCGTTGAAAACAGATAATGAGATGATTTTAAAAAGACGAAAGAAGAGAAGAGTAAAAAGAGCTTTTATTTTTATGTTATTTTTAATAGCATTATTTTTTACTCTCTGTTTAAAACTTCCTTATTTTAATATTCGGCATATTGAAGTCCATGGAAATAAAAATGTTTTAAGTACTGATATTGTAAACAGATCCGGAATATACGTGGGGAATAATATATTCTATGTTGATTTAAAAGATGCAAACAGCGGAATACTGAGTAATCCCTATGTGGAAGATGTAGTGATAAACAGAGAACTTCCCGGGACTATAAACATAAATGTTAAAGAGAGAGAGGCACTATTCTACTACGAGAGTAATAGAAAGTATTATATCATAGATGGAAATGGTGTTTTGCTTCAAAAGGTAGACAATATAAACAATATGCACTTGATTAGATTAGATGGAATTGATTATACTAAAACGGATATAGGTGAAGCCATCAGCAGTAAAAAAGAGGAAAGAAAGATAAAAATTGTGGCTTCCCTGGGGAATATAATTGTAAATAATAATTTGCCTTTTTCACTTACTTATGTAGATGTGAGTGATTTGCTGGATGTAAAGGCATACTTTAGCAATATATGTATAAAACTTGGCAGCGGGGAGAATTTAGACAAGAAGATGAATAGGGCACTCAACATACTGCTTCAAGAAAAGTTAAATGGTGCCAAGGGATATATAGATGTAAGATTTGATGGTAATCCGGTATATAAAGTAGGAGGATAAAATAGAAATGCGTAAATTTGCGTCACAGATCAGTGTTGCTTTAGTGTGTTGCATACTTGGGTTTATGGTTGCATATCAATTCAGGACATTAATGAAACAGGATGATACTTTAAATTTAAGTAATCAAAATAATACGGATGTCACGGTGACCATAGAACAATATAAAAAGGAAAAGAAAGCCCTGGAGGCAAAGGTGAATGAACTTCAAAATAAAGTGAAGAGTTATGAAGATGCAGCAGCAAGTAAAAGTGATTCCACTAAAAATCTTTTACAGCAGTTAAAAAATACCAGAATACTTACAGGAGAGGTAGATGTAAGTGGACCTGGAATAGTCATATATCTTACTCCTAATGACAATAATTTGTTTGGGGGAAGCGGTGTTGACAATCATATAACTGATAAGGACCTAGTATATTTGGTAAATGAACTCAGGTTTGCAGGAGCTGAGGCCATATCCATAAATGATATAAGGGTTGTTTCCAGGACGGGTATAAGAACTGCGGGAAATTATATACTTATAAATGACAACAAGATATCACCTTCCAGCAGAATAGTCATACAAGCTATAGGAGATAAAAATTTACTGTACAGTGACATGAGCTTTCCAGAAGTGTTTGCAGACATAAAAAATATATGTGATGTTAAGTTTCAAAAGTCAGATAATATAACTATAAAGAAATATAATGGAGCATATAAATTTGAATATGCTAAACCTGTAAAGGAATAATTTAGAGGTGTGATAAAAATATGATAGCGTTTATTGGTCTTATATTGGGAATAATTATAGGAGTGGTATGGAACGTAAATATTCCAGACAAATTTTCACCTTATATGTCAGTGGCAATTTTAGCTTGTTTAGATTCAGTTTTTGGGGCTATAAGAGCTAATTTGTCGAAAAATTTTCAAACTGATATCTTCATATCTGGTTTTTTTGGAAATGCAGTCCTTGCTGCAGGACTTGCTTATCTAGGAGATAAATTGGGAGTGCCTATATACTTGGCGGCAGTTATAGTTTTTGGGGGAAGAATATTTGATAATTTTGCAATTATAAGAAGACAATTATTGGAAAGAACCAAACCACGTCGATGAGGTGAGTTAAATGAAAAGCAGTGAAGCCAATGTATTTGTTTTTATAGCTTCTATAATTATAGGCCTGTTGATATCTATGAACATGAGCTTTACGAAGGAGAATGCCAATAAGAGAGTGATTTTAAGTGCAAAGCAATATCAAGATGCATATAACTATAAAAATCAACTCTACAACCAAATATCTGATCTATCTGAACAGTACAGAGATAACTACAATAAGCTGAAAAAATATGAAGACAATGAACAAAATGAAGCTCAGGTTGTAACGGAAATAAAACAGGAGTTAAATAGGAATAACATGGAACTTGGCAAAGTAGCTGTAGAAGGACAGGGGATAAAGATATTTTTAAATGATGGGGATATGGAAGATGGACTGGATGCTTTTCAATATCAGATGAAATTAGTACATAATACTGATGTAATACAAGTGATGAACGACTTAAAAAATGCAGGAGCAGAGGCTGTTTCAATAAATGGACACAGAATGGTGGAC
The DNA here is from genome assembly GCF_020908015.1 of Clostridium aromativorans. Lineage (NCBI taxonomy): Bacteria > Bacillati > Bacillota > Clostridia > Eubacteriales > Clostridiaceae > Clostridium > Clostridium aromativorans. Next base: position 255,522 of record NZ_JAJJPB010000002.1, read on the forward strand.
ACTTCTGAAATTTATTGCAGCGGGCCCTTTTTAAGGGTAAATGGAGTAAAGATTGCCTCCCCTTTTTCCATTGATGCCATAGGAAATAAGGATGTGCTTTACAACTATATGATGTCGAATGAAAATTATTTAAAAGTACTTATGAATAGAAAAATAGTGGTAGTTGTAACTAAAACCAGCAGCATGAAAATACCGGCCTATAATGGAGATTATAAAGTACAATTTATGCAGAACAAAGACTAAAATATTTTTACAATTTATGCCGTTAAGTTATCTTATATTTTGTTAAAATAATTAAAAAAATAATTAATTTTTGAAGGAATTTTAATTTCTATGAAGAATAATAAAATTATATGTATATGTGTTTAACAACAAAGGAGACGGTATTATTGTCAATTGAGGAAAATTTAAATAGTATAGAAGCAGATTTAAATGGAAAAAAAGTTGTCTTAGTAGCCGTTTCAAAGACTAAACCTGTAGAAGATATACAAACTGCATATAATGCAGGCATTAGGGATTTTGGGGAGAACAAAGTTCAAGAGCTTATGGGCAAAGAGTCTGAGCTTCCCAAAGACATAAGATGGCACTTAATAGGTCATCTCCAGAGAAATAAGGTAAAATATATAGTAGGTAAAGTTTATCTTATTCATTCCTTAGACAGTATAAGACTTCTCAATGAATTGGAAAAGCACTATAGTGCAGAGGGACTAATTGCAAATACTTTAGTTCAAATAAACATAGGCCGTGAGGAAAGTAAAACCGGTATATATGTTGAGAATTTAGAGAGTTTAATAGAGGCTTGCGAAAATTGCACAAGTGTTAAGGTAAGAGGTCTAATGGCTGTAATTCCACAGGGAGATGAGGAAAGCTGTAGATATTATTTTAAAGAAATGAAGTCTATATTCGATAAGCTTAAAGAGAGAAAGTTTAAAAATATAAGCATGAATGTATTATCTATGGGAATGACTCATGATTATAAAATTGCAGTTGAAGAGGGAGCTACTTTAGTAAGAATTGGAGAAGGCATATTTGGAAAGAGAAATTATAATAAATAGGAGGTATTTTTATGGCTGGTAAAATGATAAACAAGATGATGGGATTTTTAGGTCTTGAAGATGATTTAGAAGAAGATGAAGAAGAATTAGATGAAACAGAACAGGTTGATAATAGAAAAGCCAATAGTAACTTCGGTGGAGTAGAACCTATTGTAAATTCTAAAAGGCAGAATAAAGTTGTGAGCATACATACTACTGTATCTGCTAAAGTAAGGATAGTTAAGCCAACTACTTACGAAGAAGCAGCGGACATATGTGATGAACTCAAAAATAGAAAAATTGTAGTTATAAATACCACAGGCCTTGAAACCAAAATAGCCCAGAGACTGCTTGATTTTATGGGAGGTGCGAGTTATTCACTAGGTGGAGACTTAGAGGAGATAGAAAAGGGAGTGTATATACTTTCACCATCAAGTGTAGAAGTGAACAGTGATTTAAAAAGTGAGTTGTCAGGAAAAGGAATATTTGGTTGGAAGTAGACAATAATATAGATGTACTGTATTTAAAATAAGTATTATTTTGGAGGCAAAAATGATAAGCACTACTTTAACTGTAGCATTATCTCTTTTATTTAGGTTTTTGGAAGCTGCTATTATATTGGATGTAATCTTATCCTGGGTCATGCCCGGAAGGGGAAATGCATTTACAGATCTCCTACATGTATTTACTGAACCCTTTATGAGGCCGGGAAGGATGATTCAGCAGAAGATTATGCCGGGGCTTGCTTTAGATTTTTCCCCTATAATAGCTTTTTTTATAATAGACATAATAAGAGGGGTTGTATTTTCTATAATTTAATTTAGAAAGAGATAGATAGTGATCAGAGAAAATGATGAAGAAAGATAGTTTTATAAATAGATTTTATTTTTGTAGTGAAAATTATATGTTGCCTATATATGATAAGTTGGTTTTAGCAGAGCGAAGTCATAAGGTGGTTTATACAGGAGAATTTTGTACACCCAATATATGGGGAGCTCTACGGGATTTAAATGAAGAAATTGGATTGAATATTTATAGTTATGGTATATTTGAAGATGCGGAGAGAAAGATGATGGCATTTTCGGAAGAATCTGTAGAATGTTCTTATCCTGTAAAGTTGTTAGAAATAATTTGTAAGTCGAAATTTACAAAATTAAGTCATAAGGACTATTTGGGAAGTCTTATGTCCCTGGGAATCAAAAGAGAAAAATTTGGAGATTTAATATTGAATGGAAATGGTCTGTGTTATTTAGCTGTCTGTGAAGATATAAGTGATTATGTGAAGATGAATTTGAACAGTGTAGGAAGATGTCCCTGTGAAGTGGGTGATATAGATATTCATACAGAAGAAATTCCCAATTACAACTTTAAAACCTATACCTTAAATGTTTCTTCTCTTAGAATAGATTGTATGGTAAGTTCTCTTTGCAATCTATCCAGAAGCAAATCTGAAGAAATAATTAGACAGGGAAAGGTTCTTCTTGACTATTTGCCTGTAGATAAAAAGGATAGGTTGGTAAAGGAATATTGTACAATAACAGTAAGTGGCTGTGGAAAGTTTAAAATTGCTGGAAAAAGGGGATTTACAGGAACTGGCAGGTACAAGCTTCTTGTAAAAAAATTTAGTTGATTTGAGGTGCTAAGCATGCAGATAAACGCTGAAGAAATAACAAATAAAGAATTTAAAAAAAATCTTAGGGGTTATAATATAGATGAAGTGGATGATTTTTTAGATAAGATAGCGGAGGATTATGAATCACTACAGAAGGAAAATTCTTTTTTGAAAGAAAAGCTTCAATCTGTAGAGGACAAGATAAACCACTATAACAAGATGGAAAATACTATACAAAATACCCTTTTGTTAGCTCAGAATGCTTCTGAACAGGCTAAAGAGAATGCCAAAAAGGAAAGTGAGTTTATACTTAAAAATGCCAATGAAGCAGCTCAGAAAATAATAGACAAGGCTCATAGTGATGTTATTCAAATTAATGATGAATTTGAGAGAGTAAAGCAGGAGTTCGGAAAATTTAGAACTAAATTTAGAAATTTCATGAAGACTCAACTGGAAGTGTTTGATGATATGGAAAAAGATTTTGTGAAAAGCTATGATATAGGTTATGAACTAAGTGAATCTTCTTTAAATGATACTTCTTCAAAAGATGTTCCTATAAAGGAAAAAGAGATAGAAAAGGAAGTTCAAAATACCGAAAAAACTTCTTCAGGGGCAGATAAAAATGAAGTTCAAGAAAGTCAGGATAGAGATGACAATGATAATACTTTGACAGATGAAGATGAGTTGAATGAAATTAAGAATTTTTTTGTTAAAGGATAGAGAAAACCACTCTAAAGTGTAGAGTGGTTTTTTTACATAGAAGATGTACTTGTTATATTTGTTTCAAATTGAGAAAGTTGACAATTGATGTTTGTTTATATATGCTATTAATATGTGTTGTTCAGAATAATCAATGGATAAGTATAAGGAGGTCATTATTTATGATTATAGGAATCATTGGGGCAATGGATGAAGAAGTGAAAATACTTTTATCCCAGCTTCAGTTAAGCAGAGCTCAAGTGAAAGCCAATATGAAGTTTAATTTCGGACAACTTTATGGTGCTAAGGTGGTAATAGTTAAAAGTGGAATAGGAAAAGTGAATTCAGCTATATGCGCACAAATTCTCATAGATGATTTTAATGTAGATAATATAATAAATGTTGGGGTAGCCGGAGGTACAGCAGAAGATATATACCCTGGAGATGTGGTTATAGCTAATAGTTTAGTACAGCACGATGTAGATACATCCGCCTTTGGGGACAAAGTAGGGCAGATCCCTAGAATGGATACATATGATTTTAAGTGTGACAGGAATCTTGTGGAGAAGGCCCAGCTTGCCTGCAGAAAGATAGGGGATATAAGAAGTTTTACAGGAAGAATTGTTACAGGAGATCAATTTATCTGCAGCACTGAAAAGATAAAGTATTTAAATAGTGAATTCAATGCACTTGCCTGTGAAATGGAAGGTGGGAGTATTGCCCAGGCGGCTTATTTGAATAATGTACCTTTTGTAATAATAAGATCTATATCGGACAATGCCAATAATGGTGCCAGCATGGATTATAAAAAATTTGCACCTATTGCTATAAAAAACTCCACTGAGATATTGAAGAATATGATTATGAACTTATAGTTTTTGTCAAGTGATTCTTAGGTTCAGATGGAGTTTGCTTATAAGGAATGCTTACTCCACCTGAACCTTAGAAGAACTTATCCAGGAGCGTAGCAGTGCTTATCTCCAACTTTAAGAAGTTGGAGTATTAGCAATGGTAGCGGTCGGATAGATTATACACCAGGAGGAAAATAATGGAAGTATCTATAATACTACTGGGAATTTTAATAGACAGGATTACTAAGATGTGGGCGGCTCAAAGTCTGGCTCAGGGTTTCCAGGTTGTTATAATAAAAGATATATTTTCATTTCTATATCTGGAGAACAGAGGTGCGGCTTTTGGAATCCTGCAAAATAAGCTTTATTTTTTGGCAGCTATAACAATAATAGTAGTTACAGGCATGATATACTATATGGTGAAACATAGATTGAAATCTATTGTAGTCAGAGTAAGTCTTTCTCTTATAATAAGTGGAGCACTGGGGAATTTAATAGATAGATTGATTTATGGATATGTAGTTGATTTTATTTCGGTTCATTTTAAAAATATCTATTACTTTCCAATATTTAATGTGGCAGATGTTTTTGTAGTAGTGGGAACAATGCTGTTGTTATTTTATTTACTGAAGGAAGAAAAATATGGAAACTAGAGAATTTTCAGTATGCAGCGGAGAGGAAAAAATGCGGCTTGATATGTTTTTGTGTAAACATTTGCCGCATAAGTCCAGAAGCTATGTTCAAAATTTGATAGAAAACAAAAGGGTGAAAGTAAACAAAAAAATAAAAAAAAGTAGTTATAAAGTCAATTGTGAAGATAATGTAATTGTAACACTGCCCGATCCTGTTGAGATGAATATAAAAGGAGAGGATATACCTATCGATATACTTTATGAGGATACAGATATTATTGTAGTAAATAAACCTCAGGGAATGATAGTACATCCTGCATCAGGCGTGTACACAGGTACACTTGTAAATGCACTTTTGAACCACTGCAGTGATTTGTCAGGTATAAATGGTGTGATGAGGCCTGGAATAGTACATAGAATAGATAAGGATACTTCGGGAATACTTGTAGTTGCAAAAAATGACAATGCTCACAACAAATTGGCCCAGCAGTTAAAGGATCACTCTATGACTAGGGAGTATATTGCACTGGTGGAGGGGGTTTTAAAAGAGGATAATGGCATCGTAGATAAGCCTATTGCAAGACATCCTAGAGATAAGGTAAAAATGGCAGTAGTTCATGGGGGTAAAAGGGCAGTTACCCATTATGAAGTCATTAAAAGATTTAAGAGTAATACCTTGATTAAATGTGTACTGGAAACTGGAAGAACCCATCAGATAAGAGTTCATATGGCCTATATTGGCCATCCACTGGTGGGAGATCCGGTATACGGATATAAAAAGCAGAGATTTAGACTAGATGGACAGCTGCTTCATGCTAGAAAATTAGGCTTTGTACATCCTTCAACAGGTAGGTATATGGAGTTTGAGACAGAAATACCGGATTATTTCAAAAAGATAATAGATATAATTGATAAAGGCCATGTTTAACTTATTTCAACCATAATAGGACAGTGATCTGAACCGGTAACTTGAGTTAAGATGGCTGCCTTTTTTACCTTTTTAAGTAGGTTGTTTGATACAAAGTGATAGTCTATTCTCCAGCCTGCATTTCTCTCCCTTGCTTTAAATCTATAACTCCACCAGGAGTATTCTATCTTTTGTGGATTCATATATCTGTAGGTGTCGGTATATCCATTTTTTATGAGCTTGTCTATCCACTGCCTTTCTATGGGAAGGAACCCGGAGCTTTTTTCATTGGCTTTTGCATTTTTTATGTCCATTTCAGTATGGGCAGTATTGTAATCCCCGCATATTAGAAGCTTTTTACTTTTAGATACCAGGAGATTGCAGTAATTTAAAATTGCATCATAAAAGTTCAATTTGTAGTTCAGTCTTTCCTGGCTCATCTGGCCGTTGGGAAAGTATATGTTAAGCAGGGTAAAGTTTTTAAATTCAATTACGAGGATTCTGCCCTCCGAATCAAATTCTGGAATTCCTATTCCATGTTCTATGGATACAGGTTCAGATTTGCTGTAAACTGCTACACCGCTGTAGCCTTTTTTTTGGGCAAAACTAAAATATGAATGGTATCCACTTATGTTTTTCAATTTATCTTCCAGGGTAGTTTCTTGAAGTTTAGTTTCCTGAACACATAGTATATCAGGATTTTCGTTTTCTATCCATTCAAAAAAGTTCTTTTTTGAGATGGCTCTCAGGCCGTTTACGTTCCAAGAATATATTCTCATAAGTAATATGACTCCTTTTATATAAAATATAGCCCCATGTATATACCCAGGACAGGTTTGACATGGAGCATGGATAACTATCCTATTTTTCTTTTCCTATCCTTTTTATCATTTGAATCATTTAATTCTGCAGCGCTTTTTTCAGGTAATATTAAATTCAGTGCTATTCCGATGATAGATGCAAGAGCAACTCCTGATATCTGCACAGGTGCTCCACCGACACTGAAGTTTATGGAAGCTCCCCCTATACCTATTACTATTATAACAGAAGACAATATGAGATTTCTGTTTTTGCTGAAATCTATCTTTTCTTCTACCAGTACCCTAAATCCTGAAGAGGCTATTATACCAAAGAGAAGTATGCTTACTCCCCCTATCACAGGCATTGGCATATTTTCAATAAGTGCAGCTACGGGGCCTATAAAGGAGAGAATAATGGCAATTATTGCAGCACCGCCTATGACCCAGACACTATAGATTTTGGTTATGGCCATAACCCCTATATTTTCTCCATATGTCGTAGTTGGAGGGCCGCCTGTAAAACCTGCAAATATAGTAGCTAAGCCATCTCCCAGTATTGATCTGTGCAAACCTGGATCTTTGGTGAAATCACGTCCTACTACGTTGTTTGTCACGTAAATATGACCTATGTGTTCTGCTAGAGTTACAAATGAAATTGGAGCCATTAGTATCATGGCATTTATATTGAATTTTGGAAGCATAAAGGGTGGTAGACTGAAAAATGAAGTATTCGCTATGGATTTTAAGGATTGTTGTGGTATAACTCCTAAAATTATTGCAGATATATATCCTACTATTATAGCTATCAATATAGGTATTATTCCAAGAAAGCCCTTGAAATACATACTTCCAACTACTGCAACAGCTAAGGTTATTCCAGAAACGCTCATCCATGCCCACCTTGGTATACTCTGCATTTGAGCTGTTGTATAGGTAGGGTTGAATCCAGACCAGTTTATAGCTGTAGTGGCCAGACTTAAGCCTATTACAATTACTATAGATCCTACTACTACAGGAGGAAGAGCTTTATTGAGCCAATTTACTCCACAGAATTTTATTATAATGGCTACTATTACATATACACATCCTGCAGCTATTACACCGGAAAGCATGGCAGATGGTCCATAATTTTGGGATGCGATGAGTATGGGACTTATAAATGCGAAGGAAGAGCCCAGATAAGCAGGCAGCTTGGCCTTAGTGCATATTATATATATAAGAGTTCCAATGCCGCTGCAGAACAATGCAATGGATGGGCTCATACCAGTCAGTATAGGGACCAGTATAGTGGAACCTACCATGGCAAATAGATGTTGGAAACTGAGTGGTATAGTAGTTAATATGGGTAATTTATCTTCTACGTCTACAAAATCTTTCATTTACGACACTCCTTTTTTAGTCTCTCAGGACTATTTTAAAAGTTTTACAGTTCATATATTTTTACTGAATCACTTTTATCTATTTCTGAAATTTCTACAGATATTATTTCTTCCCGGGAAGTAGGTATGTTTTTGCCAACGTAATCAGGTCTTATGGGAAGTTCTCTGTGTCCTCTGTCAATTAAGACCGCCAGCTGTATTAATTTTGGCCTGCCTGAATGAATAATTGCATCCATAGCTGCCCTGGCTGTCCGGCCAGTATAGATTACATCGTCAACTAATATGATCCTTTTATTTTCTACATCTGTTACATCAAATTCTTTTACTACAGGCTGTTCTGAAAGAGTACTTAAATCATCTCTGTAGAGGCTTATATCAACACATTTAACATCCAATTTGACACCTTCAATTTTATAGATATTTTCCGCTATTCTTTCAGCCAGAGGGTATCCTCTCCTTTTTATACCTACAAGCATTATATTTTCCGTGCCCTTGTTTTTTTCCACTATTTCGTGAGATATTCTAGTCAATGTCCTGTCCATAGCCTTTTTATCTAAAATGAGTGCTTTTAGCTTCAAAATATCACCTCCTCCATTGCGAGCTTATAGTTAAAAGTTCGTGTCTTAGTATATTGGGCATAAAGAAAAGCCCTTCTCCATGTGAGAGGGCGTCCATTCTACTTTACCTTACTGATCTCACTGGATCATTTTAAAGGATATATAACCTTGTTTATTATAAAATAATTTTTTTTATATTTCAAGCTATTTTAAATAAATTTTATTCAATCTGTTCTATAGATGGCATTGAAGAATCCACATACAGTGTTTTATTGGTATAGTATATTACCATTCCTGGTTTTGCTCCATTTGGCTTATGTATATTTTTTATAGAGGTATAGTCTACAGCTACTTTTGAAGAGCCTTTAGCTTTACTATAGTAGGCTGCCAGCATAGCTGCTTCTTCCAGAGTTTTGTCTGGAACTGTACCAAAATTTTTTATTATTACGTGTGAACCGGGAATTTTCTTTGTGTGAAGCCATATATCCCTTTTATCTGCAAATTTAAGAGTAAGGTAGTCATTTTGGAGATTGTTTTTGCCCACATATATTTCTATTCCGTCGCTGGAAAGAAATTTCATGGGCTTAGAAACCCTGGATTTATTTCGTGAATTTGATTTTTTTAGTTTAATGTAGCCTGTTGCCATAAGTTCTCTTTTTATTTCTTCAATATCCTCATAGTTATCCAAGTTTTTTATATTGGTAATAACTGAATTCAGATATTCCAGTTCTTCATTTGCCATACTCAATTGTTCACTGGCAGCCTTTTTTGTCTTTTTTAATTTATTGTATTTTTTAAAATAATGCTGAATGTTTTCAGAAGGAGTTTTATTTTCGTCCAATTTTATATCTAGATACTCATTGTTGTTGTAATAATTTTGAACTTTTATATGGGAGAGCCCCTTTTTTATTTTGTAGATATTAGAGGTAAGCAGTTCTCCACAAATTCGATAAACATCTTTATCTAGAGCATCTTTAATATTTTGGTTTAAAATATTGATTTTTTTATGGCAGCGATCTAGATTTATATTTACAAGTTTTTGAAGATCAGAACTTCTGTTGTTCAATCTATCTGCTTTGTCCTTTTCAAAATAAAATTCCTCTACAAGTTTGGAAGGTGAGGAGTAGAGATTTTCTTTATAGCCGTCTAGATAGGTCAGATTGTCGCAATAAAAGTCTTTTACCACAGAACCTTTTTTGTAGGATACAAAGGAAAATTCGTGATTTTTAAGTTTGTTGAAGATCTTATTACTAAAACCATATAGTATAGTTGCACTTGTTTCATCGAAAACATTCAAGGTTTCAGATAGGTTCAATTCCTCCAATCTGTGAAATAACTCTTTTGAATATGAACTACTGACCCCTGTAAATGTCGAGGAGAAAAATTTTTTATCTATGTATTTTATGCGATTTTGTATAAATGTCTTGAATTCGTTTTTAGAAAAACGAAAAGGATTTAATTTATTTGAGGTCGGTGGAAATATATATTTAATTCCGGGGAATAGTGATCTGACGGTATTTATTTCAGGTGTTATGTGTTTTATACTGTCCATGATTAAATTGTCTCTCTGGCGAATTAGGGTAATATTGCTGTGCCTTCCCATTATTTCTACTATTAATGTGTAAATACTGTTAAATCCCAATTCATCAGAACTTTCAAAATCTAAGAATACAACTCTGTCTGTATCCAATTGTCTTATATTGATTAATTTTGAGGAGTTCAGATATTTTCGCAGTACCATACAAAACATAGGGGGCTGCAGGGGGTTCGGTTTATTTTTATCTGTAATGTGAATTTTAGGATATATCGGGCTGGAACTAATTGAAAGTTTATAGTTTTTTCTGTTGTTTTTCATAGTTAATAATATCTCATCCTTTTCAGGCTGATTGACTTTTTCAATGCGCCCTCCCAGCAGTTCACATTTCAATTCTTCTAAAATACTGTATATAAAAATACCATCTAATGCCATAATATCATCCTCTTTCTTATATTCTGTATTGGGTATTTAATAAATTATATCATCTAAAATTTAATAAATAAAGCTGATCGGAAGATTATGTATAGAATATTGCTTGCCTATGATTCCAGAGTACAACAGTTGTCATTGATAAAAAGTTGACACAGTAGTAAACTTAATTTATGTATGCAAAATTTTACGAAAGGATGAAATTTTAATATGAAATTTACTAAAATGCAGGGAAGCGGAAATGATTTTATAGTCATTGATGATAGAAAAAATAAATTTTTAGGTAAAGAGAGTAAGCTTGGAGTAAAGCTTTGTAATAGGCATTTTGGAATAGGGGCAGATGGTGTATTAATAGTTAGAGGAAGTAAAATTGCACAGATCAAGATGATAATAATTAATTCTGATGGATCTTATGCATCCATGTGTGGAAACGGCATAAGATGTTTTGCAAAATATGTATGGGAGAACAATATAGTAAAGGGTTCTAGTATAAGGATAGAAACGGGAGATGGAATAAAGGAAGCCTTTTTGAATATAGATGCAGATGAGGTTAAGGAAGTTACTGTTGATATGGGGACTCCCTCTTTTGTACCCGGTGAAATTCCAGCTGATTTTGAGGATGAAATTGTCAATAAGGAAATAGAAGCTAATGGAAAAATATATAAAATCACTTCACTGTTTATGGGAGTTCCTCATACAGTTATATTTGGCAGGCTGGAAAAATACCAGGTGAGAGAAGGAAAGTCTGTAGAAAAATATGCTGCATTTCCGCAGGGAACCAATGTAAATTTTTGTGAAATTATAGATAAAAATAATATCAAAGTAAAGACCTGGGAAAGGGGAGCAGGCCCTACTTTAGCCTGTGGTACAGGAAGCTGTGCTTGTGTTGTGGCTGCAAACAAGTTGAATTTTACTGATAAAAAAGTTAAAGTTACAGTACCCGGTGGAAATATATTGGTGGAAATAAGAGGAAATAATGTATTTATGACGGGTCCTGCAGAAGTTTCTTTTAAAGGGGAATATGATATGTAATGAAAATTTTCATGAAGATAATATTCTATACGGCGGTATTTTTAAATATTGTCACTTTGAGTGGATGTAGTACCAGGAATAAGTATAAAGGCGAGGTTATAAAAGAGCCAAATTATTCTGATGTTATAGTGATTAAAGATGGAGGAGATAAAGAGGATATATTTAATGTACATTCTAATCAATTAGTTAAAAATGGAACTGTCGATCATATCTCAGAAATGGTATATGATACTCAAAAATCTGTTTATGTATATCTGGTTGATAAAAATAAAACCCCAAAAATTGGCAATAAGGTAGTTGCGTTATATGGAAATACAAAAAGTGAAATCAAGGACTTTTTTGCTGTAAAAGATATAAAAATAAATCCTTCAGGAGATAAGATTGCCTATAGAGCTTTCAACAGTTCTTCTACTGACAGTGCGCAGGGTATGAAAGTATATGATTTGAAAAATAAAAAATATATAGAACTTAAATCTAAAGTTTTAGTTTCGGGGAATTTATATGAATGGCTGGACGATCATAGAATAATATATTATGGAAATATAGAGGGGCAAAGAAATTCTGATAAAGTATATCTATATGATCTCAGCAAAGACAGTGAACAGGTATATTTAAATGATACAAGGGGATATTGTATGTATTTTACCACTATAGGGGATGATCTGCTGTTTTCATCACGGAATCAGGATGAATTGGATTTATATTATTACAATCATAAAACTGGACAATTTAAGTTCTTAAGTGATGAGTTTGAACAGATATATGATTCTACGGTGGATAGTAAAAATGGCTGTGTATTTTTTATTGGAAAAAATGAAGAAAATATTGAATCGCTTTATAAATTCACACAAAAGGATGGCGGAGTTAACAGGATAACTTATGATTTCCCAGAAAATATTGCTGAGTACAGCGGTATAGCCCAGAGTAAAAGAGGAGATGTGTATTTTGTGGGAATGGTAAACAGGGGGAGCGGTGAAGATGTATTCATGTATAATATCAGAGATAAATCCATAAATATCATATCTGATCAGGAGGGAATATATAATATTTATAAAGAGAAGTGAAAAATATCACTTTATTTTGATTATAATTGATTAGAAAATATTTTATTGGGATATAATCTCAATAACAAATTATTGTTGAATACGATATTGTTGATTATATGTTTAGAACTGTATGTTGTTTGAAGTTTGTACTTTGTATTTTAAAATATAATAGAAAGAGAGAAATAATATGTTTTCCACAGAGATGAAAGAAGTAAACATTGATGAAATTTTATTGGAACCAGATATAGTGAAGAGGATACCTGAAGAGATAGCCAGAGATAATTGTGTGATTGCATTGAAGCGGGCTGATGAACAGATCATTATAGCTGCAGATAAAACTCCAGATATTAATTTAGTGGAGGAACTAAAGTTCATATTAGGTGTTGAATTGAGATTTGTTAAAGCTGACAGAAGAAAAATATACGATTTGATAAATACATATTATTGCAGGGAGAATTTACACCATGCATTGAAAGACATAAAGATGAATAAAAATACTTCACAGATGATCGGAGAAAACATTTCAGATATACATAAATTTCAAAGTTCCCCTGTAGTTAAGGCAGCTAATTACATAATAAATAAAGCCATAGATGAGAGAGCCAGTGATCTTCACGTAGAGCCCTTTCAAAAAAGTGTGACTATAAGGATGAGAGTGGATGGCATTATATATGAGTACATAAAAATACCTAGAAATATATATCCACTTTTATGTACAAGAATAAAAATAATGGCCCAGATGGATATAGCTGAAAAAAGACTTCCACAGGATGGAAAAATAAAATATACTAAGGGAAATTTCAATTATGATATTAGAGTGTCTACTCTTCCAACTATATATGGGGAAAAAGTGGTTTTAAGAATTTTATATAGGGATACTGAGATAAAAAATCTCAATATGCTTGGATTTTTAAAAGAAGATGAGACAAAGATAAAAAACATGTTAAACAGGAGTTCAGGTCTCATTTTAGTGACGGGTCCAACGGGAAGCGGCAAGACTACTACAGTTTATTCTATGGTGAGCAATATAAATGCTAGAGAAAAAAATATAGTGAGTATAGAAGATCCTGTAGAGTACACCCTGGACGATGTAAATCAAGTTAATGTAAATTCAAAAATAGGGCTTGACTTTGCCCGGGGACTCAGGAGCATTTTGCGTCAGGATCCGGATGTCATAATGCTTGGAGAGATAAGAGATGAAGAGACGGCACATATGGCTATAAGGGCAGCCGTGACAGGACATTTGGTTATAAGTACACTGCATACGAACAACTCTGCTGAATCCGCGATAAGACTTAAAGATATGGGAATACCGGAATATTTTATACGGGATGCGCTTGTAGGCATAATATCCCAAAGGTTGGTCAGAAAAATATGTCCTTACTGTAAAACAGAATACCAGGCTTCTCCAGAGGAAATTGTGAAATTGAATCTATCCTCTGAACAGGTTTTATACAAGGGAAAGGGCTGTGACAGGTGTAACCATAAGGCATACAAAGGCAGGACAGTGATATATGATATTTCATATGTGAATGATTATATGAGAGGTTTTTCAAAAAACAGTGTATTGAATGTTGAAAACAGCATAGAGGAATCAAGAGGGGCTACTATGAAGGAAAATTGTATGGAACTTGTTAAATCAGGTGTTACTACATATGAAGAGTTTCTCAGGATGTGCCTGTAGTAAAGGCGGTGGATATTATAATAAAGTACTGGGCAATAAATATGGAAGGTAAAAAAATCAAAGGTAAATGCGAAAGATATAAATTTGCTCAATTAAAAGCTTCTTTGAGAGAAGAAGAATATTATATATATAACCAGAGCAGTGTAAAAAATTACAGAAATGTATTTTTAAAAAAATCCAGCATGATGGATATAAGTGTATTGTGCAGCCAGATGAGCATTATGCTGGGGGCAGGAATACCTGTGTCTAAGACGCTTGATGACTTAGAAAAGCAGTGTGGTAACAATTCCGTAAAACAGACTTTGAAAGCTGTAAAAGAAGAAGTGGTAAAAGGAAAAGAACTGCATGAAAGTATGGCTCAGTTTAAATATGTATTTCCTGTATTTATGGTGGAAATGGTTAAAATAGGTGAAGAATCTGGAAGAGTGGATGAAATATTCAAAAAATTATCTGAATATTATGAAAAATGTTACAGCATAATATCTTCACTGAAAACTTCTCTCATATACCCTGCAATAACACTGGTAGTTTCAATATTTGTGCTGCTGTTTCTGATGGTTGATATAGTACCACAATTTATTGACATTATAATTTCTAATGGGAGTGAAGTACCAGTTCTAACAAAAATAGTAATGTACAGTTGTCAGTTTCTCAGACTGCACTATATTCAAATTTTAGCATCAGTGATTTTTATAGGGATAATATCCTATGGATTTAGAAAAAATTGCAGGGTGGCTGATATAGTAGAAAATATAAAAATTAGAATACCTTACTTCAATAAAATTTACAGTGATCTTATGATTTTTAAAATATGTTCTTCCATGGCTATACTCGTAAAATCCGGGGTAAATATAATTACGGCTCTTAAAATCACAAGTGAATTGGCGGGTCATGGTATTATGTCAAATAAAATGGAGAAGGCAATAAAGTATGTGGAAGGAGGTGAAAGTATATGTGAAGCAATGAGTAAGGCAAAAATAAATGATAAATTATTTTTATCTTTAATTAATACTGCTGAAAATACGGGAAATATAGATGTTATGTTTTTAAAGCTGGAGCAATTATTTGGGAATAAATTGGATAGGTGTTTGAAAAAGATGGTCAGGATTGTGGAGCCTATTATAATAATATTTTTGTCGCTGTTAGTAGGAATATTTGTTATATCAGCACTTATGCCTATCTTTACTATAATGGAGTCTACATTGTAATTTATAAATAAGATTGAAAGAAGGTAGTTGAAATATGACAGGAAAATTCAGGTATAGAAGAAAGAAAGGATTTACCCTCATAGAACTGATGTTAGTAGTTGCCATAATTTTAGTGCTTTTAGGGTTTCTGGTTCCTAAATTTTCTGCTTATCAAAATAAGGCTAAAATTACAAAGGCTGTTAATACGGCTAAGCAAATAGAAACGGCAGCTATGGCCAGTTATGGAGACAATGATGGAAAATTTGATGAGGTAGATGTAAAAAACTGTATATCCACCCTTACCTCCGCTGGAGAGACCGGTGTTGAACTGGGCAGTGATGATCAGAACATTACTGTAAATTATGAAAGTGACAAGGATACCTATACTTTGGAAATTGACGCTGCAGATAATTCCTACATAGTGAGAAAAGAAGGCATTGAGATATTTCCTAATGATGAAAATTAAAACTATGATTTCTGGAACCAAATCACGGGGTTTTACGTTAATTGAACTGCTCCTTACTATGAGTTTATTTTCTGTAATTTTTAGCTTTAGTTTGATCACTTTGGGGTTCTACAGCAAAATTACTAACGAGATAGATGTGGATTTAACTGACAATAATATTATAAATTTTATAAACAAATCCAAGGCTTATTGTAGAGATAATAAGAAAGAAGGAGGTTATATCTATTTTGATCAAGACAGTGAATGCATAACTTTTAACGTAGGTTTAAATGAAATATTCAATATGAGATTGCCGGAGGGATTTACTTTGAATGGGGTAAGAGATGATAACAGGATAAAAATAGATAACCGGGGAATAACTCAAGATGCCTGTAGTATAAAGTTTAAGGATAGAAAAGAAAAAATTCACTGCCTGACTATGTGTGTGGGCACTGCTTATGTGGAGATAAAGTACTGATGTGGAAGATAGGAAAAAATAATACAGCTAAAATAACAGTTAAGAAAGGATTTACCTTAATAGAAGTGCTGTGTAGTATAGTGGTTTTTTCACTGCTGTTTATGGCAGCTCTCTGTATACAGGTAAGTGCTGTCAAAGTAAAGAATTATAATCAAGGTGTAAACAGGTGTACATTGATTATGGAATATGTGAAAAATAATATTGAATATAATTTTAGTTATGAAGATGTTTTAAATTTATATGAAAAAGGCAGGGTATATTTAAACTGTGATGAGCTAAAGGTTGAAAATATGGAAAAAATAAAAGTTTATAATTCATTTTCTGATGTAAAGCCTGAAAAAGAGCCCTATATCATTTTAAATGTAACAGAAGGGGAGGTGTTAAAGATAAATTTACAATTTTGTAGAAAAATATATGGAAATATCAAGGTGGATAAATGTGAATTCTATAAGGGGAATTATAAAAGATAAAACGAAGTGTAGAAAAGGTTTTACAATTATAGAGATGATTATAGTTATAGCACTGGCAGCATCTATAACTACAGTACAGATAAGGGTCATATCAAAATACATGAGACTTCACAGGGAGGAAGTCAATTATAGCAGGGAGCTGTTTTATGTCAATGAAGCATTTATGATAATAGAACATCAAGTAGAGAGTGCTAAATATATTGATATAAAAGATAATATGATTGTATTGAGGAGATATGACGATAGAGGGTATGATTATATAAAAAAACATAATGATAATTATATTGTTATTTCCTATGGTTCCAACAATTCTTCTACTTTAAACAATATATTGAAAGGAATAGAGGATTTTAGGGTGGAGAAGTATGGAAGAATTTTTTACATATCTATAGATATGGGGAAAGGTAGTTCTTATAAAAGATGTTTTGGAATAGAAAGAAAAAAGCTGAAAGAGGGTTTATATTGATATATGTGGTTCTTATAGGATGTATATGTATTTTTATTTCCCTTGGATGCTACAGTATGGAGATGAACATTAGATCGAATAATTTGAAGGATTATAAAAAATGCCTCGAGTTGGACATAATTGAAAAACCTAGAGAATATCTTTTAACTAGGTTAAATAGGTATATAGTTGAAAATGTATCTTGTAAAGAAAACAATTTAAAAGGGAGTAGGTGCTCTTTAGATAATATCAAGATATATTTTGAAGAATGCTATATATATTATGATGAGAATATAGATTGCTTTAAAGCAGAATACATATTTAATGGAAAATTTTATAAAGAAGAGATTTATGAATACGAGCTTAGAGAAGGGAGATTTGTATGCAGTTGTGTAGATTATTCCTTCAGCAGGGAGTGTAAGTAAAATGCATAGAAAGGTATTTCTAGAAGTAAATGATACAGATATGGTGTATAGAGAAGTCCCAAATAAAAATTTTATATTCAATCTATTTAATAGTAGAGTAATTAATAAGAATATTGTTTCCATAAAGGGCATTAAAGTAAATTTAAAGAATAGAAATCTAGTTATTTTAGCTCATGGAGAAGAAGTATATGTGATGCTCATGAAATTACCCAGAGTAAGCAGAACAAATATCTTTAAAATTATAAGGGAAGAACTTAAAAATAAATTTAAAAAAACCGATGATATAATGTTTTCCTATGATATAATCAGGCGCTGTAAATATAACCTGGAGGTAATGGTGTTCTGTATGAATTACCGTAACGGGAAAGTGATAGAAGAATGTCATAACGCCGGATTCCATATTGCCGGCATAGTGCCAATTCAATTTTATATTTGGGAAAATTATAAAGATAAAATAAAAAGTGAAAATTATATATTTGTATTAATGAGAAATGAGGTTTTATATTTTATAGCATGTCATAAATGTAAAATGATATTTAACAATGTGTTTAAAAATATAAAAAAGGATGACTTTTTTGATATTCTAGAACAATTTCAAATGAAGCTGAGTATTTTGATGACTGATTTTAAATTTACATATATATATTTTGTGGGTTTTCCCTATAAAGATACAATAGAAGAAGTATCTAAACAGTATATATGTAAAGATTTTGGAAAATTCATTGTAAAGTGATATTTAAGGTTTGTATGTTTTCTCATTTGACATTAATAATAGAAAAAAATAGGTATTTAAAATATTTAAGTGAGAGGTAGTTAATGTGAAGGGATTATATTTTTTACCTCAGTGGTATAAAGAAAGAGTAAAAGCGGAAAAAGGCAAAAAACTTAAATTTACGGTTGTATTGCTCTTGATAATAAATTTGCTGCTTGTAAATATGTTTATAGTAAATAAAAATAAACTGACCAATTTGGATGGTGAATTAAAGAATTCAGTATCCAGAAAAAGTTCTGTACATTATAAAAGCGGTACATTTGAATGTTTTTTAAATTTTTACGAATACATATGGAAGGGAAAAACTTTTAAAGATATAAGTATTCAAAATAAAGATATAAATTTCAATGTAGAAGGTGAGGAAAATTGTCTTTCACTGATCAAAAATATAGAGAACACAAATAAATTTATAATAAAAGATTTAAAATGTTTAGAGATTACGGACGGGGAAAAGAAAATCTGGCAGATTAATTTAAGATTAAAATAATAGGTGGAATGATAATAATGAAAATGGCAAATAATATATTTAGATTTACCATATTAGCTCTGATCTGCAGCTGTGTGTTTTTTTTATCAAAGAATTATGCTCTTATTAAAGATTTAAATGAAAAAAACGGAGTTCTTCAATTACAAGAGAATAATTTAAAGAAGAATTTGAAGAAGACGAGTGGAATAAGTTACAGTGATGTTTTACAGAAATTAAATGGTATAGAGGGGGTGCAAATATTAAATTTTTCAAGAAGTAGTGAGGGAAAAATAACTGTAAATGTTGAAATAACAGGTGATAAAACTAAAGTTGTGGATGCTTTCAAAAAAATAAGTCAAAAAGAAAATTTTTATAGTATGGATAATATTACAATGGAACAGGACAGATATGAAAATTTAAAAGCAAGGACAGATATTAATTTTGTACCCTGAATAGGCATTTAAGTTTGCAAATAATCACAAATTTTGATAAAATAACATTGTTTGAGTGTAACAATGGAATAAATGTGATTATTTATGAATTGATGCTGCCTTATTATAGGAGGAATTGCAATGTTTAAAAAGAGGATTGCGAAATTAAGAGAAGCTATGGGTAAAAAAAAATTGGATTCAGTTTTGTTGATGGGAGATCCAAATAGAAATTATTTAAGTGGATTTACGGGCAATGAAAGTTTTTCACTCATAACACAGGAAGAGGCATTCTTTATAACGGATTCGAGGTTTACAGAACAGGCTTCAGAACAGGTAAAAGATTATAAAATTTTAGAATATAGTAAAGGTATGTCCTTTGTAGATTTTTTATCAGACTTAATAGATAAAAATAATATTAAAAGGCTTGGGTTTGAGGAAAACATAGTTTCCTACAGCCAATATGTGGTTTTTAACAGTAAATTGAATTGTCAGCTTGTTCCTATGGAGGGAATTGTAGAAGAAATAAGAATAGTAAAAGATGATGATGAAATAAAGTTAATGGAAGGGGCTGCTGCTATTGCAGATAAGGCCTTTGCACATATGGTAAATTTTATAAAATCAGGCATGACAGAGAGAGAAATAGGACTTGAATTGGAATTTCATATGAAAAAGTTAGGAGCCAGTGCTCTTTCATTTCCATCTATAGTGGCCTCCGGAGTGAGATCCAGTCTTCCTCATGGTGAAGCTACTGAAAAAGTGATAAAAAGAGGAGAGTTTTTAACTCTGGATTTTGGCTGCATTTATAAGGAGTACTGTTCTGATATGACAAGAACAGTTGTGATAGGTGAACCTTCAAGGGAAATGCTTAAAATATATAATATAGTTTTAGAGGCTGAACAATTGGCCTTAAAAGAGTATAAGCCTGGCATTCCAGCAGTGGAGGTGGATGCCGTTGCAAGAAATTATATAAGTGGAAAAGGATACGGGAAGAATTTTGGCCACAGCCTGGGTCATGGAGTAGGCAGAGAAATTCACGAGGCACCTATAATTGGCTATAAAAATAATAGAAAATTGGAATCAGGTATGGTGGTCAGCGATGAACCTGGGATATACATACCGGGTTTTGGTGGAGTTAGAATAGAAGATTTGCTTGTAGTAACTGAAGATGGTGGTAGGGTTTTGTCAAAGTCGCCTAAAAATTTAATATGCATAGATTAAGTCAGCAATATTACTATGGTTAAATAGTATTTAATGATATATAATGTTAAATGGATAATAGATAGATTTATAAAGAGTTTATAAAAAATTGAATTAGGATTAAAACAGGTCGAATAAGAATGAGAAAGGGGTTAAGCCGTTATTTCAAATACTAATTTTAGAGGTAATTGAAGTTGTAGGGTGGATTTTACATCCGAATTTACGTCCCTGGAGTGTGAGACCTGACGTAGGATAGCTGTAACAGCTAGATTTCGGGCACTATGAATGGGAAAATAAGCTTGAATTAGAGCTTATATAAGACGGTAGGCAGAAAATGATATCAGCAGGAGATTTAAGAAAAGGAACTACTTTTGAACAAGATGGACAAGTGTATACAGTAGTGGATTTTCTCCATGTGAAACCGGGTAAAGGAGCAGCATTTGTAAGAACAAAATTAAGAAATGTTATCACGGGAGCAGTTACTGAAACTACTTTTAATCCTACTGCAAAATTGCAAGAGGCAGTTATAGAAAGGAAAGAAATGCAGTATTTATATTCGGATGGTCAATTGTATTATTTTATGGATCAGGAAACTTTTGAACAAATTCCATTGGAATATGAAAAGGTAGAGGATGCAATAAAGTTTTTAAAAGAGAACATGTTTGCCATAATAAAGTTTTATAAAGGGGAGGCATTTTCTGTAGAAGCTCCGAATTTTGTTGAGTTGCAAGTAACTCATACTGAACCGGGAGTTAAGGGAAATACTGCTACTAATGTTTTAAAACCAGCTACTGTGGAAACGGGGGCAGTTGTGTCCGTACCTATATTTGTAAATGAAGGTGAAACTATAAGAATTGATACAAGGACTGGAGAATATATGGAGAGAGTTTAGTAAATACTAATAAATAAATAATATTTAGGAAGTGATGTCATGGAATCCATTAAATCTAAAGTATCTTATATTAGCGGGCTGATGGATGGGCTAAAAATTGATAAAAGTACAAATGAAGGGAAAATTTTTTTGAAGATTTTAGATGTACTTGAGAGTATGGCAGAAGAGATAGAAAATTTATCTGAGGCTCAAAAATATACGGAAGACTATATGGATGCCATAGATGAGAACTTAGCATATTTACAAGATGATCTGTATGATGAAGACTATGAGGCATATAGGGATATGGTTGGAAATTTTGAAGAAGTTAAATGTCCAAATTGTGACGATACTGTGTATATAGATAAAGACATATTGAAACAAAAGGAAAATTTAACTTGTCCCAATTGTCATAACAATATACCTATTGGGGATAACAGTGTTAGTGATGATAGTAAAAATTAAATTACGTATAATAAAAGATCCTGTTAAGGTTACATACTTTAACAGGATTTTTTATTTTATTTTTATTTATATGGAATAATTTTTTAAAAATGAAAATAGGAATTAATATAAAGAAAGGAGATGAGAAAGATATATACTAAGGAGATATTAAACATTTTACCGGAAAATTTAAAGACTGCTATTGGAGATTTAATAAAGTCCCCTTATTTACAGGAAATAAGGATAAGGGTCAATAGATCCTTAATACTCCAATTAGGATTGAAAGAGGTTGTGTGTGGATATATACCCAGGATGGAAGATCTAAAAATAATAATTCAGAGAATGAGCAATTATTCTATATATGCCTTTGAGGAAGAAATTAAGCAGGGTTATATAACTATCAAAGGCGGTCACAGAGTGGGTATATGTGGGAGATGTATTATTGAAAAAGGTGAAGTTAAGACCATAAAAGATATAGCATCTATAAACATCAGAATATGTAGGGAAATTGTCAACTGTTCTGATTCCATTATGAAGTTTTTGACAAGAGAAGATGAGATAATAAATACTATAATAATTTCACCTCCTAAGGGTGGAAAAACCACTCTTATAAGAGACATTGTGAGAAATATATCTGGAGGTATGCAGAATATAGGCCTTACGGGTAAAAAAATATGTGTAATAGATGAGAGAAGTGAAATAGGGGCTTGTTTTAATGGGATTCCGCAGATGAATCTGGGAATTAGAACTGATGTACTTGATGGATGCCCCAAGAGTCAGGGCATAATTATGGCTATTAGAAGCATGTCACCGGACGTCATAGTTTGTGATGAAATTGGAACTTATAAGGATATGGAAAGTATTCTAACAGCATTGAATTCTGGAATAAGCTTGATTGTAACTATTCATGGTTATGGAATAGAAGATCTGTACGGAAGGCCGGTTTTTAAGGAAATAGTGGATAATAAAATATTTAAAAGGGCCATAGTATTGAGCAGCAGAAAAGGTTCCGGTACAGTTGAATATGTGTATGATTTTACAAATAGTTCTGTAATATGGAGGGGATGAAATGCTGAAGATTTTGGGGTATATTATGATAATATTTGCTTCCACTGGAATAGGATTTACTTACGGAGGAATTTTCAAAAAAAGGGTGGAACAATTAAAAGAAATGCAGAGATGTATTCATCAGCTTCAAAATGAAATCATGTATACGCATACTCCGCTGCCGGATGCCATTTTAAATACAGCGTTAAAAAGTATTGATCCCATTAAAGATGTTTTTAAAGATATATCATCTATGCTTTACAGTAATTCCGTTGACAATGTATATGAGGCTTTTAAATGTGCATTTAGTGATAAAAGAGAAATTTTAAGTTTGAAAAATGAAGATATATCTGCAATATTGGATTTATCAAAAACACTTGGAGAATCAGATATAGAGGGACAAAAAAGAATGTTCTCACTGACTTTGGACAACATAAAAAATCAAATTGAAGTTTCAAAAATTGCAATGAATAAAAATTTAAAGATGTATAGGTGTCTTGGGTTTTCACTGGGAGCTGTGATAGTGATAATTTCAGTCTGAGTGGCAATATGTGTGTATTTAGATAAATTCCATAAGAAATGAAAAAGGGGAGAAAATCAAATGATGGACATAAGTTTAATTTTTAAAATAGCTGGAGTGGGCATAATTGTCATACTTATAAATAAAGTGTTAGAGGCCAGCGGCAAAGGTGATTATGCAGTGTTGACAAATCTTACTGGAATTTTAATTGTACTTATGATGGTGATAGATTTGGTGAGTAAATTGTTTAATGCCGTCAGGACTATGTTTCAGCTTTAGGAGAAGATTATGGAGATAATTAAAATAGTAGCTTTTGCCTTTATTGCCTTGTTTATAACTCTTCTGTTTAAGGGAAAAAGAGATGATATAGCAGTATACATAAGTATAGTTGCCGGAGTTATTATATTTTTATTTATGATAACAAAGATAACAGCCATACTTCAATTTATCCAGCAGTTGGCAGTTAAGGCAAATATAGATTTTGTTTATTTAACTACTGTATTTAAAATACTTGCCATTGCGTATCTGGCTTCTTTTTGCAGTGAAATATGTAGAGATGCTGGACAGGGAAATTTAGGAGCAAAGGTTGAATTTGCAGGTAAGATTTTAATTTTAGTACTTGCAATTCCTATACTTATGGCTGTGTTACAGTCAATTTTAAAAATTATGTAGGTGTTAATATGAAGAATGTTATAGTGAGTTTACTTGTAGGTTTATTTTTAAGTTTAATAATGGGCTTTAATGTACAAGCTTTTGACACCAATACAGTGAACACCAATATACAGGATAATGCCCAACTGGAGAATACATCTCAAAATGGAACGGGAAATAAGGAAAGTGAAGCTCAAGAACAGCAAATTGAAAATTTTTATAACTATATATCCAATATGAAAACAAAAAATGAAGTTTTAAAAGATCTGGATGCAAAAGATTATGTGAAGAATTTTATAAAAAGTGGAGATGGGAAAATATCACTTAAAAAAATCATGAATATACTGATATCCTATGGACTTAGGGAAATGTCAGCATGTATAAAACTTTTGGTGCTTTTGATAGTCATTGCACTCATATGTGCACTGCTCACAAATCTACAGAGAGCCTTTAGCGGTGAGGGATTATCCAATATAGCTTACTTTGCCTGTTATTCACTTATTATAATAATAATGGCAAAGAGTTTTTATATAGGGGTGGATATCGCCAGATCCACCATAAAGGAAATGACAGATTTTATGGTAGCACTTATACCAATACTTATAACTCTAATAGCGGCCGTAGGTGGATTTGTGGAAGCTTCTATTATGGATCCAATTATAATAGGCGCTATTAACATAAGTGCAAATTTGTTTATGGATATTATAATACCGATAATATCTATGTCTTTTGTACTTCAGTTTGTGAACAATTTATCTTCGGAATATAAGATAGATAAGCTTACTAAACTTTTAAATCAATGTGCACTGTGGGCTCAGGGGATTATAATGACCGTATTTATAGGTATTGTGACTGTAAGGGGCATAACTTCAAAGAGCATCGATGAGGTTACTGTAAAAACGGCTAAATTTGCAGTGGACAATTTTGTACCAGTAGTTGGTAAAAGCCTTTCAGATGCAGTGGCCACTGTAGCAGGATATTCCTTTTTGCTGAAAAATGCACTGAGCAGTCTAGGGCTTTTGATCATCATTATCATATTACTTTTTCCTATAATTAAATTGATTATTATGATAGTTTTGTATAAGATCACTGCAGCTCTTATAGAACCCATAAGTGACGGAAGACTGGTAAATTGTATAAATTCTGCAGGAGATTCTCTTATTCTTGTAATGGCCTGTTTAATATGTGTGTCTGTGATGTTTTTTATAATGATAGCCATGCTGGCATCGGCGGGAAAGGTTATGATGTGAAGGAAGGTGGAGATGCGTGCTTCAATCTTTAAGAGAATGGCTGATAAGTGTATGTACTGCTGTATTTTTTATAATAGCAGTGGAGATGATTCTCCCGGATAACAGTATGAAGAAATATTGTAAATTTGTACTGGGACTGATTCTTATTACAGTATTTATCAATCCCATAATAAAAGTATTCAATAGGGATTTTAATATAAACAGCTATACTGAAAAAGCCGTGGAGGACTTTAATAAAGATTTTGGGACTAAAGAATCTTCCAGTGAATTTGACAAGTATAAGCAGGAAAATATATCAGAGACTATAGAAACCTTTGAGGCAAACTTGCAGAACAGCTGTGAGAAAAATCTTGAAGAAAAATATCCGGAGGGAAAATATGAAATTAAAGTGGGAGCAGGGTATGATGAGAAAAATAATATGGTATATATAAAAAATATAAATGTAAAAATTAAAAATGGCAATGTAGAAAAAATAAAAAAGGTTGAGATAGGTGGTGAAACTGCATCTGTAGATAATTTGAATTCTGAAAATAGTCAAAAGGCTTCAGAGATAAAAACTTATTTAAGCCAGGAATTAAGTGTATCTAAGGATATTATACACGTAAATTCTTAGTAGGAGGTAAATCTATGAATTTAAAAAAATGGTTAAACAAAATTACCAAAGACAATAATCACAAAATCCATACTGACAAGAAGAATATTATAAATTTAGCCATAGTGTTTCTTATGGGAGTGCTTATAATTGCTGCTGTCAGCCTTTTTAGCGATTACGGTAAGAACACCTCCAGCAGCACTTCTAGCAGCAATATAAACGGTGATAACGGACAAAGCAATGGGGGAAATCAAAACCAAAGTCAAAGTGAAGCCTCCCAAAATGGTTCTGATAATTATGAAAAATCTATACAGGATAATCTGAAAAATACACTGGAGCAGATAGATGGTGTGGGGAAGGTAGAAGTTATGGTAAGTTTTGAAAGTGGAGAGGAAAATGTGCCGGCAGTTAATATAAATGACTCAACCAATACTACAGAGGAAAAAGACAATTCAGGTGGAACGAGAAATACCACTCAAAAAAATAACGGCAGTACAGTAGTAACCACAAATGATGGCAGCAAGTCAGAACCTCTTATACTTAAAACTTATAATCCAAAAGTAATGGGGGTATGCGTTGTGGCTGAAGGAGCTGAAGACAAGGTAACTGAACTTAGAATATCCAAAGCTGTTACTGATTTATTTGGAATATCCCAGGATAAGGTGAATGTATATCCTATGAAAAAATAGTATATAAATATATCTTTGTGCATATAATTTTTTTAGAAGGTAGATGGGGGGAATTGAAAATGAATAAAAAACAAGCTGTTATTATTGTGACTCTTTTAGCATTGATTATCTGTGTTGGAGTTGTTGCTACAAAATTAAATAGTCCTATAAATTATGTAAATGGAGTAGACAATGAAAGCGGCAAAAGTACCATATCTCTTAACAACAACAATACTAAGAATACAACACAAACTCAGTCTAAGTCCCAGTTTTTTGAGGAAACAAGACTTACCAGAGATCAAAAAAATGCTGAAACTCTTCAGACTTTAAAAAGTCTCATAGATGATACTAATGCATCCAAGGAAAACCGTGCAGATGCAGAGAAAAAGTATACTGAATTGGCAATGAATACGAATTATGAGATGAAAATAGAAAATATTCTAAAGAGCAAGGGATATGAAGATGTGATATGTTCTATAGAAGATAACAAAGTCAGAGTAATAGTTAAGGGAAAGAATAAATTGTCAGATAAGGATACAAGAGTGATAAAAGATGTAGTCATGAGTGTGTCTAAGATTCAAGATGTGGAAATAGAAGTTAAACAGGGTTAAAGGACGTAGAGTATTACATAAAATAAGTAATTGTAAAAAAAATATTCCTTTGCTATAATATATATAACGTGGGTCTTTCGATGATGTGAAAATCTAGGAGGTGCAACAATGGAAGAAAATACGAATAATGAAATAGATATGGGTATTGTAAAAATATCTGATGAAGTTGTAGGTGTGATTGCGGGCCTTGCTACTACTGAGATAGATGGGATAGTTGGAATGAGTGCCAGCCTTGTGGGAGGAATTACTCAAATACTGTCGGGTAAAAAAAATTTATCTAAAGGTGTTAAAGTAAATGTAGGCGAAAACAGTGCAGCTATAGATTTATATGTGGTAGTGGAATATGGAGTTAGAATTCCAGATGTAGCTTTGAAAGTTCAAGAAAATGTAAAAAGGGCAGTTGAATCTATGACGGGCCTTGATGTTTCGGCTATAAACATACATGTACAAAATGTTATGATTCCCAAAACGGAAGAAAGTAATGATGATGTAGAAGAGTGAAATAGGTAGTGCACCCGCTGATTTAAGGGTGCACTATTTTTATACAAATAAACTTGAACTAGTATATTAGTTTAAGTATAATTGTATCTGAAATGACAATAATTATTTTTATAGGCTACATTTAAGTAGGAGGAAAAAATGAATAGAAAGAAATCCAGGGAATTGACTATGAAATTATTATTTCAAATGACTATAAATAAAGAAAAATCCAGTAATATCATAATGAGTTTAAAGGAAAATGCCGTGGGAGAAGAGAAAAATTCAGCAGAGTATAATCAGGAAGAATTCTATGGAGAAAAAATCAGTGATTTAAAAGATTTGGACACACAGTATATAATAAGAGTTCTAAAGGGTATAGAGGAGAACAAGAATACTATTGACAAAGAGATTGAAAAGTATTTGAGAAAATGGAAATTGGACAGATTATCTAAAGTTGATGTGGCAATTTTGAGAATTTGTACTTATGAATTTTTATATGAAAATAGCATACCAGAGAAGGTGTCCATAAACGAGGCTATAGAACTGGCTAAAAAATATTCTTCAGATAAATCTGCATCTTTTATAAATGGCGTGCTTGGAAATATGATAAGGGAAAAATGATAATTGGATAAAAATGTGTAAGAATAAGATATTGAGAGGATAAGTGCTATGTACATTAAGACGTTGACGGTGTCTGATATTAATAGATACATAAAGAAGGCATTTGACAGTGATTTTATACTTGCCAATTGTTCTATTAAAGGAGAAATTTCCAACTTTAAACTTCACAGCAGCGGACATATGTATTTTTCTTTAAAGGATGAATACAGTAGAATAAATTGTGTTATGTTTAGAGATTCAGCCAGCAAATTGAATTTCCTGCCTGAAGATGGCATGAAAGTTGTAGCTAAAGGGAGAATATCTGTTTACGAAAAAGAAGGAGTATATCAGCTTTATTGCAGTGAAATGAAACCGGATGGCATAGGAGAATTGTACATGGCTTTTGAAAAGTTGAAAGCTGAGTTGGATAAAAAGGGTCTATTTGATGAAAGACATAAAAAGAAAATACCAGCTTGCGCTTCAAAAATAGGTGTTATTACTTCGCCTACTGGAGCGGCTATAAGGGATATAATAAATGTTACTAAAAGAAGAAATGATAAAGTGAAGATTTTAATTTATCCAGCATTGGTACAGGGAGTAAATGCCAGTGAAGATATAATAAGGGGTATTTATAAATTGAATTCTATAGAGGATGTGGAGCTTATAATTATAGCTAGAGGAGGAGGCTCTATAGAAGAACTTTGGTGTTTTAATGACGAGAAGCTGGCAGAAGCCATATATAATTCGAAGAAGCCTATAATAACAGGAGTCGGACATGAGATTGACTATACTATAGCGGATTTTGTATCGGATAGGAGGGCACCAACTCCCTCTGCTGCTGCTGAAATTGCAGTATTTAACATGGATGAATTCTTGCAGAGGCTGTTAAATTATAAAAATGTGATCTCTAATTATATCGGGAACAGAGTAAACAGTGAAAGAGATAGATTATTTCTGTTGAAAAAAAGTTTGGAATCCTATAATCCCATGGTCTATATAATAAATCAATATGAAACTATAGATAAGTTTAAACAAATGTTGAATTTAAAGATGAATACAAAGGTTAATGAAGAAAAGGAGAAGCTCACTAAAATAAATTCTCTGCTTTCAGCCCATAATCCGTTAAATGTATTAAACAGAGGATATTCTATAATAGAAGACGAACATAATAATGTAATAAATACTATAGAGGAATTGAATAAAAAAAAGCGGGTTAAAGTCATAATGAAAGATGGAGATGGTGAATTCAAATTTAACCGCATCTAAAAAAGGAGGGTAATTATGCCTAGAAAAAAGGAAAGTTATGAAAGTATCATGCTGGAGTTAGAGAACATAGTAAATTCAATGGATACAGGCGGATTATCTTTGGAACAGAGCTTAAAAAACTATGAAGATGGAATAAAACTCTGTAATAAATTGTATAAAATGCTAAATGAAGCAGAAGGAAAGATAAAAATTCTTACTGAAGAGGGAGAAAAAGATTTTAAAGAAAAAGACAACCTTCGGATAAATAGTAAATAGTAATAGGAATGAGGAGAGTTTATTAATGAAAGTCAATAATGGTATAGTTGAAAAACTAAAAGGTGAAGTGGATGAATATTTAAAAGACTATATGAAGGGAAAAGGTTCTTATAATAAAAGAGTGTATGAAGCTATGGAATACAGCTTAAATGCGGGTGGGAAGAGAATAAGGCCTATATTATTCCTTTTAACTTATATGCTCTACAGGGATAATTACAGTGAAGTGATAGATGTAGCAGCATCTATAGAGATGATACATACTTATTCTCTGATTCATGATGATCTTCCGGCTATGGACAATGATGATCTGAGGAGGGGTAAGCCCACCAATCACAAAATATTTGGCGAAGCCATTGCCATGCTGGCAGGAGATGGACTTCTAAATGAAGCCATGAATTTGATGTTCAGGCATTGTATTGGAAGGGGACAAAATGCTTTAAAGGCCTGCAGTATTATTTCTGAAAGTGCAGGTGCTGAGGGAATGGTGGGCGGTCAGACAGTGGATATATTGAGTGAAAATACTGAGATACCAATAGATCAACTTTATTATATGCACAGCAAAAAGACCGGGGCTCTTATAAAGGGCTCTATAATTTCAGCAGCAGTACATGCGTCTGCCGACAAGCAGGATATAAGCAAGTTGGGGTATTATGGTGAAAAATTAGGATTGGCCTTCCAAATAAAGGATGATATATTGGATATAACAGGAGATACTGCTGTTTTAGGTAAAAAAACGAAGAGTGATTTGGATAATAATAAAACTACTTTTATAACCACTTATGGATTGAATAAATGCAGGGAAATGTGTAATTCAATTACAGGTGAATGCATGGATGTACTGAAGGAAATTAAAAAGGATACATCCCAGTTAGAGAATTTAACTTTATTTTTATTAAATAGAGAAAAATAATTTTCTGTGTAAAATATCTGTAAAGTGATTTTATTAATAAAAAAGGATAGATGAAAATGCTTAGTTTGCTGGATAGATATAAAGATATAAATGATATAAAAAAAATGTCTCTTAACCAGAAAAAACAATTTGCTGTGGAAATCAGGAGATTTTTAATTGACAAGGTATCTAAGACAGGGGGGCACCTGGCTTCTAATTTGGGAGTTGTAGAACTTACATTGAGTTTGTTCAGTGCATTTGATCTAAATCACGATAAACTTATATGGGATGTAGGTCATCAAGCTTATGTGCATAAAATTCTAACAGGGAGAAAGGATAGTTTTGATACTTTAAGGCAGTTTGGGGGAATAAGTGGATTCCCTAAAAGAAATGAGAGTGTATATGATTTTTTTGAAACCGGGCACAGCAGCACTTCCATATCTGCAGCCCTTGGTATGGCAAGGGCAAGGGATCTAGAACACAAGAATTATAATGTGATTGCAGTCATAGGAGATGGAGCCTTAACAGGAGGAATGGCGCTGGAAGCTCTAAATGATGTGGGATACAGGAAGACAAAACTTATAATAGTATTAAATGACAATCAGATGTCCATAGGGAAAAATGTAGGGGGAGTATCTAAATATCTGAATAAAATCAGGATAGATCCTAAATATAACAAGTTTAAAAAAGAAGTGGAAAATAAGTTAAAAAAGATACCGAATATTGGGGAAGGAATGGCAAAGTATCTTGAAAAACTCAAAAATGGAATAAAACAAATGGTTGTTCCGGGAATGTTTTTTGAGGATATGGGGATAAAGTATCTAGGCCCCATAGATGGACATAATATAAAAGAACTTACGGAAGTTCTTAATTCAGCTAAAAAACTAAATAATCCAGTTCTCATACATATAATAACCAAAAAGGGGAAA
Organism: Clostridium aromativorans; assembly: GCF_020908015.1. Lineage (NCBI taxonomy): Bacteria > Bacillati > Bacillota > Clostridia > Eubacteriales > Clostridiaceae > Clostridium > Clostridium aromativorans. The sequence goes on from NZ_JAJJPB010000002.1 coordinate 287,110, forward strand.
GGGTATGAGTTCGCCGAAAAGAATCCAGGCAAATTTCATGGAATAGGTCCATTTAATTGCAACAGTGGGGAATTGGTGAAAACTTCAATCAATACCTATTCTAAAACCTTTGGAGCTGAAATGAGCAGTCTGGCAGAGAAGGATAAAAGAATAGTAGCCATAACTGCTGCCATGAGGGATGGTACAGGTCTTAAAAATTTTGCAGAAAGATTTCCAAAAAGATTTTTTGATGTGGGTATTGCAGAACAGCATGCAGTTACGCTGGCGGCAGGAATGGCCAGTTCAGGTTTAAAACCTGTTTTTGCAGTTTATTCTACTTTTTTGCAAAGGGCTTATGATCAGCTGCTTCATGATGTATGTATGCAGAATCTTCCCGTAGTTTTTGCAGTTGATAGATCCGGCATTGTAGGAGAAGATGGAGAAACCCATCAGGGCATATTTGATCTGTCATATCTGACTCAGATGCCAAATATGACTATCATGTCGCCTAAGTGTATAGATGAATTGCCTTATATGTTAAAGTGGGCATTGAAACAAAATTTTCCTATAGCTATAAGATATCCAAGAGGAGGGGATGATATACTTCTTAAACCATTGAAAAACTTTAATATTGGAAAATGGGAATATGTATCAGGAAAAGGTAAAATAGCATTGATAGCTCAGGGCAAAATGGTACAGCATGCAGTTTTGGCATCGCAGAGGCTTAAAGAAAGGGATATAGATATTAAAATTATAAGTGCCTGTTTTGCCAAACCAATTGATAAAACCATGCTCAATCAATTAATAGAAGAAAGAGCAACCATTATAACCATTGAGGATAATGTAGTAAGAGGTGGATTGGGCTCCTATATACTGGAATATGTAAATACCAAAGATAATAAAATTAAAGTGGTAAACTTAGGATTTCCAGATGAATTTGTGCAGCATGGCAAAGTTGACATTTTATATAAATTGTATGGATTGGATGCAAGGGGAATTGAAAGTGCTGTACTTAAAACAGAAGCATTGAGCCATGTATTTTAAAGGTGTGAGGGAGTTTATTATGTCAGAATCAAAAGAGAGGTTGGATGTACTTCTGGTAAATAAAGGTGTATTTCCTTCCAGAGAAAAAGCCAGGGCAAGCATTATGGCTGGAGAAATATTTGTAAATGGGCAGAGAGTGGATAAGTGCGGACAAAAAATAAAAGAGAGTTCAAATATTGAATTTAGAGGAGAAAAACTTCCCTTTGTAAGCCGTGGAGGATTAAAATTACAAAAATCTATAGAGAAATTTCACATAAATTTAAAGAATAAGGTTTGTGTAGATGTAGGTGCATCTACAGGTGGATTTACTGACTGTATGCTTCAGAATGGGGCTAAAAAAGTGTTTTCCATAGATGTGGGGTACGGGCAGTTTGCCTGGAAGCTCAGAATAGATAAAAGGGTAGTTTGTATGGAGAGAACCAATATAAGATATGTAACTCCGGATCAGATAGGAGAAGCTGCTGATTTTGCCAGTATAGACGTTTCTTTCATATCGCTAAAAAAAGTTATACCGGCAGTTATGAATTTATTAAAAGACAATGGCAGTGTAGTGGCACTTATCAAGCCGCAGTTTGAAGCAGGAAGAGAAAAAGTGGGGAAAAAGGGTGTTGTTAGAGAAAAATCGACGCATATAGAAGTTATAAATGATATTGCAAAATTTTTAAAAGAAAAGGGTTTGAAAATAATTTTATTGGATTATTCTCCCATAAAAGGTCCCCAAGGGAATATAGAATATCTCATATATTTTACTAAGAAAAAGGATTTTAATGGATTATTTAAAGACGAGGATATAATTAAAATAGTAGAAACATCACATGGTGAGCTCAATGGGGAGGAACTATGAAAAATATAGGTATTAATGTCAATACAACAAAAGACTTGAATAAACAAATGTTGAACTTTATAATAAAAAATATACATAATATAGATAATAATGTCAATATAAACGTATATGAGGACTGCGTAGGATTGGATGAAAATGAAAGCAATAGATTAGATGTGATTATAGTATTGGGTGGAGATGGCACTATACTGAATACATCTAAAAATGTACTTAAATCAAAGACACCTATACTGGGAATAAACATAGGACATTTGGGATTTTTAGCTCAGGTGGAGATAAGTAACGTCAAAGAAGCCTTAAATAGACTGTTTATGGGAAAATATACAGTAGAGGAAAGAGATATGATACAGTGCAGTTATGATGATGGGAATGGCGTTAAAAGCTATGATGGTCTGAATGATGTAGTACTGTGTAGAAAAGTCGATTCAGGTATACAGAGATATGATATCTATATAAATGGTGCTTTCTACAATACATTTAATGGGGATGGTATTATAGTATGTACGTCCACAGGTTCCACTGGCTATAATTTATCTGCAGGAGGCCCCATAATACACCCATCTTTAGATGTACTGTGCCTGACGCCTATGTATTCACAATTTTTAACTGCAAGAACTATTATACTGGACAGCAGGTCACGTATAAGCATAACATCGAAAAAAAAATTTGAGAATGTATATTTATCCGTAGACGGCCAGCAGTGTATTGAAGTAAATGGGTTTGGACCTATAAAAATAGAAAGATCTCAAAACAAGAGAAAACTTATTAAATTTGACAATAATGATTATTTTAATACACTTAAGGAGAAAATTACATTTAAGGCAAAAGGATGTGAAGGTGAGATATATGAAGGTAACTAGGCATGCTAAAATATTGGAAATCATTAATTCAAATGATATTGAAACCCAGGAGGAACTTGCAGAAAAACTTAAAAAAAGTGGAATGAATGTAACGCAGGCAACTGTTTCAAGAGATATAAAGGAATTAAAGCTTATAAAGGTACTGGCTGATAGTGGACGATATAAATATGCCACTATATCGCATACGGAAAATGTTCTGTCAAATAAACTTATAAATATATTTTCTCAAACAGTTATAAGTGTTGAAAATGTAAATAATTTTGTAGTGATAAAGACCATTTCAGGTTCTGCTCCGGCGGCAGCAGAAGCTATTGATTCACTGAATTTTATTGGAATAGCGGGAACCTTAGCTGGGGACAATACTATATTTGTCATGGCAAGAGATAATGAAAAAGCTCTAAGTATAACTCAAAGGATGAAAAAGATGATTTCTGGATAGGAGGGTTGCTCATGTTACTCCAGTTAAACATAAGAAATTTTGCACTTATAGAAAAATTAAGTATATCTTTTGAATCGGGATTTAACGTACTTTCTGGAGAAACGGGAGCTGGTAAATCCATACTCATTGATGCCATAAATTATGTATTGGGAGGAAAGTTCAATAGGGACTTAATAAGAACAGGAGAAAAAAAGACTTTTGTTGAGGCGGTTTTTACTGTAGAGAATCCTAAAACTTTGGAAGTTTTAGAAGAAGAAGAAATTGACTCCAATGAAAATCTAGTCATAATAAGCAGAGAATCTTTTCAGTCTGGAAGAACTGTGGCAAAGGTCAATGGAAGATCAATCTTGATGGCAAACTTAAAACATATAAGCAGTACTTTGCTGGATATACATGGACAACATGATAATCAAAATCTACTTTCAGAGGAAAATCATATATATTATTTAGATTACTATGGGGAGAGTTCCATTGGCAGCATGTTAAGGCAGTATGAAAAGGATTATAAAGATTTAATTCATATAGAGAATAAAATACAGGATCTTTCTGGTAAGAGTGAGGATAGGGAAAAACTTGTTGATTTTTTGAAATATCAGATAGACGAAATTGACTCTGCTAATTTAAAAGAGGGGGAAGAAGAAGAATTAAATGAAAGGTTTAAGATACTTTCAAATTCCGAAAAAATAAACAATACTATAAACAGTTGTTATGCAAGCCTTTATAGCAGCAATGGAGATAAAGGCTCCATATATGACAGTTTAGGTATGGTTATAAAGCAGCTTGCTTCCATAGAAAACATTGTTTCCAAGGTAAAGGATATATCAGACTCTCTCAAGGATAGTTATTATAACATAGAAGGGTGTATAGAGGATATAAGAGATATAAAGGATAATTTTTACTATGATGCAGGAGAATTAGAAGCTATAAATAGTAGAATATACAAGATAAATGGTTTTAAAAAAAAATATGGAAGCAGTGTAAAAGATATACTAAATTATAGGAACAAAATAGAAAAGCAATATGAAGAGATGAAAGATGTTTCTAAAATAATAGAAAATTTGAATTTGGAAAGACTAAAATTAGAAGATAAGATGAAGTTGAAATGTAAACAGCTTCATGAATGCAGATATAAAATAGCCCTGGACTTAGAAAAAAATGTTAAAAATGAGTTGAAGTTTGTAGGGTTGGAAAAGAGCGTATTTAAAATAGAAGTCAAACTGGAGCAAAAATTTAATTTAAAGGGCATGGATAAAGTGACTTTTTACATATCGACTAATCCAGGTGAACCCTTGAAGCCTCTTCAAAAAATTGTATCAGGTGGAGAACTGTCGAGGATGATGTTGGCATTAAAAACTGTATTTGTGGATAAAGATCACATTCCCTCTATTATATTTGATGAAATAGACACAGGAATAAGTGGAAGAATAGCGCAGTGTGTAGCTGAAAAAATGTACAATATATCAAAAAAACATCAGGTTTTTTGCGTGACTCATTTACCTCAGATTGCATCTATGTCCGATACTCATTATTGGGTTTCAAAAAGGGTTATTAAAAATAAAACCTATACCAAGGTTAAAAGAATGAATGAACAGGAAAAACAATATGAAATAGCCAGGATGATAGGAGGCTCTGAGGTTACGCCGCTTACTTTGGAACATGCTAAGGAAATTGTTAAAATGGCAGATTTAAAAAAATTGGAAAATAAAAATTGAAAAAGTTGTCTTTAAACATTTAAAGTAAATGCTTAAAAGGTGACTTTTAACTTTCTGTATAAATTTATATTTAAAAACAATACATTAACTATAGATGTAACTATATAATAGCATAATAACATATTTAAAAGGGCAACTTAATCCTAGAAAAAGCAATGTAAGACGGGAGGTAAAAGCATGAGAAAAAAGGTCAAAATCACATTGCGTTGGATGTTAATTCCAATCCTGTTTATGATGTTATGTGCTTATTATAAAATTGAAAATATAGATAAAGGTATTGGTTTATCTCAGGCAATCAAAACAAAGTCAACATTTAAAGCAGCTAAAGCCAGTGATATTACTGTGTATCCCGGCGGCCAGCCTATTGGAATAAAGTTGAGTACCAAAGGAGTGCTAGTAGTGGCACTTTCAGATATACAAACTCCTCAGGGAAAGGTAACAAGCCCAGCTGCACTGGCCGGCATACGAATAGGAGACAATATAATTAAGGTAAATGATACTTTTGTAAAAAATGCTGAGCAGACTCAGACTGAAATAAATAGAACAAAGGGAAAAAATATAAAAATAGTTGTGGAAAGAAATGGAAATAAAATTGAGAAGACAGTGAAGGCTGTAAATGAGCTAGAAGACAATAATTATAGAATAGGACTTTGGATAAGAGATTCTACTGCAGGAATTGGAACTTTAACTTTTTATGATGAAAAAAGTGGAATGTTTGCAGCATTAGGGCATCCCATAGTAGATGTAGATACGGGAACTAAGTTGAATATAAATTCGGGAGATATAGTTGACTCATCCATAGTATCTATTAAAAAGGGAGTTAAGGGAAATCCAGGTGAATTAAAAGGTATATTTGTAAATGAGGAACTTAAATTAGGTGATATAAATAAAAATACAGAATGTGGAATTTTTGGCAAGGGAAATGAAGAACTTAAGAATGTAAATTATGAGCCGCTTAAAATTGGTTTGAGAAGTGAAATAAAAGAAGGACCCGCTAAGATCCTCACTACTATATCAGGAAGAACACCTGAGTACTATGATATAGAAATACAGAAATTGCTGACTCAAGACCTGCCCGGACCTAAAAGTATGGTCATAAAGGTTACAGACAGCAGGCTGCTGAATAAAACTGGTGGAATAGTCCAGGGGATGAGTGGAAGCCCTATAATTCAAAATGGTAAATTGGTGGGAGCTGTGACCCACGTACTTATAAATAAGCCTGAAATAGGATATGGCATTTATATAGACTGGATGTTAAAAGATGCTGATATCCTGTTAAAGTAGAAGATATGCTAAAGTAATTATGTAGTTATAAAGATAGCATTTTAAATGCTATCTTTATAACTACATAAAGTATAATATATTTATTTAAGAGAATCAAAAAAATGATTATATAAAAGATAAAAATTTTTTACATAAAAAAGAAGGAATTAAAATTCCTTTGTCGAATTTATTATTTGTTAAGATATGGGAATTAATTAAGAAAAGGGGAGTAAAAATATGGAAGATTCAAAGATAAGTGTAATTATTGCAGATGATAATAAAGAATTTTGTAATATTCTAAATGATTATCTTTTAAATCAGAAGGACATAGTGGTTACAGGTATTGCCAAGGATGGATTAGAGGCACTTAAGCTGATTGAGGAGAAAAAGCCGGATTTAGTAGTGCTTGATATAATAATGCCTCATCTTGATGGACTGGGAGTTTTGGAAAGACTAAATACTATGAATATGGATCCAATGCCAAGGATAATAGTTTTGTCTGCAGTAGGACAGGATAAGATAACCCAGAGAGCCATAACTTTAGGGGCAGATTACTATGTCATAAAACCTTTTGATATGAATGTACTTACGAGAAGAATAAGGCAGATGTTCAACAATGTTATAATAGGAGGGGATGAAGTTAAAAGAAATACGTTATTTGTGGACAACGATGAAATAAAATCTTTCAAGGATGATCCTGCAGATTTGAAACAGGAGATAACCAATATAATTCATGAAATAGGTGTTCCAGCTCATATAAAAGGTTATATGTATTTAAGAGAGGCAATAACTATGGTTGTAAATAATATGGAACTTTTATCAGCAGTTACGAAGGAATTATATCCTTCTATAGCTAAAAAATACAATACAACTGCCAGTAGAGTTGAGAGGGCTATCAGACATGCCATCGAAGTTGCTTGGTCAAGAGGTCAGGTGGAAACTATAAATAAAATCTTTGGCTATACTATACATAATGACAAGGGAAAGCCAACCAATTCCGAATTCATTGCCATGGTGGCTGACAAACTTCGATTAAAGAACAAAGTATCTTAGAATAAATATTATCAATGATTAGAAAGATTTTGAGTTATATGAAAATATTAACAAACATAAAGATAAAATCAATTAATTTGAAAACTTCCGTTCATTTTATATAAAATGAATGGAAGTTTTTGCAAGGAGGTTATATGAACAAATGAAGATAGAGTTGGAGTTAGAAGAAATAAGAAACATACAGAATTTAATTATAAGTAGAGTAAACGAGCTTAGAGAAAAAATATCAAATGATATAGATAGAGAAGAAGAGATAAAAGAAATTATAAGGTATTACAAAAAGTTGGTAAAAAAAATAGAAAACCAAATATAATTGACAATTGTAATAGTAAAGTATAAAATTGAAAACGATAATTAATTTGAAATTTTATTTGAATAAATTATAAAACAGCATAATTTTGTATTGGAAGTGATATGAAGGTGGATTTTTCTGAAAAAACTATAAAAAAAGATATGATATACAGCGGTAAAATTATTGAGGTCAATCTACAAACTGTTGTATTGCCAAATGGGAGAAAAAGTAAGAGAGAAGTAGTGAATCATCCTGGCGGTGTGGCAATACTGGCCTATAAAGATAGTGATACCGTATTTATGGTAGAACAGTTTAGAAAGCCTATAGAGAGAAATATTCTTGAAATACCTGCAGGAAAAATTGAGAAGGATGAAGATATAAAGACCTGCGGAATGAGAGAATTGGAGGAGGAAATAGGTTATAAAGCAAGAAAATTTGAATATATTGGGAAGGTAGTCACGAGTCCTGGATTTTGTGATGAATATATATATATTTTCAAGGCTGAGGATCTATACAAGGGAAGAGACGATATAGGTGATGAAGATGAATTTATAAATATCAAAGAGGTTAAAATAGGTGAGATTAAAGATATGATAAAAAATGGTGAAATAATAGATGCCAAGACTATATGTGCTTTTATGATGATATAATATAGTCATATAACTCTTTTGTGGATCATAGATTATTTAGAGAGAAGATGATTGACAAAAGGGGGATAAAATAGTGTTAGAAAATAAAGTTTCAGGTTTGATAAATAGACATATTAAAAATAATTTTTGGCTGTATGTTATAAGCCTGTTATGTATTTTTACAGGTATAGTGATGGGCATATACAGTGTCAGATATATGGGAGGATTTGAAAAAAGTGATCTCGTAAGCTATCTTAAGAATTTTGCAACTGCTGTGAATTCTGGAGATTTAAATTATAAATCTATATTACTTCAAACTTTAAAAAATAATATTCCTGTAATTTTGGCTATATGGTTTTTAGGACTTACAATGATAGGAATACCAATAATACTTATTATAGATATAATAAAGGGATTTACTATAGGATTTACTATAAGTTTTATAATAAGCCAATTAGGAATAAAAGGAATGTGGATTTCACTATTGGGGGTTTTGCCCCAGAATATAATATACATACCCTGCATAATACTTTCATCTGTACTTGCTATGGAATTTTCACTTATGATTTTTAAAGATAGAGCGAGACTTCAATGGAAATCACATATTTTAGTCAGTATTACCTCTTATTCTATGTCTTTTCTAATGGTATCCATGGTAATGTGTGTGGGTTTTTTTATGGAAGCTTATTTAACTCCAAATATGGTTAAACTTGTTGTAGCCAGCTTTGAAGGGATATTATTATGATATTTAATGAGCAGGAATCAAATTTTATTATAGGGGTATTAAAGTGCTTTTTTATATTGATATTTTTTGGAATATTTTTGCCTAAGTTTATAGATACTATTTTATATAATTTTATTATTGAACCCCATTCTTACGACAACAGCATACTGGTAAATGGTATATTCAGCAAAAATGTGGATCTGATATACAATTATATTAATGTTTTCAACGAATTTCTGAAATTTTAAAATTATAACTTCAAAGAGCGGGTGATAATTTTGAATGGCCTTTTATTGGCTTATACAAAAGAACTGGAAAAAAAGCATATGAGTAAAAATACTATGGATGCATATGTAAGAGATATAGATAAATTTTTTAATTTTATAAAGGATAGAAAAGAGAGTGTAGAAAAAGTAGAGATTATATCTATAATGGCTTATGTACAGTATCTTCAGAAAGCAGGCAAAGCCGTATCTTCAATAGTTAGAAATATTGTATCCCTTAGAAATTTTTACAAATATCTCATGCTTAAGGGAATTGTAAATGAAAACCCGATTTTATACTATCAAATTCCCAAAATAGTGCATAATGTACCGGAGGTATTGACTATAGAAGAAGTAGACAAGCTCCTTTCATCGCCGGATTTAAGCACTGACAAGGGGATAAGGGATAAGGCTATGCTTGAGGTGATGTATGCTGCTGGAATGAAAGTAATGGAACTTCTAAATCTTACGTTATATGATATAAATCTAAAATTATCATATGTAAAATGTAGTAATTCCAAGAATAATGAGAGAATAGTGCCTATAGGTTCTGTAGCTGTGAAATATTTAAAAAAATATTTAGATATAAGGCCGGAATTAAATGTATATAATTTGGATATTTTATTTTTAAATCTAAAGGGAGTAAAAATGAGCCGGCAGGGATTTTGGAAAATAATAAAATACTATGCAAAAGAAGCTAAAATAGATAAAAATATAAATGCCTTTACATTAAGACATTCTTTTGCCGTGCATTTACTTCAAAATGGAGCGGATATTAAATCTGTACAAGAGCTCTTGGGCCATAAAGATCTTTCCGCAACCCAGATTTATTCGTCGGTTTTGAAAAGAAATAAAATTGCTGAAGTTTATAAAAAGTCTCACCCCAGGTCATAATGGGGGTAGGTAAAAATATAGGGGCTGCTGCACTAATCAATTAGTGTGACGGCCCTATTTGAATCACCAGGGTAAAAGCATAAAGTGAAAAACAAAAGTAAAATAATATTATCTTTGTTTTTTGCAGTTGTATTTGGTATTTCAACTATTAGTTTCAAAAGCAGTGCAGCCGATTTAAATTTTAACAAAAAGGGCGTAATTCTCCTATCTTGTATAAGTGGGAGATGAATAGTCCTTGTTATTTTAGGTTCGATGCCTAAAATAATAACTACTTGACGAATTATTATATATGATGTATTCTAAAATCAG
>NZ_JAJJPB010000030.1:0-32024 GCF_020908015.1 Clostridium aromativorans
CGCAGAATCTTCTTACTTCATTATCGGATTTACCTCTTGGATCAAAGTCAGAACCACCCTTAGCTCCACCTATTGGAAGGCCTGTAAGTGAATTTTTGAGTATTTGTTCGAATCCTAAAAATTTAATAATGCCTATATAAACAGATGAGTGAAATCTAAGTCCTCCCTTATATGGTCCTATGCAGCCGTTAAATTGGACTCTAAATCCCCTGTTGACCTGTACCTTGCCATTGTCATCTACCCAGGGAACTCTAAAAACTATCTGTCTTTCAGGTTCACAGAATCTTTCCAAAAGATTTTGTTCCATATATTCAGGATGCTTCTCAAATACTGGTCCTATGGATCCTAAAACTTCTTCTACTGTTTGTAGGAATTCAGGCTCATCCTTATCTCTTTTCCTCACCTTTTCCAATACCCTGCTAATATAATCCCTTGCCTCTTTTACCGTGTCAATATAATCTCTTATCTCTTTGTCTGACATGTTTTAAATATCCTCCTCATTAATTATCGTCATTTAATTTATCAGAACGCTTGCTGCTTAAAAATACATATTTTATTAAAATAGTTACATAGTGAATGCATCCATACATTAACGTTTAGCAAGATATATTCCAAATATGTATAAACTACAAAAATCATTTATACTACAGTATACAAATATATTCTTACATAGTTTCATAATTCATTTACGAATAGCTTTAATCCTATCATCATCTCCTCCCAACCAATGTATACAAATTTATTCATTTATAATTTAATATATTCATTTATGAATAGCTGTGGGTATACTTTTTTATCTTCCTCGCAGCTGTAGCCTGACTAATGCCCAATACTTGTCCTACTTTTACAGTCGTTTTATATTTTTCAAGGGCTTTCAAAATTAATTTTCCTTCATAATTATTCAATTGTTCTTTTAGAGAAACATTTTTAGTATTAGAATCTTTTTCATATTTATTTTTCACATTGTCTTCTAAAAATCTCTTGTTAATGATATCATCATCTGACAACAATAAAATCCTCTCAATAGTATTTTCCAGTTCTCTTATGTTACCCGGCCATTTGCAGTTAATCAGCATATCAACAGCTTCTGGATTAAAGCTTTTATTTAAACCATATTTTTCATTAATTTTTCTCACAAAATACGAAATCATATCCGGTATATCCTCTTTTCTCTCTCTAAGAGGTGGAATATTAATACTGACTACGTTTAATCTATAAAACAAATCTTCCCTAAATTTTTTTTCCTTGATTAATTTTCTTAAATCCTGGTTTGTTGCTGTTATAAGGCGAAAATTTACTTTAATAATTTTAGTTCCCCCTATTCTATTAAAAGTTTTATCCTGAATAACTTTAAGTAATTTCACTTGCAAATTTAAAGGAAGATCACCTATCTCATCCAAAAAAAGGGTTCCATTATCAGACAATTCTATCAACCCTAACTTTCCTTCTTTTCTAGCCCCTGTAAAAGCTCCTCCTTCATATCCAAATAGCTCAGACTCCAAAAGATGTTCTGGTATAGCACCACAATTTAGCTCTATAAACTGTCTTTTTGACCTTTTACTTAAACTATGAATTAACTTTGCAAAATAACTTTTTCCCACACCAGTTTCTCCAGTAATTAAAAAATTTACATCAAAATCTGCAACTTTAGTAATAAGATTAAATATCTTTTTCATCTCTTTATTTTTACCCATCATAAGATTAGGATTTATTCCTTTATCAACTAAATGCCTCAATTTTTTAGTATAAACTTTACCATTTCTTTCTAAAACTTCAAACTGTTTTTTTATCTCTACAAATGTTTGCACATAATAGGAAAAACAGACTACCTTTACTATACAGCCATTAGCATCCTTTATAGGAATAGCAGTAACTAAAATTTCATTATTTAACTTATTTTTTTGAAGCATTGTAATTTTTTGCTTTGTTCTTAAAACCTTTACAGTAGCTGAAGGATAAAACACACGTAATTTTTCCAACTCAAATACATTTCTCCCTAATAGATCCTGTTTTTTTATATCATAAAATTTCTCGAAAAAATTACTGATATTTAAAATAACACCCTCCCCGTCAGTTACAATAATGTCCTCATTATCATCTTCCACAAGATTCATCACATTATCACTTTTAGTTTTTATAGTTTCAATTAAAGACATGCTAATATCCTGAAGAATAGCTATTTCATAACCGTCTAATTTATCAAATGGTAAAAAATAAACAGATATTAAATTTTCATTTTCTCCAATTATATAAATATTTTTTAAGTATTCCGTAAACTCTTTCTTTGAAGAATACCTAAGTATATTTTTTAGATTTTTTTCAATAGATAAATTATCCTTCAGTATCCTACATGCTTTCTTATTAGGAATTATTCGCTGCTCCGTAACTTTATAAAGTACTGCCGGAATGGAACTCGAATCTATTGAATTATCCAATGTGAATCCCCCCATAATTGATCCTTTTATAAAGAATAAGTATTTATATGTACTTTTTTACATTTACTTTCAAAATATCTATAAATTATCTATTTTCTATCGTAATTCTATTATATCAGTATTCTTATATATTGAAATATAACCAATTTGGAAAACCAATTCTGTAATATCAAGGAAATTTATTTTTATGAGATGCGAAATGATTAAACTATAGAGATTTTTCATTATATTATATATTTTGCCCTCCAAATAGAGTGTACTATTATTTTAAGCAATTATTATGCCATTCCTGTAAATACTGCATTAAAATACCAGGTTTACTTAATATCTCAATATTATAATGTGAATTTCATTTTATGATTTAATAAATTTTAATAAAATTTATTCACAAATGAATATTCATTTTCATAAATGAATAGATTGATTAAATAATTGATTAAATATTTGTGGCTCATTCCCAATTCGCTGAAGGCAATAAAATTTTTATTCATAATTGAATTTTATTTTCTTAAGATATCAATTTTTCGTGATCTTAAATTCTTTAATTACTACAAAAGCCTAAATATTTAGACTTTTCCTTTTTTGGCATTCTTTTTGCTCATAAACATTAGTGAATGCATTCACATTTAAAATTTAACCATACTTATATTTCTCTTTTTTAGTAGACATTTTTATTACCTACAATAATTTCTTATCATCAGATGCAAAATTAAAAGTAAAAGTATATAAATTTTTAAGGAGAGTCTAAAAAATGAAATTATCAAATGAACTACCAAAAATTATCACTAAAACACTCCCTGGACCTAAGGGGCAGGCTATTATAGATAGAAGATCAGCTGCATGTGCAGCTGCAATCAAATGCGGTTATCCTGCTGTTATGTCTAGGGCAGAAGGTGCAATGTTCGAGGATCCAGATGGAAACAAGTTCCTTGACTGGGTTGGCGGGGTAGGAGTAACTAACCTTGGTTACAGTAATCCTGAAGTTATTGATGCTATCAAGAAACAAGCTGATAAATTTTGTCATGCAATGTTTAACATTACTACTCATGAAGGTTATGTTTCACTGGCAGAAAAACTAAATAAAATCGTGCCGGTAAAAGGTACTGTTAGAAATACCATGTTTATCAATAGCGGATCAGAAGCTGATGAAAACGCTGTAAAAATCGCTAAAGCTTTCACAAAAAGGCCAAACATAATAGTCTTTTCAGGTGCCTTCCACGGAAGAACAAACTATACAATGGCTATGACTGGTAAAAAAAGTTATGCTATTGCTCAGGGACCTTTCCCAGACGGCATATACAGAGTGGAATTCCCTTACCTCTATAGAAGACCAGAAGGAATGACAGAATCAGATGCCATCGATTACTATATAGGCAAATTAAAAAATGCACTTATCGAATTAACTCCAGCTGATTATTGTGCTGCTATAGTTGTTGAGCCAATACAAGGTGAAGGTGGGTTTGTTCCAGCTCCCATTGAATGGGTTAAAGAAGTTAGAAAAATATGTGACGAAAATGGGATAATGCTCATAGCTGATGAAGTTCAAAGCGGCTTCTCCAGATCGGGAAGAATGTTCGTTTCAGATTATTGGAAAGAAGCAGGTTGCGAACCAGATATCATCACAATGGCTAAATCAATAGCCTGCGGTGTTCCAATGAGTGCAATCACAGCTAGAAAGGAAATATTTGATGGAGTACCATCAGGTACAATAGGTGGTACTTATGGCGGAAACCCACTTGGTTGTGCAGCAGCATTAAAAGTTATCGAAATCATGGAAAGAGAAGATTTTCCAGGAAAAGCACTTAAAATAGGTTCCAAAATAACAGAAGGATATAACCAATGGAAAGAAAAATACGATGTAGTTGGAGATGTAAGAGGTATTGGTTCAATGATCGGCATTGAATTCGTAACTGACAAAAAATCTAAGACACCAAATCCAGCAATAGTTAGTGCAATAATTAGCGATGCAGCTAAAATGGGTTTGATACTTGAAAATGCAGGTACTTATGGAAATGTTATCAGACTATTAGCTCCGCTTTGTATGACTGACGAGCAGGTCAATGCAGGTCTTGAAATATTTGAAAAAGCTATTGTAAAGAATTTATCTGTAAAATAATTAAAGTTGTAAGACCATATTGAATTATTCTTTATTACTCATTTTATAATAAATTTCCACCAGCTTTTAACTGGTGGCTTTTTCTTTTAATTCTAAAACACCATGTTATTAAAGATTCATATTTAGCAAATTAAAAAATTTTTAATCACCCCAAAAAATTTTTCTGCATAAATTGATAATATACTCATTTTATGCGGAGGTCATGTATGAACATTTTACTGACAAACCTACACTACATCTATATAATTTTTATTTTCATAATAATTATAGCCATGGCATTTAAACGAGACATATCACTTATATGCATAATTGGGATTTTCATATTGGGCATATTTGCAACAAATTCCATACCTAAATCCGTCATGGGGATTTTTAACAGTTTTGTCTATGCTACTAAAGAGCTTATGCCTACGATTTTTATAATATCTATAATAACCGCTATGAGCAACGTTATGGTTGTCGTTGGAATAAATAAAGAACTGGTATCTCCCTTTAAAAAAATAATGAAATCCTATTGGATGTGCTATTGGATTATAGGCATCATCATGATGGCCCTGTCCTGGTTTTTCTGGCCATCTCCTGCTGTAGCCTTAATAGGAGCATTATTCTTACCTATAGCTAAAAAAGTAGGTCTTCCGCCTATAGGTGCTGCAGTAGCCATGAACTTATTTGGCCATGGTATAGCTCTGTCCAGTGATTTCATAATACAAGCAGCTCCAAAACTCACAGCTGATGCGGCAGGAATAAAAGTTTCCAGTGTTATATCTGCAAGTATACCTTTAACCATAATAATGGGAGCAGTCACTACAATCACAGCTTTTTATATGCTGAGAAGAGATATGAAAAATGGAAATATAGACATGAGCTTTCAAAAAGAAGAAATGATAATGGAAAGAGAAAAAAACACTATTGTCATACCACGTTTTTTGAGAAAATTACTGACCATATTGACAATAGCTATATTTCTGTCGGATATAGTACTTATGTATATATTCAAACTTCAGGGAGGAGATGCAACAGCTTTAATAGGTGGAACTGCTGTGTTCATTTTGAGCTTGATTTCAATTATAGCTTACCGTAAAAGATGTCTCGAAAAAATCACCTCTCATATTGTAGACGGCCTTATATTCGGATTCAAAATATTTGGTATAGTCATTCCTATAGCAGCCTTTTTTTACCTCGGAGATTCAGCTTTCACTGAAATATTTGGAAAGGTACTTCCTGCATCCTCTAACGGCATTGTCAATGACCTGGGAGTAGCTTTCTCAAATATAGCGCCTGCCAATCCTCTTCTGGCATCTGGTACTTTAACTGCGGTTGGTGCTATAACGGGACTGGACGGTTCAGGGTTTTCAGGTATACCACTAGTAGGATCTATAGCAAAATTATTTTCCACAGCAATAGGAGGCGGTGTATCTACATTGACAGCTATGGGCCAAATAGCAGGTATATGGGTTGGAGGCGGAACTATAATTCCCTGGGCTGTAATACCTGTTGCAGCTATATGTAAGGTAAATCCCTTTGAACTTGCCAAAAGAAATCTAATACCAGTTATAATAGGCTTAGTGGTAACTACTATATTTGCATCATTTTTAATATGAATATAAAATTTTTAAGTTGACTTATTGAAGGTTAGATGATATAATTTAATACTGCATCAGTTTGTTGCTGTATGCAGTATTAGAGCAATATATCTTATAACCTGGGGGCGCAATGGTTTCGACGGGGATGAGATGTGTTTGAGAAGCGAGTCGAGGGAACCTGTGGACCCGCGTTAAAAAACTATGGGATTAAATTTAAACGCAAATAATAACGAAAATTTAGCTTTAGCAGCATAGTCTGCTAGCCGTCAGCCTGGATTTCCCGCGCTCCAGTGTCTGGCGCCGACAGCGGGGTACCGAGTCCAGCAAAGCTTTGACCTGGAAACGGAAATTATGAAGCTACTGAATTCAGAAGCCTGTCCTTAAGCGTCTGAAGGAGGGAATGTCAAACTAGGGACTGCACTCGGAGATGCTCAAATGTTTCCATTTTCGGACAGGAGTTCGATTCTCCTCGCCTCCACCATACATATCAATATCTAAAAACTATTTGACATACATTTTTTCGCCATACTACTAAAAATGTTTAAAATTTTTCTCTTTATTAGGACAAGAATATAAAAAATTAATCTCTTTAAATTTTATCTGAATTTAAATATTTGAAATAACTTATTCAAAAATCCTTTATTGGCATTATCCATTTCTACTTGGTATTGAGTATAATACGCATCCTTTATAACTTTTTTAAAACCTTTAACTTCCTTTATTAAATGTTCACTATTAGTTAAACATGATTGAAAAAATCCATTAAAATTATCTTGTAAATTAAGTTTTAATTCGTCATTTTTACTATCAATTTTTTTAGATATAAATTTTGTCATCTTGTCAATAAACTGGTTGTGTAAATCTAAGTTAATTTCATCAATTTTATCAAATTTAGAATTTAGATATTCTTTAATTTCCTCAAATAAATCCTGTTTGAATTTATCAAGGCTTTTATTTTGAGCCTCAATAATTGCTGAGGTAATATTTTTAATATATAATAAATTGACCTTTTGTATATCATCATTTAACTGAATTTTAAAATTATCAAATTGAATTCGTTGTTCTTCTTTAATTGAATCAATAAGTTCTTCAACAGATAATAAATTACTTCCTGGATGCTGAACTTCATTATCATTCAAAGGTAATTTGCTATAATAATCTTGAATTTCTTTAAGAGACATGCCCCTATTTTTTAATTTTATCAAAAACTCTAATTTATCGATATCAGCATCAGTATAACGCAATTCTTTATCTACTATTTGAATTTTTAGAAGATCGTCAAATATATTTGTATAATATTTTATGTTATTAATATTTTCATTCAACAGATTAGCAACCTGATCAATAGAATAGTACAGTATTTCGCCTCTTTTCTTATTTTGAATTCTATGATCAACTTTTTGTGTATCTATATATTTATCTTTATTATCCATAATAATTAATCCCCCTTTTTCTTTTTTCGAGCAACTAGAAGATAAGCTTAAGTAAAAAATATTATTAGTTTAAAAAATATAATGTTACTCTGACTTTTTTCGATAATATATATATAAAATATACTAAGGGTGATTAATTATGGAAAAAGGCAAAATGTTATTGGTTTCACTAGGTCAAGGTGCTGGGAACATTGTAGATGGATTACTAAACAGGAATCCAAGATACAATGGATTATTTATAAATAGCAGTTTATTTGATATTAAGCCATTAAAAAATGCAGATATGACAAAAAATGTATATTTGTACCCAGGAACAGATGGTTCAGGAAGAGACAGATCTAAATCCAAAGAAATGATAAAAGATAATGCTAATGCTATAGGAACATTATTGAGCAAATACCCTTTGACAGAAGTGGTTGTAGTACTTACAACTATGGCTGGAGGGACAGGTTCTGGGGCAATAAAAACCTTTGTACAAATAGTAAAAAAAGTGTTACCAAATTCTAAAATAAATGTAGTGGCTATTTTACCCAGTTTAAAAGAAGACGAGTTAGCATTTAAAAATACACTGGAATGTTGGAATGATATAAATAGTATAATGGATTTAATAAATGACGTTAAATTTGTAGATAATAATAAAAGGAACACGTATAAAGAAATTAATAATGAAGTAATTGAAAGCTTGGATCTGGCATATAACATAATAGGTATCCATGCCTATGGTACCATTGATAATAAAGATTCATTCAAAATAAATACAGCAGATGGGTCAGGACTTATTTTAAAATTGTACGATGGGTTAAAAGATGTTAAAACTGCTGTTGATCTGGCAATAAAAAATAGTGTGTTTGTTCAACCAGATGTATATGATTGTGATTATTTGGGGATCAATTTAAAAATTGACGGGTATGATCCATATGAAGTGACTAAATTATTTGAAGTTTATAGAAGTACATATATAACATATAATAAGAAAAATAATATAGTAATTCTTGGAGGATGTGAAACTCCTACAGAATCAATAAATTTAATAAAGATGGCTTTAGAGGATAAAAATAAAAGAAAATTATCAAGAAATAAAAAAAGAAGTGTTATTATTGATCTAGATACAGATAGTAAAGAAAAGGAAGATGAATTAGATGTACTCAATAATAACGAACTTAGTAATTTATTGGAAGATAATTATGATTTCTAGATCTATTATTCATTGATTTCAAGGAGGTTTGAAAATATGAAATTATTTATAGATACTGCCAACGTAGATGAAATACGAAAGGCCAATGAAATGGGTGTAATCTGTGGGGTTACTACAAATCCTTCTTTAATTGCAAGGGAAGGTAGAAATTTCAGGGAAGTTGTAAAAGAAATAACCACCATAATAGATGGTCCCATAAGTGCAGAAGTTATAAGTCTCGAGGCTGATAAAATGGTAGAAGAAGCTAAAGAATTAGCTAAAATACACAGGAATATAGTAGTAAAAATTCCCATGACCTCTGAAGGTTTAAAAGCTGTAAAGATTCTTTCAAAAATCGATATAAAGACCAACATAACATTGGTTTTCTCTGCCTGCCAGGCATTACTTGCTGCAAGGGCCGGTGCAACTTACGTAAGTCCTTTCTTGGGCAGATTAGATGACATTGGAATAAACGGAATTGAACTCATAGAAGAGATAGTTCCCATATTTAAGCTTCACAATATCACCACAAAAATTATCTCAGCCAGCATAAGAGGACCTCTCCATGTTATAAATGCTGCAAAAGCAGGATCAGACATTGCAACAGTTCCCTATAAAGTTTTAATGCAAATGATTAAACATCCTCTAACTGATATAGGAATTCAAAGATTTTTAGACGACTGGAAAACCGTACCCAAAAATTCTTAAACTCTAGGTTGGTTATATATTGTACAATGAGGGATACTGAGCAGTTCACAGCTTTTCCTGTACCATTCACTTTAAATATGAATATTTTCACCTAAATCTCTATTTAAGGTATCCCTCAGATATCTTATAAAACAAAAAGCTAACCTGAACTCGAGAATCACTTGATCTCCTATCTATACTTTTGTTTCATCTGCCTGTCTATATCTCTCTTGGCTGCTTTCTCTAAAAGTGCATTTCTTTTGTCGTAATTTTTCTTCCCCTTTACAACTGCTAAATTTACCTTCACCCTTCCATGTTTAAGGTAAAGAGATAATGGAACAAGTGTATATCCCTGCTGGGTAGTGTATCCAGCCAATTTCATTATTTCTTTCTTATGAAGAAGTAATTTTCTGTCTCTTAAAGGATCTTTATTAAAAATACTTCCTTTATCATAGGGACTTATGTGCATATTCCTTATAAATATTTCTCCATTTCTTATTTCTCCATAGCTATCTTTTAAATTGGACTTGCCCTCTCTTATAGATTTGACTTCCGTTCCAACCAATTCTATTCCAGCTTCTATAGTCTCTTCAATAAAATAGTCATGTCTTGCCTTTCTATTTTCAGCAAGAGTTTTATTACTGGACTTTTTTTTAAGCATGATAATATCACAATCCCCCTTTTATTTCAGTGTTCAATTTTTATCTAAACTGTTTCTTCCTACTAATTCGAAATATATTTCGTGTGCGAACATATCCACTTTTAACACACGAATTTTCACTTCATCTCCCAATTTGTATATATTCCTGGTTTTTTCCCCCATGAGGCTCAGATGCTTTTCATCATATAGATAATAATCATCCTCTAAAGTGCTAATATGAATCAGTCCTTCAACTGTATTTGGAAGTTCAACAAACATCCCAAAATTAGTAACTGAAGATACTATACCATCATATTCTTCGCCGATTCTCTTGCTCATATACTCTGCCTTTTTAAGATCGTCTACTTCTCTCTCAGCATCTTGAGCCAATCTCTCTGTATCAGAAGACTGTCTTGATGCATACTCAACTTCTTTAGCTAACTTTTTTATTCTGATTTCATTTAACTTCCCATTTATAAACTCCTTAATTATCCTGTGAATAATTAAATCAGGGTATCTTCTTATGGGTGAAGTAAAATGGCAGTAATACCTGGCTGCCAGTCCAAAATGGCCTACACATTCTGGTGAATATCTGGCCTGTTTCATAGAACGAAGCAGCAGTGTGCTTACCACTGTTTCCTCCTTCTTCCCCCTTACTTTTTCTATAATATCCTGAAGAGCCTTAGGATGAATTTCCTGCCCCCACTTAACTGCATAACCCAGATTATGGACAAATTCGTTAAAACGCATTAATTTTTCCTCATCTGGATCCTCATGTATTCTGTATACAAAGGGTATACTAGTCCAAAACATATGCTCTGCTATGGTCTCATTACATACTAACATAAATTCTTCTATTATTCTATTTGATATTCCCCTCTCATAGGGTTCAATTTTTACGGGTACTCCCAATGAATCCAGCGTTATTTTACATTCTTCAAAGTCAAAGTCTATAGCACCCCTTATCTTTCTTTTTCTATTTAAGATCTTGCAAAGTTCTTCCATGAGTTTAAATGTATCTACAAGATAATCATACCTTTTTATAACTTCTGCATCCTCATTTTTAAGTATTTTAGTGACATCTGTATAGGTCATCCTCTCATTGCTTCTTATTATGCTCTCCACAATATTATGTTTTAATACTTTTCCTTTTCTATCTATTTCCATAAGACAGCTTAAAGTCAACCTATCTTCATTAGGATTTAAACTGCAGATGCCATTGGATAATTTTCGTGGAAGCATTGGTATAACTCTGTCTATAAGATATACTGAATTTCCTCTTTTTAACGCTTCTTTATCCAGAGGACTTTTTTCATTCACATAATGTGATACATCAGCTATGTGAACTCCTAGATAATAATTGCCATTTTCAAGCTTTCTTAAAGATACAGCATCATCTAAATCTTTAGCATCTTCACCATCTATAGTGACTGTAATGACATTTCTCAGATCAACTCTTCTTTTATATTCACTCTCAGGTATTTCCACAGGTATATTTTCTGCATAGGACAAAACCTTTGCCGGGAATTCTTCTGGAAGATTATTTTTCTTTATTATAGTCAATATGTCTATTCCCTTTTCTCCTCTTTTGCCTAAAATATCTATTATTTTTCCCTCTGGATTCCTTCTATTATCAGACCACTTGGTCACTTGAACAGTCACTATATCTCCTGTTTTTGCACCTTTTTTACACTCTTTAGGTATAAATACATCCTGACATATACGCTTTTCCTCCGGGACAACAAAGCCGAAATTTTTACTATCCTCAAAAGTACCTATTATTGTCTTATTTGCTCTTTCAAGTATTCTTATTATTTCGCCCTCACACTTTTTTCCGTTATTCTCCTCTTTAATTACTTTGACTACAACTTTATCTCCATTCATGGCACCATTCAAGAAAGAAGAAGATACAAATACATCCATTCTTTCATTATCCGGTATAACAAACCCATACCCCTTTTGGTGACCCTGAAATCTACCCGTAACAAGCCCCATCTTGTCAGGTAATCCATATCTATTTGTACGTGTTCTAATTACCGATCCTTCCTTTTCCAGCTGATCTATAATTTTTTTAAAATCCTCTATTTCACTCTTCTTTATACAAAATACTTTTCTCAATTCTTTTACTGTCATAGGCTTGTATGCTTGTTCTTTCATAAAATTTATAATTGCTTCTTTTATATTCATCTTTTCACCACCTTTTATTATATTGACATTAAAGGAAAAAAATATTCAATATTAAGAACAAATGTATTTAAATCTCTATAAAAAATAAATAGAGTAAATCATACTCTATTCATATAAACTCCTTCCAAATATAGCTATTTCATTAAATTTTGAATTATACATATAACTGCAAATACTATAGCCAAAAAAACAGTTAATCTGGACAGCATGGCTTCTGATGTCCTGGACTTATTTCTTGAATAAAAGCTTTCAGCTACACCTCCAGATATGAAACCACTTAGTCCATTGGTTTTTCCTGGCTGCATAAGAACTACTGCCACAAGCATAATTCCTATTATCAATTGTAAAATCATTAAAAAAATATTCATGGCCCTTCACCTCCTGCCACTACATGCAAAGTATTATCTTCCTGAATCTACATATAATTAATATTAACATATATAAATACTAATTTCAATTTATAAAATCTCTTATAAAACTTAAACGGTGAAGTCCAGGCACTTATAATCAAACTCCACCGTCCCTAAAAATTACCTGATACTATAAAGTGCATCCAATCCTCTATACTCAGCTGCTTCTCCTAATTCCTCTTCTATTCTTAAAAGTTGATTGTATTTTGCCACCCTCTCGCTTCTGGCTGGAGCCCCGGTTTTTATCTGACCTGCATTTACTGCTACCACCAGATCCGCAATAGTTGTATCCTCTGTTTCACCGGATCTATGGGATACCACTGCAGTATAACCGGCTCTTTCTGCCATTTCTATGGCATTTAATGTTTCTGTAAGGGTTCCTATTTGATTTAATTTTATAAGTATAGAATTTGCAACCTTTTTAGATATGCCCTTTTTCAACCTCTTAGTATTTGTTACAAAAAGGTCATCACCCACTAATTGTATTTTATTTCCCAATTTTTCAGTAAGCATTGCCCATCCTTCCCAATCTTCTTCAGCCATTCCATCCTCCAGTGAAATCACAGGATATTTTTCCGTAATTTCAACATAGAAATTCACCATTTCTTCAGGAGTTAAAACTTTTCCCTCGCTTTTTAGATTATATTTTCCATCTTCATAGAATTCAGATGAAGCAGGGTCCAATGCTATATATATATCTTTTCCCGGCTTGTATCCAGCTTTTTCTATGGCCTCAACTATAACTTGTATTGCCTCTTCATTGGATTTTAAATTTGGAGCAAATCCACCCTCATCACCTACCCCGGTGTCATACCCTTTGGATTTTAATATGGATTTTAACGTATGATAAACTTCTGAACCCATTCTAAGAGCCTCACTAAAACTTGGTGCCCCTGCAGGCATTATCATGAACTCCTGAAGGTCTACATTGTTATCTGCATGTTTCCCTCCATTTAATATATTCATCATCGGTACAGGAAGAACTTTTGCATTTACCCCTCCTATATATTGATAAAGACTTAATCCCAAATATTCAGCTGCAGCTCTCGCACATGCAAGAGATACGCCAAGCATGGCATTGGCCCCTAATTTCCCTTTATTATCAGTTCCGTCCAATTCTATCATTGTTTTATCTATCAACACCTGATCAAATGAATTCATCCCTATAAGTTCTTCTGCTATGTAATTGTTCACATTATCTACAGCTTTTAGTACACCTTTCCCTTTGTACTTCTCAGTCTCTCCATCCCTGAGTTCTACAGCTTCAAACTCTCCTGTAGATGCCCCAGACGGTACTGCTGCTTTTCCCATAGTGCCATCCTCCAGTACAACTTCTACTTCTACAGTAGGATTTGATCTTGAATCAAGTATTTGTCTTGCCGTTACATCCACTATTTCTATATAATTTTTCATAAACACCAGCCATTATGAAAAATAATGGCCTTCTCAACTCCTTTCAAATAAACATATTATTTCAAAATAAGACTTTTACCTGTCATTTCTTCAGGTTTTTCAAGTCCCATAATTTCTAGCATCGTAGGTGCAATATCAGCTAATATGCCATCTTTCCTTAAGGGATTTGTATTTTTTGATATATATACAAACGGTACCTTATTAGTGGTATGAGCTGTCATAGGCTTTTGTGTAGAATAATCTATCATCTGTTCAGAATTCCCATGATCTGCAGTTATAAATACAGTTCCATCTTTCTCTAATACTTTATTCACAATTTTGCCCAGACATTCATCTACCGCTTCTATGGCCGCTTTAGCCGCCTCAAAAACTCCTGTATGCCCTACCATATCTGGATTTGCAAAATTCAATATTATCATATCGTATTTATCCATATCTAATCTATCTAATAATTGAGCTGTAACTTCTCTAGCACTCATTTCAGGCTTTAAATCATAAGTGGCAACTTTAGGTGAAGGTATAAGCACCCTGTCTTCATTCCTATTTGGCACTTCAACTCCTCCATTGAAAAAGAAAGTAACATGTGCATACTTTTCGGTTTCCGCTATTCTCAATTGATTTTTTCCCATATTACTCACATATTCTCCCAGAGTGTTTTTGTAATATTCATTCTGGAAAGCTGCATCTACATTTTCTATAGTAGCATCATAATCAGTCATGGTTACAAATTCCAGATTGAGTCTATCTCTTTTGAAGCCATCGAAAGTATTATCATTTATGGCTCTTGTAAGCTGTCTTGCCCTATCCGGTCTGAAGTTGAAAAATATCACAGAATCTCCATTCTTTATAGTGGTTACAGGAACTCCCTTCGTCTCGATCACAGCTGGAACTATAAATTCATCCGTCTTGCCATTTTCATAAGAATTCTCTATAGCTTCCAATGCACTATTAGCTTTATTCCCTTTGCCATACACCAGTGCATTGTATGCCAATTTTACCCTTTCCCATCTCTTATCTCTATCCATAGCATAATATCTACCTGATACTGTCGCTATTTTACCCACTCCAATGTCATCCATATATTGACTTATATCTCTTATATAGCTGGCAGCTGAAGATGGCGGAACATCTCTTCCATCTGTAAAAGCATGAATATATACTCTATTAATACCCCTTCTCTTGGCAAGCTGCAGAAGTCCCTTTAGATGATCCATATGAGAATGTACTCCTCCAGTTGATACAAGTCCCAGCAGATGAAGATCTGAATTGTTTTCAATAACATTATCCATGGCTTTATTTAAAGATTTATTATCAAAAAAACTTCCATCTTCTATAGATTTTGTAATTCTGGATAAATCCTGATATACTATTCTCCCCGCACCTATATTCAAATGTCCTACTTCTGAATTGCCCATCTGACCCTCCGGCAATCCCACACTCAATCCACTTGCTGACAACTCAGTATGAGGATATTGTTTAATATATTTATCAAAATTAGGTTTATACGCTGCTCTGACTGCATTTCCTTCTTTTTTTTCAGAAATTCCAAAACCATCTAATATTATAAGTATTACTGGATTTTTTTTCATTTTTACCTCCAAAACTTTTAAAAGAGCTCAAATAAATTTTTTCAATAATTTACTATCGCTGAAAAATCAGCTGATTTTAAGCTTGCTCCTCCAACTAAGGCCCCATCTATCTCAGGCTGTGCCATCTGTGCTTTTATCGTATATGGTTTCACAGAACCACCATATTGAATTCTTATTTTTTCCGCAGTTTCTTTTCCATACATTGAAGCTATTACACTTCTTATATAGCCTATGGTTTCATTTGCCTGTTCATCCGTTGCCGTTCTGCCTGTTCCTATAGCCCATATGGGTTCATAAGCAACTACCAGCTTTTCAATTTTTTCATTTTCAATACCTGCCAGATCTAATTTTACTTGCTTCCCCAAAACTTCATGGGTAATATTCAATTCTCTCTCATCCAATGTCTCTCCACAGCAGACTATTGGAATCATATCATACTCAAAGGCCTTTTTAATTTTTTTGTTAATACTCTTATCCGTTTCAGCAAAATATTGTCTTCTCTCACTATGCCCAATTATAACATAATCTACCCCAATGGATCTAAGCATATGTGGAGATACTTCACCGGTATAGGCACCGCTTTCCTCGTAGTGCATATTCTGTGCCCCAACCTTTATATTAGTTCCTTTTACTGCCTTTATTACTTCACTTAAACAAACATACGGAGGACATATCACTACATCACATTTTGCATTCTTTACAAGAGGTTTCAATTCCTCTACCAACTTCAACGCCTCATCTAAGGTTTTATTCATTTTCCAATTTCCAGCTATTATTGGTTTTCTCATTTATATCAAACCCTCCTCTTTTTAATCAAAGTTCAAATATTAAATATACTAAGCTTTAATTCTAATCCCCGCTCATTGTTATTTATCATTAAGTGCTGCTATTCCAGGCAATTCCTTCCCTTCCAAAAATTCCAGAGAAGCACCGCCGCCAGTAGATATATGTGTCATCCTGCTGCCAAACCCAAATTGATTAACAGCTGCTGCACTGTCTCCACCACCTATAATTGTAGTAGCATTTGATTCTGCCATGGCTTTAGCTACGGCAAAGGTACCATTGGCAAAATTCTTAAATTCAAACACCCCCATAGGCCCATTCCAAACTATAGTTTTAGCATCTGCTATTGCATTTTCATACAATTTACATGTTTTAGGTCCAATATCCAACCCCATATACCCTTCCTCTATATTTTCCGTTTCTGTAACAATGGGTTTCGCATTTGCATCGAACTTATCTGCCGCTACATTGTCTACAGGTAAAAGTAACTTTACTTTTTTAACCCTTGCTTTATCTATCATTTCTCCAGCATATTCTATTTTATCCTCTTCCACCATGGAATTTCCTATAGTATATCCCTGAGCTTTGGCAAAAGTATAACTCATACCTCCACCTATTATAAGGGTATCCACTTTTTCAAGTAAATTATTTATTACATTTATCTTATCTGAAATTTTAGCCCCGCCCAGTATTGCAACGAAGGGTCTGGTTGGATTTTCAACTGCATTTCCCAAGAATTTAAGTTCCTTTTGAATAAGATAACCGCATACGGCTGTATTCAAAAATTTAGTAACCCCAACTGTGGAGCAATGAGCTCTATGAGCCGTTCCAAAAGCATCATTCACAAAGATTTCGGCAAGAGATGCCAGCTCTTTAGAAAAATTATCTTCATTTTTGGTTTCCTCTATTCTGTATCGTGTATTTTGTAACAATACTACATCTCCACTTTTCATATCCTGGACGGCATATTTTGCGTTTTCTCCCACTACATTGTCATCCGCTGCAAATATAACTTGTTTTTTGAGCATTTCTGAAAGCCTTTTTGCAACTGGTTCCAGCGACAATTCAGGCTTTGGTTCCCCCTTTGGCTTCCCGAGATGGGAACAAAGTATAACTTTTGCACCATTTCTTATCAGATACTTTATAGTTGGAAGAGCTCCAATCAATCTATTTTCATCCGTTATTGTGCCATCTTTTAGTGGAACATTAAAATCACATCTTACTAACACTCTCTTTCCACTTACATCTATGTCCTCTATCATTTTTTTATTAAAAACCATTCTGCAATCAACTCCTTTACTAAAATTTTACCTTATATTTACCACTAAGTACATAGTAAATAAGCCCGGCCTCATAGTCAAAACTACAAAACCAGGCCTTATAATAATTATAATCTATCAGCTACATATTTAGTCAAATCTGCCAATCTATTTGAATATCCAAACTCATTGTCATACCAGGCAATAACCTTCACCATATTTCCCTCTATAACCATAGTTGACAATCCATCCACTATGGAGGATCTCTCGTCTCCCCTGTAATCTACAGATACCAATGGTTCATCACTATAACCGAGTATTCCTTTCATATCAGTTCCAGCAGCTTTCTTAAATGCATCGTTCACCTCTTCTACTGTGACATCTCTGGATACTTCTGCTACCAAATCTGTACATGACACTGTAGGAGTAGGCACTCTAAGCGCAAATCCATTTAATTTTCCCTTCAATTGGGGAAGTACCAAAGCAACTGCTTTTGCAGCACCTGTAGTTGTAGGAATCATGGATTCACAGGCAGCTCTTGCCCTTCTTAAATCTTTATGTGGAGCATCCAGCAGTCTCTGATCTCCTGTATAAGAATGAACTGTAGTCATCAGTCCTTTTACTATTTTAAACTCTCTATCCAAAACTTTTGCAAAAGGTGCCAAGCAGTTTGTAGTACAGGAAGCATTCGAAATTATATTGTGCGCAGCACCATCATATTTTTCTTCGTTAACTCCCATAACTATCGTTATATCTTCATTTTTAGCCGGTGCAGATATTAAAACTTTTTTAACTGTTCCGCCAAGATGTACTTTGGCTTTTGTAGCATCAGTAAACAAACCTGTTGACTCAATAACTATTTCAGTACCCAATGAATCCCAATCTATATTTTTAGGATCCCTTTCTGCAAATATCTTTATTTCATTACCATTTACAACTATTGAATTGTCCTTTGCTTCTACAGTCCCATCAAATCTTCCATATAAAGAATCATATTTCAAAAGATGTGCCAGTGTTTTTGCACTAGTTAAATCATTGATACCTACAATTTCCAGGTCGTTTGAATAATGCTTAACCAGTGCCTTAAATACATTTCTTCCTATTCTCCCAAAACCATTAATTCCAACTTTAACCATTCATAATTCCTCCTATAATAATTAAATATTTATATTTAACAATTAAATTAATAGCAAATTTATTTTAATCCTTAAAATTACTTGATAAATTTCACAATTTGCCTGGCAGCCCCCTCGTCAGTAATCAAAATGCTGTTACGGTTATTTCTTTCAACGGCCAACATGGCCTCTGCTTTACTGCTCCCTCCTGCCACAGCTATCAGTGTCTTAATTTTTCCTATTCTTTCATTCTTTATTCCTATACTGGGAGTAGAGTATATTATTTTCCCCTGTTTATCAAAATAATATCCAAAAGCTTCCCCTACTGCACCTTTTAACTGTATTTCACCGATCTTATCCTCGGACATCCCTCTTCTTTTTGCCATTTTATAGGCCCTTCCTATGCCATATATGAGTATATCCGCATTATATATATTTTTTATTATGTCTTTTACATCTTTCTCCTTAATAATAGTTTTCACAGCTTCATCACTCAAATTATCAGGTACATGAAGCAATTTATACGTTCCAGCAATTTTATTTGCCAATTTAGCAGACAGGGTATTTGCCTGGGTTTCCACATTTCTTCCCATACCACCTCTAGCTGGTACTACCAATACGTTTTTTAAGTTGGAAGCTTCAGTAATATTATCAATGACAGCTTTCACCGTAGATCCGCCTGTAAGCGCAATTATATCATTGTCCTTTACTATGCTTTTAAAATAATTTGCAGCAGTTCTTCCTATTTCATTCACCACGGTTTTATCTTTGTCACAATCTCCTGGTACAATTATAATATCTTTCAGTTCAAGATTATCTTTTATAAACTTCTCAATCTCAGACAATCCTCTCAACTCACGTATGAAATCTTTAAGCTTGTTGATAATTTCTTCACCTTCTACTGTCACCGTCATACCTGGAGCATTTATTTCAATAAAACCTTGAGCCCTCAAAAAATTTATTTCTGCTCTAACTATTCTCTCTCCAATGCCCAAATTATTTGCCAGTACTCTTCTTCCAACAGGCTGGTTATAGTATATAGTTCTTAAAATATCATATCTTTTTTTTAATAATCCTATTAATTCAGGTACTATTTTTTGTTGAAATTTAAGTATGTCTTCCAACATTACACCTCCGGGCTTTAAATTGTCCCACTGTTTCATAAATTGTCCCACTAGTATTATAAAACATATATGGATTTTTTTAAATAGTATTTTAAAAAAAATTACCATTATTTTTAATAACATATAACACAGGGAGAATTAAAATCTTTTTCTCCCCTTCGATGATTTTATACCCATATCTTCTCTATATTTTGCAACAGTTCTCCTGGAAATATTCATACCATGCTCATTTATCAGATCACATATTTTTTGATCCGACAATGGTTTTTTCCTATCTTCTTCATCTATCATTTTCTTAATTTTATTTTTAATAATAAGCGCCGATACATTTTCTCCATTAAATCCGCTTATTATTCCAGTAGTAAATAGAGCTTTTATTTTTATTGTTCCCTTGCTGGTATATATATATTTATCCCTTATAGCCCTGCTTATAGTGGACTCATGCATATTCATACTGTCTGCTATTTCTTTCAAAGTCATGGGTTTCAGATATCTCTCACCATAGTCAAAATAATCCCTTTGTTTTTCCAATATTTTTTCAAGTACTCTATATATAGTACTTTTTCTATGCTGTATACTTTTCATCAAAAACAGTGCACTATTTAATTTTTCTTTTACATAACTCACTGCATCTTTATCGTTTTCATTATTGATTATGTCCTTATACATTGAGTTTATAGTCAATTTTGGGGTTAAATCATCATTCATAATTATATAATATTCATTATCAATTTTTCTTATATATGCATCCGGTACTATATATTTTACATCCTCCCCGGTATAGAATCCCCTGGAGGGTTTCGGATCGAGAGTCTTTATTAAATCCCCATATTCTTGAGCTTGTTTTACATCTATATTCAATTCTCTTGCTATAACATTGTATTTATTTTCCGCTATCATCTCAAGATATCTATCCACTATTATAGATATCCTTTCATCCTCTATTCCCTTCTGTCTTATCTGTATTTTTAAACACTCCGCTAAATTTCTTGCCCCTATTCCACAAGGCTCAAGGGCTTGTATTACGTTTACACAGTATGCTGCCAGATCTTTTGAAATCTTAAGTTCCTCTTCTATTTCTCCATTTTCCAGCACTAAGTATCCTCTATCATCTATATTTTCTATAATATACAGACATATTGCCTTTACATAATTATTTTCATCAAGATCCCTCACCTGACCTTTTAGATATTCCTTCAAAGACTTTTTTTCAGAAATAAAATTAAATGGGGATATCTCCTCATCATCACTTTTTTCATAACTGTGATGGCTGTAATTGTCAAAATCAAGATTTTTTATAATTTCCCTATAATCCAATTTATCTTTTTCCATTTCGTTATTATTGGCATTGGATTCTT
Source organism: Clostridium aromativorans (assembly GCF_020908015.1). NCBI lineage: Bacteria > Bacillati > Bacillota > Clostridia > Eubacteriales > Clostridiaceae > Clostridium > Clostridium aromativorans. Next base: position 21,307 of record NZ_JAJJPB010000030.1, read on the forward strand.
TAACATCAAGTACCGGATTTTCTTGAATTTCTTTTTCTACATATTCTTGAAGTTCAAAACTTGACATTTGAAGCAGCTTCACAGATAGCTGCATTTCTTGAGTCATAATCAACTTCTGTTCTTGAGTTAAATTAAGGCTAAAATCCATATTCACATTTATACACCTCCATTCACAATTATCATGTTTAATTGCCTGAATTATAGTTAAAATTTATTTCTTTACTTTTATTATATCATGAAGTAATAAAATTAATAAAAATTTTATTAAAAGTTTTTTATCGATAAATATAAAAACAGAATTTAGTACTAAAATACTATAATACAAAAAACCTTTTATATCGAATGAGAGTATTTCTGAAAATAAAGGCCTATTAATTTTTCTTTGATCTATATAAAGAACCAAAAATAACAATATGGAACATTATTTTTGCCGAATTTTTGATGACAAAAAAGAAAGAGCTCTTATTTTATAGGAGCCCTAAACCATTTTGCGAGGCGTTTATAAATGGCACAGCAATTTAATATTTTATGGATACACTATACATTTAATCTTTTTTTATATCATAAAAAGCCTTTCAGTTATTTCTTTTCCAATACATGCAGATTGATATGTACACACTCATTTTAGATGAATCGTACTTTTTATTGTATTTTCAGGTAGATCCACTCTGCTGTCTGTAATTATTTTTATATTTTCCACCTTTAATACAAGTTCCACCTTACTTCATATTTGGAAAGCTCAATTGCTTTAATGCCTCGTAGGCAACTATGGCCACAGTATTGGACAAATTTAAAGAGCGGGTACTAGTTTTTATCATAGGAACTCTAATGCATCTTTCAGGATCGCTATTCCTTATTTCATCAGGCAGCCCACAGCTCTCCCTTCCAAATACTATAAAATCTTCATCTTTAAATTTAGCATGATGATAAAAATTTTTACCATGGGTAGTAGAAAAATAAAACGAATTTTTTTTATATTTTTCCCTAAGTTCTTCATAAGAGTCATATAAATTCAAATCCAGGTACTTCCAATAATCCAGTCCCGCTCTTCTCAAATGCTTTTCATCTAAACTAAACCCAAGAGGTTTTATAAGATGAAGTCTGGAACCCGTAAGTACACATGTTCGTGCAATATTGCCGGTATTCTGTGGTATTTCAGGTTCAAATAAAACTATATTCAAACTCAATTTTATTTCCTCCTCCAATTTTCTACTTAACAATATAAGATATATAGATATGAAATTTCATAATGATCTTCTGTTTTTAAATCAGGCTTGCTAGTTCAAAAGTCCCATTAAATATATTACTCCATATTAATGTTACAGTAAAGAGAATGCACTCCCAAATGCACTATATAATTTATAACTTTCATATTTTCAATTTTCCATGTACAACTATATACTACAGCAATCTTTCCGTAATCTCCAAAATGAAATATCAGTTCTTATGATTTTCATTTAAATAATCAATTATTCCCTTTGAAATATTTTCTCCAAGCCTCTTTAACACACCTTCATCTGACAATCTTGCCCTATCTTCAGCATTGGTTATGAAGCCACATTCCACAAGAACTCCCGGTATTTTACTGTATCTCAGCACAGCCAGGTTTTGTCTTTTTATACCTCTGTTTTTCCAGCTATCGTTTTTCACAGCTTCTCTTTCTATCGATTCAGCTAACTTTACTCTTTCATTCTTCTGATATCCATTTATATCATAATACAACGTAGTTATACCACTGAAATTATTATCACTTAAAGAATTCACATGTATCGAAACAAATACATCTGCATAGGAGGAATTTACTTTATCACCTATTTCGTCAAGACCTAATAGCTTGTCCTCATTACGTGTAAGAAACACCACATTTCCCTTACTTTTTAAATATGACGCAGCATATCTTGCTATTTTTAAAGTCAAATCTTTTTCATACATATTTCCATAACTCGTACCCTTATCCATTCCCCCATGTCCAGGATCAATTATTATGTAATACTTTTTAAGGGGAGTATATCTATTATCCGAATCCTGTCTATGCATTGAATTAAAAACGGGAGTAGTAGTTATATTAATTGAGTTATTTACATTCAATATTTTTATATATTTTCCGAAAACGAGCATTATCAAAATAAAAAAAACATAAAAAAGCACATAATTTTTTCTGCCCTTAATTCCCATAGTACCACCCACCTTGCTTCAGTTTTATTTACACAATATACTTATTATACCATTTATTTACTTTATATTCCATAAAGTATTCATCTCTACTCTATAGAAAATAAATACATACATACTTAACTCAGCTTTAATACTCACTTAATAATAATATACTAATATAAAATTATAAATTTGCAAAAGAGGTGATTAATTATGAAAGCATTGAATATATGCATTGATATTGACGGAACAATTACTGATCCATATTTTTGGCTGGATAGTGCCAACAAATATTTCAACAAAAATATAACCTCGGAGGAGATTACTCAGTATGAAGTCCACAAAGTCCTGAAAGTATCCAGAGAAGATTACACTAAATTTTACAATAAGAATAAATTCACCCTTCATAACAGAGAAGATATAAACAAGGACGCCGTTGATATAATTCAGGAACTTATAAAATCAAACAATATCTATTTTGTAACCGCCAGGGAAAAAAGTCTTGAAATCCTGACACGTGAATATTTAAACAGAAATAAAGTACCATATGATGGAATTTATGTTCTGGGAACTTATCATAAAGTGGATACAGCCAAAAACTTAAATTGCGATCTATTTATAGAAGATAGTTTTGAAAATGCTGTTGAACTATCAAAAAATGGTTTCAAGGTGCTGCTTGTAGATACAAATTATAACCGATTCCCGTTGAAAGAAAATATAAAAAGAGTTTTTAACTGGTCGCAAATCTATAATATAGTAACAAGGGTACTATTACAGGAAAAGGCTGTGTAATAGTACCCTTTATCATGTCTAGTAATCTTCTTTAACAGCTACAATCACTGCAATGATTATAAACATTCCACCTATAAAAAAGCTTGGTGAAAGCTTTTCTCCAAGGTAAATCCATCCCAAAATCGAACCCGTAACAGGTTGAAAAAACAGAAATAAAGAACCAATTCCTGCATCTACAAGTTCAATTCCTTTATTCCACAAAAAAAATGCACCAGCTGTAGACACAACTCCAAGATATATCAATCCCCATATAGTCTTCCAGTTTCCTAAAATCAGCAAAAAATTGTTATGCTGCAGCATCATAAACGGCGTGGTAAACATCAGTGCAAAGAGTATGGCATAAGTAGTTATACTCAAGGAATTCAAATGCTTGGACGCAACCTTTACGTAAACAGACAGCAGTGCCCAGGTAACTGCAGCCCCAACAAGAGCTATATTGCCTAAAGTATCTTTTAAAGCCTCAGCATCTAATCCTATAACTATAACAACACCTGCCGTAGCCAGCATAAGTGAGATGACTTTTTTTCTGGTAAACAGTTCACCCAGAATAAATCTGGCAAACAAAATCACAAATACAGGTGTCGATGCTGTAATAAGCGAGCCCATATGGGCATTGGATAACTTTGTCCCTATAAATTGAAGGCATATAGAAATAAAATACCCTATAAACCCTATCCACGCTATAAGGAACCAATCCTTCTTTTTTATAGTTACCTTGAAACCTCTTTTATGTTGAAAGAATGTAAGTACTATAAACAATACTGCAAATGCAATGACATACCTAATCCATACCAATGTGACAGGTGAAACAAACTGCAGTATGTATTTGCTGACTACGTACATTCCTCCCCATATAGAAGCAGCCAGAAACAGGCATATGGAACCAATTAATCTTTTTCTCATTACTCACAATAACCTCCGTCTTTTTTATTTCATATAAAACAGCATCCAAGACGAGGTATGTTGATTTAACTATTAATCCTCATCTCAGTTTAAAGATGAGAAACTGGTTGGTCATTTTCAAACAAGCTAAAATAATACATGTAATTTGCCCCCTTATTATTCTGTAGTATACAAAACATTATACACTTAATAGTATTTCGTGCCATTAAAAAAATGCGCAGAAAAAGTTTTTTTACAAGGGGATATGACAATACCACTATGGATGATGTGGCAAAAGAAGCTGAGTTCAGCAAAAGAACAGTATATGTATATTTCAATAGTAAAGAGCAAATTTATTTTGAAGTCATGATAAGGGGATACAGGTTATTAATTAATATGTTGAAAAATGATTTACAAGAAAAAAATTTTAATGCAATTGAGGAAATTAAGCAGATGTCTCTGACAATGTATCAGTTTAGTAAAAATTATACAGAATATTTTAAAGCAATTATGGAATATGAAAACGGAGAAATGGATTTTCAAAAAGGAGTTCCAGATAAATCAAAAGAAGAATGCTATGCTCTTGGAGAGAAAATATTGGGATACCTTACTAAAGCCCTAAAAAAGGGCATTGCCGAAAATTCCATACGCAGTGATATAGATATTGAAAAAACAGCCCTTGTTTTATGGGCTTGTATGCTTGGAGTGTATAATACAGCCAACAGAAAGAAAAACTATATTGAGAATTATCACGGAATCACACCAGAAGAATTGATATCATCAGCTTTTCAACTTATTATCAGGTCAATACAATTTGTAAATGAGGAGAACCATAAATGAATAGGAGAAAGGTACCTAAGAAAATGATCATAATATTTTTATGCATTGGAGCACTATTTATTATTGCTTTTACATCTTTACTTCTTATAAGCGGTATTTTTGAACAGCCAAAATATTTAGAACCATGGCAAAAAACTTATTCACAAAAATTTGACGATCCAAGGATACGCCTTATGTCCCACGGTCTGTTGTCTTCAAATGGTCATAACATGCAGCCATGGAAAATAAAACTTGATAAGAATGACCCCATGATATTTTATTTATATGCCGACAGCAAACGCTTAACACCTGAGGTAGATCCCAATGCACGTCAAATGATGGTCACACAGGGAGCTTTCCTTGAATATTTGAAGATAGCTGGAGGTAAATTGGGATACCAAACCACAATAGACTTATTCCCGGAAGGTGCTTATAACGAATCGGTTTATGATGGAATCAGAAAATATCTTTCGTTCCAACGAATATGAAAAAAATAACTATCGTTATGGTTTTTCTATTGAAGGACAGGGTACGTCAGGAATCATGATGCATCTCATGCAGGGACTGGTTACAGTTTTCCCATCAATGAACAGCGGAAGGGCTTCATCCGACAGGTTTATTCAGTCTACCCGTACATCAGCAGAAAATACCCCTGCTTATGCCATGATTATCACAAGAGACAACAGCCGTTCCAGCCAAGTTAAAAGCGGGATGCTTTACAGTAAATTAATATTGACAGCCCATCAGATGGGATTGGCCATGCAGCCCTTAAGTCAAACTCTAGAGGAATATCCTGAAATGGAAAAGCTCTATAATAGCATTCATCAGAATTATACCTCAAATGGAAAAACTATTCAGATGCTCTTTCGTTTAGGTAAACCTTCAAAAGAAGTTCCTCAAAGCATGCGGCGTGATGTGATGGATTTGATCATACAAGAATAAGCTCATACTATAAAGAATATCCTATCAGCAATCTGCTGAATTTCCCTATGGCATCATGCAGTATGACAAGTACAGCAATCATCAATATAATTCCAAGAGTACATGAAAAAAATATTTTTGCAAAATTATATTTTAAAAACAGCTGGGAGATATACATGATATAAATGCATACAGGCAAAAACAGGATGGAGGTGATGACTCCGGGAACATAGTGCTTGAATTCAATACACAGATAAAAATGTGCCAAAATAAAGTGCAGTGTAAAGGCAAATAGAAATCCATACCAGATGAAATAACTGCTGAATATGCAGGACAACAGGGAAACAAGTGAAAGAATTACAAATTCGATTTCCACTGCAATTGACATTGCCGAAGTACTCCAATAGTTTGTACCATTCAAACCGAAGGGTTTCTTTTTCATTATAGAAGTATTTTCCTTCAATTCTTTTTTAAATCTTCTGCTCCAGACTTCAGCCATTACAATTTCTTCAAAATCATGAATCATAAACAATACAGGCAGCATCCAGACAATTGCTTTTATATCATACATAAATCTTCTCCTCTCTATGTGTCACACTTGTGTCTTGTTCTAATCTAGAGTATAATAATTTAAAATTGTCATGTCAATAAAAACGGCTCAAGTGCTACATTTGCAGCTGATTTGTGACATATCGGGAGAGTGAATTATGGCCTTTAAAAAGAAAAACCCCATGGCGGAAAAATCCAAAAAATGGCTCACAGATGCACTTTTGGAAATCATGAAGAATAAACCCTACAATAAAATAACTATCAAGGAGATATCGGACAAGGCACTCCTTTCCAGAAGGACATTCTACCGTAATTTCAATTCAAAGGATGAAGTGCTGTCACTGAAAATGGAATATATATGCAGGGAATATATTTCATACTTCAGCGGTGAACAAAATCTGTCCTACAAAAACATTATCCATATATATTTCAAATTCTGGAAGGATCATCTGGATTTTTTACTGGCACTGGATAAAAGTGATCTACTGTACCTTATGCTCCAGAAATTCAATGAATACCTGCCTCTCATATACAATCATTTTAAAGGACACCTTCACCTGTTCAAAAACAGGGAACACCTGGAATATGCCTTGTATTTCAGTTCGGGAGGACTTTGGAATGTACTTTTAAAATGGATAAAGGAAGGTGCTAAAAAAAGCCCTGAAGAAATGGAGTCCATTCTCAGAGAGGCTCTTAAAAATGCAAATTTAACTATAATTGTTTGATTTTATTGAAATATTCCTTTTCTTCTAAGGTTATACGTTATTTTTTTCATAAGTTTCAACAGCTCCTCCCTCTCCTCACAAGTATCCAGACATTCCATTATTCTGGCATAAAATTTTTTTTCAAATTCAATATGCTCTTCTTGTGCCAATATTCCCTCCTGGGTAAGCACTAATTTATAGGAACGCTTATCCCTGCTGCTTATGGTTCTTTTGATCAGCTTTCGTTTTTCAAGTCTGTTTATCACACTTGTGAGAGTACTTTTAGGTATTTTTAAAATATCAACTATATCCTTTATAATGACGTCCTCTTTTTCAGAGATAATTCTCAGAACTCCTATTTCAACAGTGCTCAATCCATGTATTCTTGAAAATTGAGATTCCACACTTTTATAATTAGGCTCCATTATCATGGAATGCCATATTCTGCTCAGTTCTTCAACCTGCTCCTCATATTTTTTATTCAAACAATCACCCCGCAATTATTTCAAGCAGATGCACTTATGACAAAACTTTTATAATTTATCTTTCTAAATTTAAAAGGTTTGAACCCACATGTCTTCAAAAGTTTTTTCATCTCTTTTGGAGAATATATTCTATAATCTCCATTATTACATATATGCAGCATAAAATTCAATACCTGCCTTATTAAAGGAGGAGCAGTGGGATCTCCTATGACCAGTTTCCCAGCTGGTTTCAGCACCCTCTTCATCTCCAGAAGCACTTTCTCAGGGTTGGGATAATGATGAAATGAAGCATTACACAATACTATATCAAAATAATCCTCCGGCCAGGGTATAAATTCCGCATCCCCCACTTTCAATAAAACATCCTGGGGAAGGTCTCTTCTGGCCACCTGAATCATCTTATCTGAAATATCAAGTCCGCATAGCTGGAATTTCTTATATTTATATAATCGTGACAGTATATTTCCTGTTCCACAGCCTGCCTCCAGCAAAATTCCACCTTGAAATCCATTTAACATCTCCACAACTTTATCATACATTTTGCTTACAAATCTTCCATCAGAACTCTGATCATAGTGCTCTGCTTGTTTATCAAAATTCTTCCTGGAATTTTCTTTAAAAACATTTTTATTGTCCGGCATATGAATTCCTCCTAGTAGTACCATATTAATATAATACGTTATTCGTACTATATTAATATGGTACTACTTTTTGAATCAGCTGTCAATTTTTCTTTTGCAGCAGCTTGCAGAATTGAAAACGAGTGAAAATCATAAATACTCTCCAACGCAATTCATTAAAATATAATGCTTATTCCGATTGAACTCTGGTTCTCTAAAAGAAATTGCAAAAATATACGATGTCTCATATCCTACTGTTCGTCTTCGATTAGATAAGCTAATACAAAAAATCAAACTAAATAGTAATAAACAGGATAGACCTTTTATTACTTTTATTAAAAAATTAGCAGTAGATTCCAAAATTGAGCTGGAAACTGCAAAATTAATTATTGAAAAATAAAATGACAATCTTTTTAGGTTTTGTTATTTCAGCACTGGTTTTAATATTCCAGTATTTTCTAAGTGAATCAAGCCGTTGGCAACTTGGTGGAATTATTCCACTATTCGTATTTATATTGTTCCTATGGTGTTTTTTCTTTCGCACACCAAAACTAAGCCTTCAATCCATAATACCCTTTAGCATACTGTTTATCTTACTCTTATGGGATTGGTCAGATGGCAGGAAACGATTTAAAAAAAGGAAAAATGAAAAAATAAAACAGGACGATTTACCGTACTGTAATACCTTATCTGTTCCTTGAGACTGTTGAGTTTCAGGTTGGGGTTTGTATCAACAATTTTTTGAAGACTCTCTCCCACCTTCTCTGCTTCCTGCTTTTCGGTCACAATTTCCAAGCTATCATTACAGTTCATACCCGTAATGGAGTCCATTGAATCAACGGGCACCCAAAAATTATAACCACCCCAGCGGTAATTATCTGAAATAAAGGTCTTTACAGTCAAGGTTTTTTGTACTTTCTTCCCCTGACTGTTTAAAATAATAATTTTGATTTTGTCTCCTATTTTGGGACTCCAGCCATAGGATTCCTTAAAAACTTCCGGATGACAAAGAACAACTCCAGCTTTGTCTACAAGAGATTCATAATCAAGCGTGCCCGCTGTCACATAATTCTTCATCAAGTTGACCTCACTTTTTGAAAAACCTGCAATGCTTCCAGTACTGTCAGAGCGATTCGGCATGACGTATTTGAGCCGGATGCCGGTCCATTCTTTGATATCCTTGACACCATTCACAGCCAGTATTTTATCTTTAAGCCCCTGGTTAAGAGGATTGTTCATCTGGATCCGGCTATCTGAAAAAGTATCCTTATCACCTTCTATGGAAATACTGTACTCCCCATAGGGAAAATCACGCTTTGCCTCAACTTCAGTACCCTCAACTTGTTAAAACATAACAAAAGGGCGGCTATGCCGCCCTCATTTTAATATTGATATTTCGTATTAGCTAATATTTTGTATTTTTTTTCAAAAATCTTCGGGCGTTCTTCATGCCACCTACATTTTTAAACATTTCGTTCATTTTCATGGTTTCAATTTGTCTAGATGTAAGACCTTCATACTTTGCCTCTTTTTTAAGTTTTTGATAGTTCGAAAATCTTCCGGCATCTAGAATGCCATCACAAATAGCTTGTTGAACTGCACAACCTGGTTCTCTAGTATGTGTACAATCATGAAACCTACACATAGACGCAAGCTTATCAATATCTGAAAAAGCCACAGATAGATCAGTGTTTTCCAATCCAAGTTCTCTCATACCGGGAGTGTCAATAACCATACCTCCGTTTTTTAGCAGAATAAGTTCACGCCTTGTGGTTGTGTGTTTTCCTTTATCATCATTTCTCAGGCCGTTGGTTCCAAGCCTCTCTTCTCCTATCAGATAATTAATAAGAGTGGATTTTCCCACACCTGAAGAACCGATAAATGCAGCGGTCTGACTTTCTTTTATATATTGCAATACCTTATAATAGCTGTGTTCTTGCGTAGCCGAAGTAACTAAAACGTCAGCGCCAACAGCAACAGTTTCAACTTCACATATCCGTTGTTCCACATCATCGCATAAATCCGATTTAGTTAGAATGACAACTGGAATTGCTCCGCTGTCCCAACCAATAGATAGATAACGTTCCAACCTGCGCAGATTAAAATCTTTATTAAGAGACATACATATGAAGATCCTGTCAATATTGCTGGCAACAACCTGCTCAATGTTTGATTTTCCAGCTGCCTTTCTAATGAAAGCACTTTTCCTTGGAAGTACATGATGAATAACGGCATTACCGGTTACATTTTCATTCCTATCAAGCATGATAAAATCACCAACTGCAGGAAAATCAGATTTTAGTTTGGTTTCAAAGCGAAATTTGCCGGAAACCTTTGCCCTTAATTCACCGTTTTCACACATGACCTTATAAATATCCTTGTATTGGGAAAAAATACGTCCTATATAAAGTCCATCATATAAGGCAGCTTCAGCTGCAAATTTATCTGTGAACCCTAATTCTTTCATATTTATTCTATTCAATTTCTTTTCCTCCTGAAAGTTATATTTGTAACTTATGGGAGGTTATTGTAGAAATTATTTTACGCAAACCTCCCGGCTTGCTACAATCTCTGTCATTTCATATATAAACATAAGGCTATATCTCCTTTAATCTTATAATTTTAATTGAATTTTTGAATTCACCAGTATTCTATCATGAAAACTCAAAAAATACAAATAGTAGAATTATACCAGTCACAGTAAAAATTTATATGGCGCAGATTTTCCCTCAATATGAATACTCTTCCTTTTTTATTATGGGCGGAAACTGTCCCTTGTATTTTAAAAATGC
>NZ_JAJJPB010000031.1:0-30972 GCF_020908015.1 Clostridium aromativorans
AGAGCCATTCTTAAATATAAGAACAGCTCTAAACACAGTAATAATGAAATATCTATTACTGCGGATAGTGATAAAGAAAATAACTCAAAAAACTAAAATGCACCCATTCCACTAAGTGCATTTTAGCTAACTAACAAACATTAATTTTACTTAAAACCGTAACGGCTTCTTAAGATATATTATATCTACTTTGTATCTATATTATACCACAATAATTTTATTTTTAAATACATCTCATGTTAAAGTTCAACTTTAGAAAATGTCTCATTTCTATAAAAAGTAAATTGGTTTAAATACGCCTTATGATAAAGTTTAGTTACGCAATAATATAACAAAAATAATCTAAATAAATAATACTCTAAATAAGTAACTTCATTGTTTCTAAGTTGTTTAACAATAATCTTATTAACTTATTCAGGATAAAAAAATAAACACCCGGCATTAACCAAATGCTTATTTTCCCCTCTAAGTATTTTACTTAGGACATATACTATTATATATGTAAATTATTACCAAATCAAGTGTTTATTACTATTTTTTAATTAAGGAAATGTTTTTGCTCTATAATCAAAAGGGTTATACAAGTATGCGAACAATAAAATTTTGGCATTAAATAATTTTTAAAATATGTATCAGCACCATTCGTAAAGCGTGTGGTGCTGATGCATAATATACTTATCCTTCTCCTCCATCATCAATCAACCAGGGTGAATTTTTATCTTTTCTAACAAGAATGATCCATTTTTCATATGTTCCACTATCTTCAGGTCCGATTCCATCCTTTTTATATTTAACTGTGTAATTGACTTTATAAATTTTTACATTCTCTGCTTTTGCACCATTTATTATTCCCCTGCCATATTTCATATACCCTTCTTTCTCTGATGGACTTGTATCTTCCACTATGCTGTTAAGTTTAATAGATTTAAGATTTTCATCTAATGACGGCCCGCGAAGCCATTCTGTGTGTGTTGAATTCACCCCTTTTACGTTTTTTTCATTATAATATCCAAAATAATTTTTTATTACCTGCTCCGGTTGAAGCAATTGGCCTTTAGCAGTTATTATATTGCTGCTTTTATTCATGTCTTTTTTAAAAACAATATTAAAACCTACCAATGATATTACAGTTATTACCACAATCAGCACTGCCAATATTATACCCCTTTTTTTCTCTTTCATATTCAACATATTCTCCAGTCTCCCCTTTAATATTTTCTTATTATTAAATCCTGTAATCAGCAGTAAGATATTGTATATCATATCACTTCTTTTATAATGCATGAGCTCATGTTTTAAAATAAACTCCATTTCTCCGATATCATATGAAACCCTTCATCACCTGCTTTTAATCCAATGATCCAGTTCATCCAGATCATCATCGGTAATATCATTGTCCTCATGCAGCGTAGTAATAAAACTTTTTAAAGAGCCTTTATGAAATTTACGGAAAAATTCTCTGGTTTCAAATTTACGATATTCCTCTTCAGTCACAAGGGTTGTATAATAGGTTCTCCTTTTCCCTTTTGCTGCAGTTATAAATTTCTTCTTTGCCAAACGGGACAAAAGAGTCAGTATGGTTGTGTTTTTCCAGCCTTTTTTCTTTTCCATAATACCCACAATTTGCTTGGAAGATATTGGATTCTGGCTGTTCCAGACAGCCTCCATAACTTCCAGCTCGGATTCAGAAATCTTTATAATTGACAATATAAGTCGCCTGCACAGTATCAATTTTACATTTGTAGAATATATTTGTAAAGATTTTTTATTCCCTGAAAATATTGTAAATATGACAAATAAGTATAAATTATTAAGTCCGCTTTTTTATCAAGTGATTCTTAGGTTCAGATGGAGTTTGCTAATAAGGAATACTTTACTCCACCTGAACCTTAGCAGAACTTATCCAGGCGCATAGCGGTGCTTATCTCCCACTTTGAGAAAAGCAGATGTCCCAAATCTTTGATTTGATAACAGTCGCTTTCACAGAGTGTGCTGGGAGTATTAGCACTGGTAGCGTTCGGATAAAAAACTATAGACTATTTTGGTCGACAATGCTATAATGTTTTATAGACCAATCAGGTCGATTAAATAAATTGAATTAGGAGGCCGTCAGATGTTTGAAAAGTTTCATGCATTGGAACCTGATAAACAAAATAGAATACTCAATGCAGCAATGAAGGAGTTTAACTTGAGGGGTTACAAGAACGCATCCACCAACAATATAGTAAAAGAGGCCAGTATAGGCAAGGGAATGTTATTTCATTACTTTCACAGTAAAAAAGATCTGTATTTATATCTATACGATTATTCAGTAGAAACTTTGATGAATGAGTTTTATGGGAAAATAGCTCTGAGTGAAAGAGACATCTTAAAAAGGCTGAGGCAGGTGATTGTCATGGAATTTGCCTTGATAAACAAATATCCGGATATGCTTGACTTTGTAAAGTCCTCATACTTCGAGGAAGCAGAGGAAGTGAAAGATGAGCTGGATATAAGAAACAGGAATTATATTGCCAATGGAAGCAGTAAAGTGCTGCAGGATGTGGATGTTTCCAGATTTAAAGCTAATGTAGATAAGGACAGGGCTGTTCATGTAATTATGTGGACTCTGGAAGGCATTTCAGCAAGAGAGCGGGAAAAATTAAAAGTTTCCTCCCTGAATGAATTGAATTATGATGATTTGCTCGTGGAACTTGACAGCTATCTGGACTTGTTCAGAAGCACTTTTTATAAATAAACAATGCGAAAGGAACTTGTATAATTATGAGTAATATGATAAGAAGTTTCAAAAATCTGACTCCTGAGGAAAGGCCGCTTGCAGGCGGCAAAGGTGCAATGCTTTCAAAAATGTATCAGGATGAGTATCCGGTGCCGGAGGGATTTGTGGTTTTACCCTCTGCTTTCCATGAAAATAAACTTAGAGATGAGGCCTGGAGTGAAATACAGAGTCTGCTGAAACAAATCAGAGATAAAAATGCAGGCTGCCTGTTTGCAGTGAGGTCCTCCGCATTAAGTGAAGACTCTGCAGCAGCTTCCTTTGCAGGAGAATTTGAAACTGTTTTAAATAGAAATACAGATGAGGAAATAAAGGAAGCTATCTATAAAGTGTTTCAATCAAAGGAATCATACAGAGTAAAAGCTTATACCTCTGTACAAGGCATGGACCAGTCCCATCAAATTGCAGTAGTTATCATGCTGATGGTTCCATCTGAGATATCCGGCGTATTATTTACTGCAGATCCAATTACCGGAAGCCACGAAAGCATGTCCGGTAATTATGTATACGGGCTGGGAGAACAGCTTGTATCCGGAGAATCCAATGCATATCCCTTTAAATTATTCAGGCCAAAGGGAAAATACGAAGGGCCGAAGGATTTTAAAAAATATTCTTCAAAATTATTCAGATATGCCTCCAGACTGGTAAAAGACATGAGATGTCAGCAGGATATTGAATGGGCAGTTTCCAAAGGCAGACTGTATATACTGCAGGCAAGGCCAATTACCACGCTGAAAGCATATAATCTGGACACCTATGAGATGAATGCCTCTTTGGACGGGGATTATCTATGGACAAATACCAATGTAGGTGAAGCCATGTCTGATGTTTTTACTCCCTTAAGCTGGTCTGTAATAAGAACACTTGATGAGGAACAATCAATCATTCCAAATTATTATCTGTTTTCAGGCAATATATGCGGAAGAATGTACTCCAATGTCAATGTGGCGTTGTCCATGTATAAGGCATTTGGCAGAGATTATAAACCGGTGCTCAAAAAAATGAACTATATATTTGGAAAAACCACAAAGAACATGGATATTCCCGTATATCCCTTTTCAGGTTTGCAATTATTAAAGGTTATGCTTCCAAGAATAGGACATATGTTAAAATGCTCAAGAAAAATTTCAAGATCAATACCTCTCTATATAAAAGATACACCTGCATGGTGCAGAAATATGAAAAAACGTATAGAACAGGTAAATGACGGGAATGAATTACTTGAATTATGGAAAGAAGAACTCTGGCCCTACAACTGTAAAATATTATTGGCGGGCCGCTATGCACCCAGAAAAAAAATAATGGCCCTGTTCAAGCTCAATGAAAAACTTCCAGAGCTTTTGGGAAAAGAAGCTGCAGATGCTTTGCTTTCCAGTTTAGGCGGCAATTCCAGCCTTGAAAGCCTGGGGCCTGTTGTTGGAATTTCAAAAATAATCAAGGGAGAAATGACCAAAGAAGAATACATGTTGAAATATGGTCACAGGAGCCCTCATGAATTTGAATTATCCATACCGGATCCATCAGAGGATAAAATGTGGCTTGAAAAACAGATAGAAGAAAATAAAAGAACGGGAGTGGATGCGGAAAGCCTGCTGAAAAATCAGGAAAAACAATATATCCTGGAAATGAAAAGATTAAAGAAGAATTTTCCATCTAAGTATGCTCAAATAAAAAAGCAGATTGAAGAGGCCTATGAGGGAAGTTACATCAGAGAGGCACTGCGTTCGGAATGGACCAGGGTATTCAGGGTCAACAGGACTTTTGCACTTAAAGCCGGCCAGATGACAGGTATTGGCAATGACGTCTTCTTCCTGTATATTCATGAAATCCTTGATTTACTGACAGGAGACAGATCAGCTCTGGAGCACATACCTGCAAGGCAAAAAAATTACGACAGCTACAGAGCTCTGCCTGCCCTTCCGTCCATTATCAGAGGTCGCATAGATCCTTATAAATGGGCCAAAAATCCAGATAGAAGAGTGGATTATTACGATTTTACCTCACCTGCTGATACAATGAGTTCAAATTTTGAAACACTGAAAGGTTTCCCGGGAGCTGCAGGCAAAATTGAAGGTCCGGTTCGAATTCTTAAGGATCCGGAAGACAGCGGTCTGTTCCAGCCAGGTGAAATATTGGTAGCATCAACCACCAATATAGGGTGGACTCCCATATTTCCGAAAGCCGAAGCTATCATTACGGATATAGGTGCACCATTATCCCATGCAGCAATTGTAGCCAGAGAACTCGGTATTCCGGCAGTTGTTGGATGCGGCAGCGCCACTTCAAAACTTAAAACCGGTGATAAAGTTTTGGTTGACGGAAGTCGTGGAGAAATTCAGATTTTAGATAAATAACTGCATGTAAATATAATCAGATTTTCCGGACTTGCCTGACATACAATTACAGAAGTATAGAAAAATATAGTTCAAGGCAAAAGGCAATCAGCTTTATTCTGCTTAAAAGAAGTGCTACATTGAACCTGCTGAAAAACAGTCAATATAACACTTCTTTAATGAAGATTTTTACATTATGGCAGCTTCTTTTTTATAATATCTTGATAGTATGATGGTAATTCATAATTTCTGATATGCTCAAATTTTTCAACTTTAACTCTGCCTGTTGAATTTATTTTAATAGTAATATAATCAAGTCCTACATCAAGGTGTGGACCAACATAGGGATGAAGTTCTAATTTCACACAAAAATCAACTGTTTCATTCCCACCCAGTCTATCTATGCTCAATACAGAAATATCATAAGGTGCTATTACAGGAGATACTGATAAATATTCTTTATAGTAATTATCCACTGCATTCTGTAAAATAGGCAGTAATAGCGTCACAAGCATATCCTGATATAATTTCTCTTTTGAATTTTGAAGTGCAATACAATGTTCTCTCAATCCAAATTTAACATAATTATATGAAGCAGCCTTAATATTTAACGGAATATAGAAAATTATCAACAACGCTAAAAATAAAGTGTACAGTGACTTTTTCAAACCTATCACCTCAACAAGGGCTTTTTTAATAGACTGTCATTATTTCAAAGCAATTATACAATAGTCTGATATTTCATATTATCTGCTCATTTAATTA
This sequence comes from Clostridium aromativorans, assembly GCF_020908015.1. Classification (NCBI taxonomy): domain Bacteria; kingdom Bacillati; phylum Bacillota; class Clostridia; order Eubacteriales; family Clostridiaceae; genus Clostridium; species Clostridium aromativorans. Next base: position 5,875 of record NZ_JAJJPB010000031.1, read on the forward strand.
CTAAACTTTTTAAAGCAAAATTACCCCGCTAATGAAATATCCCTGTAAATCCTGCAGCTAATACCACCACTGCAAATATCATTCTATACACTGCGAATATTCTCATAGGTTTCCTTTTCAAATAAAGTATAAACTTGTTGACTACTATCAAAGCCACTAAAAATGATACCAGAAATCCTACAGCAAGAAATATTATTTCCATAGATGTAAGGTTTGCCATACCGCCAATCTTCAATATCTCCAGGGCGCTCATCCCCACCATAACCGGAATTGCCAGGAAAAAGGAGAATTCCGCAGCAGCAACTGTAGAAAGCCCCGATACCCATCCGCCTATAATTGTTGAAGCCGAACGGGACATTCCCGGAATTATGGCCAGGCATTGAAATGTGCCAATTATCAGGGCCTGTTTTGCTGTAACATTCAATCCACTGTCTCCGACACTTTTATTCCTGAATTTATTCTCAGCATATATCATCCATATACCGCCTAAAAACAAAGTCACTGCCACAGATACCGGTGTGAAAAGGTATTTGTCTGCCAGATCATCCAGCAGCAGCTGACAGATAACTCCAGGAATGCAGGCAATAAATATGACAAACCAGAATTTGAATCCGGATTTTTCATAGCCCACCTTCTGCGGAAGAACAAACTGACAACGTGGATACCCACATAGAATTTACACTAGAATTTTCATTGACAACTTCATCAAATATTCCATTTACAAAATCCTCTTCCTTATAGGTTCCAAATTCATAACTTGATGAGCCACGGCTGCTTTTATCCAAATTAGCTTCACTGAGAATGATTGTTTCGATATTCTCCCTGCATTTATTGGCAAGTTCAAGTGCAACAGGCCCGCCCAAGCTATGTGCAAAAACAATTTCGGGATAATCAAATGATCCGGCACAGCCCAGGCCATGAATAAATAATATTGGCGTATCTTCACCAGGTAAGTCGTGATACCTGATCTTGCTGTTCATATTGTCTACTATGTATTCTTTCATATAAAAGATCCTCCTATTAAATATAAATACTTAAAATCTTCTTAAGCATTAAGCAGATTGGAAATTTACAAGCTTTATTATTCATCATATTTTATCCACATATTCATACCAGCGCCATCGTTTTCATTGGGACGTTTGATAAAACCAAGCTTTTCATAAAATGGTTCTTTGCCTTTAGCTGATATTAATACAATTTTAATTTTCCATTCTGATTTAAGTTGAGATTTTAAAAACAATATTAATTCTCCAACCATTTTCTTGCCGATTCCGAATCCTTGATGTGATGGTAATACCATCACATCAGCTAAATAGGCAATATATCCACCATCCCAAAGGATTCTGGCGCTGCCAATTATTTTATTTTTTTCATAGCAACTAACCACCATCCTTGAACGGTTAATGCCAGCTTGAGCCTGCTCTTTATTTAAAGTGTCCCAACCTACCGCATCTCTGAGTCTATTATAATCATCAACACTAATTCCATTTTTATATGAAAAGTCCATTTTATCATCTCCATCACAAATTACTAATTTGTCTACATTTTATTTAAATAATCTTTACTACACATTTAAGTACTATAGGTAGATTATAGCATTATATACAATAACCTGCCCCACTGAATAATTTTTTTATATAGCCAAATTTTAAGAAATCACTTACCCACCTATATTATGACTTACCTTTAGCGACTCAATACCATTTGAAAAATCCAGCATAACACCCATACTTATGACACTTCCTCCCCTGGATTACAAAAGATATTTCAAGTGGATTACGAGAGGAGACGAGACAGCTGAAAAAAATGTTTTAAAATGGCTTGGATCGGAAGAGAAAATTTACAATTGGCACAAAACGTACAGTGAAATGATCACAGAGGTGGCTCATAGGACAAAAACTGCTTTGATTGACGTGAGATCGGAAATTCTCAAACAAGATGACTACAATAGATTTTTGTGTATAGACGGTATTCATCCTAATTTAGATGGACATTCCCTGATTGCCAGTGTAATACTCAATTTTCTTAAAGACAATTACAGCTTTTTATTGATTTAATCAATTTAATACTGCTGGATTAATCAAAAAACTGGTTTCTATATTTTGAAAGAAACCAGTTTATATTTCTATATGGGCAAAATTCACCCAAACTCAAGAATCAATTTGACAGCTTTTATTCCTTGCCTATTGGAAAATAAACTTCCGTTATAAATTCATCGGGGCTGCATTTAGATTCGGGACCCTTTATATATTCATCATGGGGGGCTCCAATTATTTTGTAGGAATTTTTGTCAATCCAGTCTAGGATTTCCCTGTAGGATTCACCAATTTCACTATAGGGACCTATAAAGGTGGTATGGCAGTATAGGCCTCCTTTTAGAATTCTTGTTGATATTTGGGGCGTTTTCAATTCTCTGTCCACAGGTATGCAGATCTCTATGTCCGCATTATTTGGATCAAAGTCTTCATCATAGTACAGAGTCATTATGTTTCCCTTAATGGATAAGTTGTTACTGGAGACAGCTTCGAAGACTTTACCGATTAAATTTCCTATATTGTCCATTAAAATAGTATCTCTCAGACTCAAAACTCTTGTGTCCTTTAAGGTATCTATTGAAATATTGAAATTTCGCTTTGAATTCATTATATCTTCACCTTTCTCTAATTTATTTAAAGAATCTTTTAATTCAAGCAGAATATTCTTGGAAGACTGTATTTGAAATTCAATTTCATGTATCTGCTTTGACAATAGTATGGTCAAAGTGATATTGGTACTGTCTTCCATAATTTGTTTTATCTGATTTGATGAAAATCTGTATCTTCTGAGTTTATTTATTTTCAATATATCCTTTACCTGGTGCTTTTCATAATATCTGTATTGATTTTCAGGGTTGATAAAGCTTGGCTTTATCAATCCCAGGGTATCGTAATACCTGAGCATCCTGGTGGAAATTCTTCCAATTTTCGAAAATTGACCTATATTATACATAGAATCCTCCTAAATCTTATTCCTCTTCGAAGCGGTTAATTATATATTAAACTTTCACATAATGTCAAAGTCAATAGATTTTTGTAATTTTCTTATAAAAAGCTGACCTTCTGAGTTTATTGAAAAAAATGAACTCAATAAATTTGAAGTACAGGACTTAATTCAATATTTTGAGTGTACTTTTGAGCTGAGCCGATATGGAAAACTATTTAGAACTTATTATTTTCCCATACTGTTGTATACAGCCAATGCATCGGTAATATTATATTGTTCCGAAGGGTGATCCCCTCTGGCACCAGCTGAAATCAGAATATATTCTTGTCTTCCCACCTTGGCGAGACTGGCGAGACATAGGCCAGCTTCATCGGTATATCCGGTTTTTCCTCCTAAAATTTTCCCGTCAATAATATCTTGATTTTTGAGCTCTTCAAACATGGTACTGTAAAAGGTTATCCCGTCGGAATGCCTATTGGTAGGTGGTGTGGAATGACTGGAGGAAGTAAAAATCTCCCTGAAAGTATCATTCTGCAATGCATAGCTTAAAAGGACAGCCAGATCCTTCACTGTTGTGTAGTGGTTCCCATCATGAAGTCCGGTGGTATTTTCAAAATGAGTATTGTCCATACCAAGATCTGCCGCCTTTTGATTCATGATTTTTACAAAATTCTGCTCTGATCCCGCAATTTGATCTGCAAGCCCGATACAGGACTCCGCACCGCTTGGCAGCATTACTCCGTATAACAGATCCACTGCCCTGACCTGCTCACCAGGCCGAAAACCTGCCATTGATGCACCTGCCCCGTACAACCTCTGAAATGTGGAGTTGGTAAGTCTTATTTCCTCATTAAGATCAGGTAAGTTTTCTATTGCAACAATAGCTGTCATAATTTTAGTCAAGGAAGCAGGATAGATTTTTTCTTCGCTGTTTTTCTGCATCAGGATAGCATGATCTTTTAGACGGATCAGAATTACATTGCTGCTGTTCAGCTTATTAGGAGATATGGAGACAGTTGAATCTGGATCCACCTTGAAAATATGTTGGCTTTCTGGGGTGATGATGGCTTTATAAACATCAGAGGCAATAACAGCTATCAGTAAAAATATTATAAATATGCATATTATTGAGTTTCCATTTTTTACCTTTTGCATCATATAAAACAGCTCCTTATTCTGTACTGATATTATTTAACCACAGAAAAAAGAGCCATGTTGGAATTCTATCTTATGAATTTCTTAAGATTTTCTTATGACGGTAGCTGTATGTTCATGGCTGTAAAAATAGGAATAGAACTTATTAAGGAGGAAATCACCATATCTTAAGGTTTTATTAAGACATTTCTTTTTTTAATATGCTATTATAAACGAGTTAATTACAACGGAGGTGAATTTAATGTTTATTATTATGATCTCGATTACATGTTTTATTGGTACTTTGCCATTCTTGATTCCATACTACATGCTGCTTACTTCTCAAAGCAAAAAGATTGGCTGTAAACTGTCAATTGAACATTTCATAATGGTATATATCTTTGTGTACTACCTTACTGCTGTGCTGAGTTTTACTGGTATTCCTTCCATAAGTGATATTGTTCATAACAGCTCTGGAGTAATAACCTCAAAGGGGTTGAATCTTTCGCCCTATGAGGTTAATCTGATTCCATTTCTCTGGATTACAGAGGGTGCTCGTCCATATATAGAAAACATATTGCTTTTTATACCCCTTGGATTTATGCTTCCATGTATCTGGAAAAAGTATGAAGTGTTATGGATAACAGTACTATCCGGTATTACATTCTCTCTTGCAATAGAATTGAGCCAGCTGTTCAATAGAAGAATAACGGATATTGATGATTTACTGATGAATACTATAGGAGCGTTGATGGGATGGGTAATTTTCAAGCTACTGAAAGAACATTTGTCAAAATTGCAGGACAGGGCTTCTGCCCAAAGTACCAGTATGGAAAAAATTCCATTGCTCCTTGATACAGAGGAATGCTTTTATATGGCCAGCGCATTTGCCGGTATGCTCTTTGTGTTTCACCCATTTTTAGTACCTTTACTGCAATTGGTATTTAAAATTAGAATTAATGTATAAGTGGAAGCACCACAGTAAAGACTGTGTTTTCTGTATTACTTTGCACGAAAATATTGCCTCCATGGGCGTTTACTATTTCTTTGGCAATAGCCAGCCCAAGTCCCGCACCACCTGTATTGGTAGAACGGGATGTGTCCAGCCGAAAAAATTTCTCAAATATAGTCTCCAGTTTTTCCTGAGGGATAGGATTACCTTGATTGGTAAAAGTTATAACAATATTTTTGTCCTTCCGTTCAGCAGAAATGTCAATGACGCTGTTTTCATAGCTGTAGGCTATTGCATTTTTCAGAATGTTATTGAACACGCGGGCCAGTTTGTCTGCGTCTCCCCACAGAGTGAGGCTGTCAGGTACATTGACAGACACCTGTTTTCCCTGTGGAGTCAGTATTGGATAGAATTCGTCCGCCATCTGCTGGAGCATGAACAGTAAGTTGATTTTTCCTTTATTCAAAACAATAGCTTGAAGATTAAATCTTGTGATCTCAAAAAACTCATTTATAAGCTGTTCTAGTCGATAAGCTTTTTCCAATGTGATACCCACATATTTTGCCTTCTGTTCAGGAGGCATATCAGGAGCTTCATCCAGAAGACTTAAGTAGCCTATAACGGAGGTCAGAGGTGTTTTTATATCATGAGCCAGATAAACTACCAGATTATTTTTGCGCTGCTCCGCATCAAGAGCAGCTTTCTTTTGCTTTTCCAGGTTGCTTTTTATCTGATTAAGCTTATTTTCCATAAAATCCAATTCCGGCGATAATGTAATTTCTTCATCGGATTCCTCAGTAAGCTTATCCATTTCAGTACTTATTTCATCGAAATATTTGGTGAACCATGAAACAGAAAACCGAAAAAGGATAACTAAAAATATTAGAATTGCAACAAAAAGAATCATTTCCATATTGTTGCGGATCACCAGCTGATAGATTTCCTGTGCATCCGAATTTTCAAAATGAAAAGTGATGACTAAATATTGAACGATACGATCTCCGATCTGTCCGCGAAGGATATGACGCAGTAGATAAACAGTCACAGCGGCGGCAGCTGTAATCAGAAGCATTTGAAAAAATACTTTCTTTTTCAATTTCGAATAATCATTTCTTCGTTTATGTATCTTACTTTTCAATTTTATAGCCAACCCCCCATACCGTTTTGATATATTTAGGATGCTCTGCGCTGTCCTGCATTTTTTCCCTTAAATGCCTGATATGAACCATTACAGTATTATTGCTGTTGGTGAAATACTTATCTCCCCATACCTTATGGAACAATTCATCTGAACTCACCACCCGTCCGCGTTTGGAGCAAAGGACCCAGAGGATTGAAAACTCTGTAGGAGTGAGAGACAGCTTTTTTTCATTCAGCGTACATTCATGGGTATCCATGTCCAGTACTAGGCCGGAAAAGGCAATCAAGTGTTCTTTCTGGTTTGGCTCTGCAGAATTATATCTGGTAAATCTCCTGAGCTGCGCCTTGACACGGGCAACAAGCTCCAGAGGGCGAAAGGGTTTTGTTATATAATCATCTGCACCTAATGTCAATCCGGTAATTTTATCAATTTCCTCTTCTTTAGCAGTCAGCATGATAACAGGAAAATTATGATTTTTCCTGATTTTCCGGCAGAGAGTAAAGCCATCAATATCCGGCAGCATGATATCAAGTATCGCAAGCTCTAACCGTTCCGACTCAACACACCGGATAGCATCTTGGCCGTTATAAAATTTGTATATTGTAAAACCTTCATTTTTTAAATAAACTTCAATTAAGTCCGCTATGGACTTCTCGTCGTCTACAACCAAAATATTGATACTCATAGGTTCTGTCCTTTCTTCCTGATTAAACATTTATTATTATAGTACTGCAAAACAAAAATTTACATCATAATAATTTTCTTATAATTTTTCAAACAAATTGGATTTTACCTTTCGGGCATTTATTCTAAAACCATTTGAATATGTGGAATTCCATCTTCTAAAAACTCCTCTGATACTTGCTTAAATCCTGCTTTTTCATAAAATTCCTTTGCGTAAGATTGAGCCTCTATTTTTATTCTATCTGCATTCATCCTCTCTTTTGCAACCTTTATACCCTTAATCAATTCTATTAAAAATTACTGTCCGTTCCTTAAGAGAAATCTTCCCAACTTGATATCCATATTGAGTTAGCTCCTTTTTATATCTTAAAAAAGAATGATCCATCTCAATTCCTGCTATATCATGTATTTCATCGAAAGATAATTTCATTGACGGGCTGCCATTCCTTTGGATGTATTCCCATAAAGCTGTATATTTACTCATAACATTTCGCTCCTTTGTCAATTGAGTAATTCGCTTTAATTTAATATAGTGAATTAATTCTTACTTAATGCCCTCTATTTCAGATTTGAATTTATTCTCCCAGTTCTTTTCTTAAATCTTCTATATAACGCGATTGCTGTCTTTTTAGATAAAAACCTGCAAATAAATTCATTATAGGATTATTTACTGATATCTCTTCTGTAAATTTAACCTGCGTACCATCATTAACAGGACTAAAAACCCCAATCCAATGACCATTCATATTTACTGTTACTTACAACTACTTCCCACACTATTTTAACATCTGCTTTAAATGCAGCAGTAATTGTTGATTTTCTCATAGTATACATTCTCCCTGATAAATTACTAATCTATAATACCCAACGTTAAATTGGGATTTATTTATTAAATGAACCAATCTCAATAAGATTGCCCTCTGGATCTGCAATATAACATGTCCTTTGACCCCAAGGTTCTGTTGTCGGTTTCATCACTGAGTCTACTCCTTTAGAAATGATATTTTCATATACTAAATCCACATCCTCATGTTTAGGAACACTTAAAGCAATCTCATAATGACCATTTATACCATTAGCATAATTGAATCGTTTATTCGTCATTTTTTCAAAATCATTTCTTCCGTAAAACATAAACAATATTCCATCTTTTTTTAACATTACATTTGGTTCTTTTCCATCCCAATGAATTTCAAATCCAAGGATATTTTTATAAAACTCAACCATGATTCTCATATTACTAACAAATATTCCAATACCATCCAATTTCATTTTAATCTTCCTTTCAAGTCACTTTTTCTTTTTTAATTTTGGAGTAGGAAGTTCTTCATACATCTCCATAATCAGTTGATATAGGAGCTCTTTATTATCAACATTCTCAACCAAAAGCATTGCTTTTGCAACATCATAAGGTTATTCTCCCATCATTTTTCTAAAAGAAATATCATCCAGTAAATCTAATTGTCCAATAATAAAATCTAAATATTCCTGACTAGAAGCCATATCTTACTCCTTTGCAAACTTACTATTTATATCACTCAGCCTTAAATTATTCTTATTTATCATATAAAAATCAAGTTACTTTTCATCTATTTTTACTCTTAACATTTTATTCTTAACTTTTACTGCATATTTTAATTCATATGCTGGTACACCATTATTAATTGTTTTTACAATTCCATCCATTTCCTTTTTTATCTTTTCTTCATTAACATACCAGACAAGTACAATTGATTTTTCTCTCCAAAATGCCCCGTTATTAATACCAAGTAACCAATATTTAGGTTCATCATTTTTTGCCTTATACATTACACGTGACGCTAAAACTTTATAAAAATCGATTTTCCATCATACGATTTAATTATGATTTTTCCTGTTGTTACAATTACATTATTAGATAAAGTTTTGTTATTTTCAGTGTTATTTATCTCACCTAGCATTAAATAATCTTTATTTCTCATTTTAACAATAATGTGTCATAAAACTGTATCGGCTAATCTCAATTAAGGTATAATACCAAATCCCATAACAATTAATATACAGTATATAAATAAAATTATATTCCCACCAAACCCTACCTTGGACAAAACTCTACCAACCTTATTTTCTTGTATATTTGAAGGTTTGATATAGCCTATACCTAATACCCAGTAAACAAATAATAGAAATAAATTCAAACTACTTAAAACCATTATTGGCAGCCATTCAGAATCGCTTATTCTTAATTTCACCATCCAGGCATATATGCTAAAAATAAGTAATAAGCATGATAAAATAACTAAAGTGGTTCTAACAAATTTAATGATCTTTTTAATAATAACACCTCCTAAAATTCATATTTTTTCTTTTTTGGTTGGTGTATAATAAATTACTTTTGCGTATCAACTACTAATAAAACCATTTTAATCTCATTTCCCAAATTACTATTTATAATATTCAACATTAAATTGGAATTTGTAATTACCACTATCTATAACTTGATTTTGACTCTATAACATCTTTCTCCACACCTAATAATTTCTTTAGAATATGCTTTATATCATTTTTGCTTAATAAACATTTCGGTCCTATACATATTTCTTCTATAGAATCAGGATCAAAATCTAGTTTCACAAACTCTGTGATATTATTACTTTCAATAACCCTAAAATCATGTTTTAATTCTATTGATTTCCATTTTTCTTGAAATGCACCATGGCTATCAACTATTTTTAGCTTTTCTAAATCAAACCCAATAGAAACCCCTTTTCCGCCTTCTGCATATGCTCTCCATTGACTTAATATATCTGATTCTTTTGAAAAGCAACAAATATATATGCTCATCTGTCCCTTAGAATTTAGACACTTTACTAATTCCTCAAAAGTGAAATCTATATTTGAGCGCATTTTCATCATATTGAAAACTGATTCAAATTCATTCTCATTGCTTTTCTCATCGTTCAGTCTATCCAGATACCACTTTATTTCTAAATTATCATTCATTTTCAATGGATCTGAAAGATAAATTTGTTTACTTTTTAAAATGTTCAAAAACGTGCTCAAAGAGCAATAGTAATAGCCTATCATAAAATACCTCCATTACAAATTACTATTTTATAAATGCTAGGCTTTAAATTAGAAATTTATCAACTTAAAAAGTCAAACGCATATCATACCAAACTGCTCCGCCATGTGTTGATTCTGAAATCCCTTCATTTTTAAAACCAAATTTTGCATAGTAGTGCAGCAGTTTTTCTTTGCAGGTAAGCACTAACCCCTTACGTCCCTGCGTCCTGGCATCGGCAATAACCTTATCGATTATTTTTTCTGCACAACCTTGTCTGCGATACTCGGGGATAGTATTTACACCAAAAATCATCTGCCACTGACCATTTTCATCATGTAAACTGGCATCTTCAAACATCTCATCGCATAATTTTGATTCATTTGTCACCATTCCATTTACAAAGCCAACTAGTCTTCCATCATCCTCCAAAAGCCAAAAATGATTAGGATACACAATTAATCTCTTTTTAAAATCGCTTTCTGAAGCAGCTTCCGCTGCCGGGAAGCATATTGACTCAACAGCAGTAATGGCTTGTAGATCTTCAATGGTTGCAAGTCTTATATTCATATTTATTAACCCCTTTATTTATTACAATTACTATTTGTCTACATATTGTTCAAATATTTTTTACTACACATTTAAGTGCTATAGGTAGATTATATCATTTTATACAATATCCTGTACCTTTGAATAGCTTTTTTTACATATATTAAAGATATTAAAAAGCCTTAATCACTGGCAAAACAGCAATTAAAGCTTTTTAGTTCTTTAGATATAAAAATAAATTTTTCCGGATTTTATCATTTCCATATACCCAATTATAGAAATAGATGACATACAAAAATCAAATGAGCAGGTAAAATACAAAAAAACAAAATTATATACCATTATAATTTCCATGAAGCAGCCTCCATCTGTATCTTAGCCATATGCCTGTATATCCCATCTTTTCCGGCCAGCTCTCCTGGCGCACCCTGTTCAGCTACAATGCCATTTTCCAATACTACAATTTTGTCAACACCTGCTACCGCTCTCATTCTATGCGCAATGACAAGTACCGTTTTGTTTTTAATAAGCCTGGATAATGATTCCTGTATCATAGTTTCATTTTCAACATCCAGTGAAGCTGTGGCTTCATCCAGCAGTATAATAGGTGCATCCTTCAAAAATGCCCTGGCAATAGATATCCTCTGACGCTCACCGCCGGAAAGCTCAGAACCATTCTCACCAATTACAGTATTCCACCCCTGCGGCAGTTTCTCCACAAACTCACTGCAATGAGCCAGCCTTGCGGCCTGTATGACTTCTTCATCCGAGGCATCTTTTCGGCCAATACGGATATTCTCCATAATAGAATTATTAAATAGTGTGACATCCTGAAAAACAACAGCATATAGAGACATGAGAGTTTCGGGATCGATTTTTGAAATGTCCATACCGCCCACAGTAATTTTCCCTCTGCTGACATCCCAGAATCGCAGAGCCAATCTTGATACAGTGGTTTTTCCACCTCCGGAGGGGCCAATCAGTGCAGTAACTTCCCCCTGTCTGGTAGTGAATGATACATCTTTCAATACAATTTCACTGCCATTATAGGCAAATGCAACATGATCAAATACGATATCACAACCTTTATTTGTAAGTTCTTTCGATCCCGTCTGTATTTCATGTCCAAGAATTTCATCCATACGCTGGCACTGGATATCGGCGGAAATAATTGCTGCCAGATTCTGCAGTGACATCTGCAGAGGATCGTATAATCTTGATACCAAAAGCAAAAACATAAAGAAGGTCAAAACATCCAGGCTTCCATCTACAAGAAGTATTCCACCAACCAATGCAACTGTGGCAATTCCAAGTTTTAGAACCATCTGTGCAGCTACAACAAAAACAGCAGTTCCAAGTTCTGTAATAATTGCACGCTTCTCAACAGCTTTAATTTTTATATCGAGCTCATTCATATATGCCCTTTCCGCATTGTTTGCCTTAAGATCCCTCAAAGATTCCAGGCATTCCTGAATTCCATCTGCGCAATCCATCTTTACCTTCATCTGTTTTTTTCCCAAACTGTGCTGTACTCTTGATGAAAAAAGGACAATTATAAAGGAAACAGGAAGCACCCACAGTGCTGCAATGGCCATACGCCAGTCAAAGAAAAACAAGCTCAGTGCAATGATAAAAGTTGAAATAATGGAACCGGCAAGTTCCGGTATCCAGTGAGATGATGCTGTTTCCAATGTGGAACAATCTGCCATAATGGTACTTGTCAAATCCGATAAATCCTTCTTCCCGAAGAAAGAAAGTGGAAGCTTCCGCAATTTCTCAGCAAGTGATATTCTCCTGACACCACTCTCCAGATATGTTGCAAAAAATGTTGAATTATATTGAAAATACGTTGCTGCAAATATAAGTACAAGACACACTGCAATTCCAAATACATAAAGTGAAATATGACCATCACCAATATTTTTATCCATCAAATCATAAACCAGATAATAAAGAAGACCTACAGGCAGTATAAGTACAATATTTGATAATGTACATGCAGCAAATGCTTTTATCATATCTTCTGCGCCTTTTTCAGAAAGGGCATATTTATGCCGCAGTCTTTCAGCCAATGTCATTTTGCACACCAACCTTCCATTTTACAGCACTGTTATACTCCCTCCACATATTTGAGTATAATCCTTGCTGCCCTATTAATTCAGAATGACTTCCGGATTCACATATTTCCCCGTTTTTCATTACATAAATGCGATCCGCCCTCATTACGGTGGACAACCTATGTGCTATCATAATTACCGTTCTTCCCTTTGACAAAGCAGAAAAGGCAGCTTGAACCTTGGATTCATTGTCGGGATCGGCAAATGCTGTTGCCTCATCAAGTATAAGAATTGGTGCATTTTTAAGCATTGCCCTTGCAATGGAAATACGCTGCTCTTCTCCACCTGAAAGATAATTTCCATTTGTTCCAATTATGGTGTCTATTCCATCTGAAAGTTTTCCTATAATATCGTCACACCTGGCATCCTTCAAGGCCTTAAGCACTTCCACTCGTGTTGCATCCGGCCTGGAAAGACGGACATTTTCAAAAATTGACATTTTTAAAAGTTTGCTGTTTTGAAAAACAAAAGAAACATTATCCATCAATTCTTCTTTGGATATATTTTTTACATTCACCCCGCCTATGGTAATCCTGCCGCTGTCAACATCCCAGAAACGCGGTATTAAACTTGCCAGGGTTGTTTTTCCGCCGCCGGAGGGACCTACAAAAGCCACATGCTGCCCGGAGGCAATGTGGAGTGAAACATGGTTCAGTGCATTTTCCTCTGCACCTTTATAACGAAATGACACGTCATAAAACGCAACCGAATTGTCCTGCGGATGTTCATGTTCTTCACTGTCATGCAATGGTTCCATCTTCATTATGCTGCCAATTCTCTCCATTGCATCCTGAACAATCATAATATTTTCACTGGAGTACATAATCTTGTTCAAAGTAACTGTTATAACAGGTGTGATGATTATATAGAACAGCAGATTCAACAGGAACTCTCCCGTGACCCCATCCGCTGTAAAAAATAAGGCCGCCGATATCAGCACTGCAAAAACAGCATTAATAGCTGTGGTGTAAAATATCATGGGCAGACGCAAATCTTTTGTATAGGAAATTACCCATTTCTGATAATTATCAATTGATGCCTTAAATCGCTTAAAGGAAAAAACAGATTGTCCAAATGTTTTTAATACCGATATCCCCCTCACGTATTCAACCGCCTCATTTGACATTTGCTCCAAGGAATTCTGATATTCCTTCATTTTTTGCTTCATTCTGCTTCCAGTCATTACAGACATAATTCCAAAAGCAATTACAACTGGTATCAAGCTCAGAATACCAAGCCGCCAGTCAAATACTAAAAGCATTGCGAGAAGACCAACAGGTGCAGCCATGGCACCTGCACGATCAGGCAATTGGTGGGCCAGATAAGTTTCCGTAGCTGCACTGGACTCATTTACAATTCTCCTTATCTTTCCGCTTCCAATATCATCCATAAATCCTAAAGGCAGTGTACTGATATGGCGCATGGCCTTCGATCTTATATTTGCCTGAACCCGAAATGCGGCAATATGGGAGCATAGTAAAGCAGCTACATAAATAAGTATGGACAGGGCAGAAAAAATTACAGCCATCCAGCCATACTGCACCAGGTTTTGGGAATAAGTAAAACCCGTGGCAGCTTTCAGAACCTCCCTGATAATCCTCCATATATATATAAATGGTATCAGCGCCACAAGTGCACTTGCTGCAGACAATACCCAGGAGGCCATTGTCAGGTATCTGAATTTCCCTGCATATTCAAATAGAGCTGACATAATAGATCTTTTCTCCATTTCAAATTCTCCTTTCCTGCAATTCTTGAAGTACATTCCCCGTTACACAATTTATTCTAATTTATTATGTCTTCACCTTCTACTCTATTCAGACCCCGATGCTCCATTTAGACATTTTTTCGATATATGCTGGGATTTATCCCAATCACCTCTTTAAATGCCTTTGAAAATTTGCTCGCATTGTTATATCCAAGGCATACTGCAATATCATTGATCTCCCTGCCGGTGTTTTTCAAAAGCTCCACTGCCTTCTGCATTTTATATGTCCTTATAAAAGAATATATACTGTCTCCATACATTTCTTTAAATACAAGTTTCATGGTGGTAAGTGGAATTTTGAATTGTGATGACAGTTCATCCAAAGTAACTTTTTCAGAAAGATCCACTGTTAAATATTTTTTTATCTTCTTCACTGTATCCACCTGCTTTTTCGGGTAGTACCGTTTGCTCTGCTTCAATTCTTCTTCCTCCAAACTGCTTAAGAAAAGGAGAATTTCTAAAACCTTCACTTTGTAATATCCTTTTCTTATCTTCTCAGACACTGAATACAATTCAGAAAAAATATGGTGTATACTTTGATTTTCCCTTATTATTAAAAAATTTTCATTATTTCCGAAAAATTTACTCTTCAATTTTGACAGATCAACTGAAACTTCATCTAAAATACAGGACAAACACTCGGGTACTTTATCAAAATCCAGAGCAACGGTAATTCCATGAAAGTGACTCAATGGAAAATAAGAGCTTTTATTTACACTGAATTTTCGATTTATTGCAAGACTGCCTCTAGAAAGATACAAATACTCTCCTTTTCTGCTTTCACACTCAATTATCCCTTCCCTGCAGTGATTGATTTCCAAAATATTTTTTGGAGGTTCTACATCAACGCTTACAAATTGTGCATGAACGTCATTATAAATCAGCTCAATACCGGGAAATACCGAATAACTCGTCATAACGGCACTGCCTGTAGGATTGTCAATTTTATAAATTGCACAGTCTTTATCTTTTTTGATCACACATACCTGACTTCCATATAATTGCTTATCTCTATCTGTTACATACACAATACCACCTCACATATCAAGTGATTCTTAGGTTCAGATGGAGTTTGCTTATAAGGAATACTTTTCTCCACCTGAACCTTATTAACAGTATTCTTAGTGTCTTCAGCACTTAGAATACGTTATCCTTTAGGGGCAGAACTTATCCAATGGCTGCCAGTTCTAAACCTCCCAGTTTACAACTGATAGGTTAAGTACTGTTACGCCACTGGATTGGCTCTTCTAAGGTTCTTGAAAAAGATTTTTCTCATAAGCAAATTACTGCGAACCTAAGGATCACCTTATCCAGGCGCATAGCAGTGCTTATCTTCCACTTTGAGAAGTTGGAAGTATTAACAATGATAGCGTTCGGATAAAATATATACATAGATTGATAATAATTCTCATTATCAATCTATAGAAATAATAATACTCTTCATATCTCAAACAGTCAATAATAAAAAGCTCTCATAATTTTTATCCTATCGTAGAAGACCCTTATGCTTTCATAATATATATTTGAAGTAACATATAATAATACCAGCTTGTTTCATATAATTAGTAGGTATTTATACAACCAGATGACCCTTCTTTTCGGCAACCGTAATCGTCGCTTCTATGCCGGAATTAAACTGGATATAGTCGCTTTCAATACCGTCACTGAATATAACTCCGTTTTCAGGCATCTGGGAGGATATCTTCAGTGGACACTTTTTCGTTATCCTTCCAAAAACCATATCTGCTTTTGAAATCCAGCTGGGAAAAGGTTCACGTACGG
Source organism: Clostridium aromativorans (assembly GCF_020908015.1). NCBI lineage: Bacteria > Bacillati > Bacillota > Clostridia > Eubacteriales > Clostridiaceae > Clostridium > Clostridium aromativorans. The sequence goes on from NZ_JAJJPB010000031.1 coordinate 22,027, forward strand.
AAAAATACAAATAATCAATATTCCAATCAACCTTTTTTTGCTGCTGCAGCTGTTCTCTTCCATTGGATACCTGTTTTGCAATATTCATGGCACCGGTAAGTATGCTTTTTAGCCAGCCAGTTGATCCAAGTCCCGTGGATACGATAACTCCGCTGGAGGATTGATATTCATGCTGATCTCCCAGCTGAATATGATATCTGGAGGACACATGGGTTTTCTGCCCGATGAAAAGATCATTAACAGCATAGAGCACCTGTCCGTCATTTAAAGACGCCTTTGCCATGGATACCTCCTTAATCCTTCTCTTTGAATTGAATACCTCCGGAACAACCAGTTTCAGATCCTCCACCTTAAAGGGCAGCAGCACACCCTCCCACCTATAAGGATCAGGATTTACAGCAATGAGCTGCTGCTTTGAAAGATATTTCAAGGTATTTGCCACAAGGCCATCCTGCCCTACTGCCACTACCACATCATCGTCACCAAATATGAAATTAGGCACATAGTCCCTGTCCACAATTTGCAGCCTGCCCAGAAGCTCCAGCTGATTCTGGGCAGAAATCAGTGCTTTTTTATACAGCCTATCTTCCTCTACATAGTCTGAAAAATCACCTCCAAGATGTTCAATATAAAATTTCGCCTGTGCAGCAGTATTGTATCTAGCAATAAGTTCTTCAAAGCGGGTCTTTCTCTTTACAAGAATTATTTTGTTTTCAGTGAGTCTTTCCATAGTCAATTTCTCCCCTTAGCAATTTCCTGAAGCAAATCAGGTGATATATTCAGTTGGCCAATTTTTCCGGCATTTCCTGCCAGTTCCTGAAAGGCCACCGCCATAAGCTTATCAGGCTGCATTCCGACATTTGCAAGAGATTGTATCACATCAGGATTCATACCTTCAAATGCTTTCATTACAACAGACAATTCATAAGCTCTTGCATCGGCTCGGGTCTTTAAGTTCTGAGTGCTGAGCTTGATAAGCTCCTTTCTCTTTTCCTCCAAGGCAGTTTCAAAATTCATCTTTTCCTCTTTAAGCTGATTTTGTTTCTGCTGGACAATCCTCTCGGTATCCAGCTGGGTTTCTCTAACCTGTTTTTTCTTGTTTTCAACTGCGATTTCCGTATTGTACTCATTTTGTTTTACACATCTTTCCTGTTCAATGGAAGCATTCCGCCTTGCATAGATGGCTTCATCTGCCTCTTTTAAAATCTGTTCCCTTTCCTGTGCCTCCAAAGCTCTTGCAGTTTCTTTATTGGGAAGAACAGCCAATATGGAGACACTGAGAATTTCAATACCCAGAAGATCTATCTCCTCATTCTCCTTAATTTTGTCTAGTATGCCTCTGGCAAGTAGCTGGCTGGATCTGATGGCCTCTTTAAGCTGCAGATTCTCAAGGAGCTTTTTAGCCAGCACTCTCACAATATTTATCACCTTCTGCGATAACTTTTTAGGATCCTCCGAAACATACCCCTTTCCCTTAATATCAAGAGTGTAGTTTAGAAGTTTTGCAATTTTCTTCTGCTCAACTATCCTGAATGTAATCTGCCCTTGCACGGTGACAGTCTGAAAATCCGAAGTAACTTCCTCAAAAATAAAGGGTACATCCATACTGCCTACGGGAACAAGTACAATTGAAGTAATGGGAACATAGTAGTAAAAGGATATGCCTGCACCTTCTTTTACTATTTTCCCATTTCTGTATTTTAAAACATACTCACTTGGCTGAAATTTTATAAATCTAAATCCAAACATAAATAACCCTCCCAATTCATTTTGATATTCACATGTATTTCCAATTTGGATTAAACCTGTACAGCTTTGAAGGCCTGTGCCCTGCACTTTTTGAAAATTCATTTGTTTCAATAACCTTGCCTGATATCTTTCTCCTAAAGGCTGCAGCAAGGAGTTCCCTGCCCAGTATTATCTCATATACCTGTTGAAGTTCTGACAGAGTAAACCGCTCCGGCATAAGATTAAAAACTATGTCCGTATATTCTATCTTGTTTCTAAGTCTTTCAATGGCATATTCAATGATCTTTGCATGATCAAATGCAATCCCCCTGGAATTTACAATCTCTCTCTTAACACTTGCCGATCTCCCCCTGCGCCTTTCAGTAATTTTTACAACAGCTTCCAAAGTATCCTCCTCACTTGAAAAAATGATTTTAACCGATTTTTCAAACACAAATTCCTTTTCCAGAACAGTTTTCTTCTCTTCAAACATCTCGAATTTAACATCAAACCACCTGGCATCATCCGCATCATCTCCGGCTTTTATATCAAACAAACTGCCGTCCACCAATGCCATATAGGAGCAGCTTACAACTCTCCACCTGGGATCTCTCTTTACATCGCCCCAGGTATAGAGCTGTTCCATATAAATGTCCTCCACATTGGTTTCGGTTTTCAATTCCCTATTGGCAGCCTCATCAATGCTTTCATCTACCGACACAAATCCTCCCGGAAGTGCCCACTGTCCTATAAAAGGATGATCTGCCCTCTTAACAAGAAGTAATTTCATTGATTTCCCTGAAAGTTTCCTGTAATTTTCCTCTTTCTTGTCCTTCACGGTGAAAATCAACATATCCACCGTTATAGACGGCCTTTCATATTCATTAATATCATACTTCTGCAAAAATGCTTCTTCCGTAAGCCCCTGCTTGTTTTTAAGCTTCTTCTTATCTATTTTTACCGCCTCTCTATCATATTATATTTTTGTTATTATCATTTTGTTATTAACACTTTATCATTAATTGCACTGATTGTCAATATAATTTTAGCATTTTAAGGATATATTTTTCTGGTATGCTTGAATTTGTAATTATACTAGAAAGTAAGAAATTCCTTTTTAGGCGCCTTCCCCAAATAACCTGAAGTTTCTCCCTGAAGATCCTAAGGTAACAAAGATAATACAGATATTTAGATTTGAAAAAATAGGCACCATCATCACCGTATCCTACTTTTTACAGTGACAATAGTGCCTATATTTTGCTAATTATGTGGAATTATTATTTAGTTTTCTTAAATCGTATATTATCTAAAATTAGGATAATTTATGAGAGTATAGACTTTAAAAAAATTCTTAGCTTTTTAGGAAGCTTACCACATATTACATAACCAATAAAAGTAAATCCTATTAAAGCAATAATTGTAATAACCCAATCTGCTAATGAATTCTTAACATTAATTTTTCCAAAATAACATAATAGCAAATAGCTAAAACCTTGCTAATTCGAAATAATTTCAAATTACGTAAAGATTGACTGAAGCTAAAATTATGCTGTCTCAACTCTACAAATTTGGAATTTATCATAATGCAGGAGAATATACGGTTATATGTTATTTTAATGATGATTACTTTGCTAAAATTTTACATTTTACCCTTTAACTATTTAGTTAGCTTTTTTACCGGATTTACTATTGAGCAAGGGACATTAACTAAACATTTACCACAAATATCAGTTAATTCAATATCTGAATAAAAGTTATCATTATACAAGCACATTTCATAGCACTTGTTTCTATCAAAATAATTAACTTTTAAAGCATTATTTACACATCTATCCGTGCATTTTTTACATATATTCATATACTTATATAAGCAATTTTCTTGATTTTGTCTTTTAGTTGGTTGTATCTCTAATTCAGTTACAAAACTGCCAATTCGCCCGCAGCATCCTTTATCAGTAATTAGCATATTATTTAATCCGAATTTGCCTAATCCTGCAATAAAAGCAACATGTCTTTGTGACCAATCACTAATCAATTTTTTATTATTAAAGTTGTATGTTGGTGGTATGCTACTGGATTTATAGCCCAATTTTTGCAGTTTATTTACAATAAAAGCATTTAAATCCAATATTAATTTATTTGTTTCTATATATGATACTGCCCATTTTCTAGAACATTCCTTTCCTTCTACATTACTTTTAACAACATCTTTATTAAATGGTATAAAATAAGCTGCCACCGTTTTTGCTTCAGGCAAAAAGTCCCTGGGCATTGCATGAGACTGGCTTACTACACTTTTAAGTTTATAAAACATTTCATCTTCTGCATCTGCATATGCTATTAAGGGCTCTTCCCATTTGGTTTGAATGTTTTTCTCTTTTGAGTAATTTTTTAAAAATTGTTTTATGGCCACATCTATTTTATTATCCATTTTTCCCCCATAATATTTAAGATAATGTAAATTAATTTATAAATAGATTATACCATTTTATACAATACCCCGTACTTTATTAACAGTATTCTTAGTGTCTTCAGCACTTAGAATACGTTATCCTTTAGGGGCAGAACTTATCCAATGGCTGCCAGTTCTAAACCTCCCAGGTTAAGTACTGTTACGCCACTGGATTGGCTCTTCTAAGGTTCTTGAAAAAGATTTTTCTCATAAGCAAATTACTGCGAACCTAAGAATCACCTTATCCAGGCGCATAGCAGTGCTTATCTCCCACTTTGAGAAAAGCAAATGTCCCAAATCTTTGATTTGATGACAGTCGCTTTCACAGAGTGCGCTGGAAGTATTAGCAATGATAGCGTTCGGATAAAATATATACATAGATTGATAATAATTCTCATTATCAATCTATAGAAATAATAATACTCTTCATATCTCAAACAGTCAATAATAAAAAGCCCTCCATGATTTTTATTGAACATCCACCTTGGCTAAGCAGCCCTCTATACAACGTATATATAAGGATGTATACTAGAAGCATAATCAATTTATTAGAATTAGCTTGTGCTAATCCATATAAATTAAAATAGGAAAAGAGTTTGCAAATGAATAAAATATTAAAATTATGGAATTTGATAAAATCCAAGTTCCTATATTTACTGCTGATTTTATCTGTAATACCCAGGTTATTATACGCAAATAAATTATATCCCGCCGATATGATTTTTATAGTTTTAGTTATAGTACAGTTTATACTTACATATATGCAATTTAACACCATGAAATACAGCAAAAAGAAAGCATTGATTTCCCTTGCATTCTGCATGGCATTGAGTGTAATACTCCTGCTTTTAAATTCAAACAACAATTTCATATTATTTTATTATTTTTTCATATCCAATGTTTTACGATGAAGCAATAGATAATGAATACTATGATACATGTGAAGATGATACAGATATAAGTACCAATTCAGGTTACAGGCAGCAAGGAGGTTATGGAAGACCACCTAGACGTAGACGCAGGCGTAGAAGACGTAGACGCAGAAGGCCCTTCTTGGTGCCATTCGTATTTCCAATTTTCTTGGATCAATTTGATGATGACTATTGGGAATAATAGTAAAATTTTATAAATTCTAAAAGCAAATAAGCATCGATCTTATACTAATGCTTATTTGTTGTCTTATTGTGACTCGCTTACCCCGGAGCCATGGATATATCAAAAGAGGATTTGTAATATCCTCTTTTTTACAATATTTTTATATTACATTCTGAAAAATTTCAATTTTTGCTTAATTCCTAATATTTTTGTTATATACCAATATTTTACTATACCTCTGCTTTCTTAAATATTTTTAATAATCTCAAATAGTGATTTGCTTCTCGTAAAACATGGTCACCTAATAACGGTATTATTATGGATTTAATTTTACAATTTACTAATCCTTGTGTACCTTGTGCTTTAAATCTGCTAATTTCTATAGTTGCTTTAAGACTATTATCTGTTACTTCTGAAATTGGTATTGTCTTATCCATAGCTTCTTTCGCTTCTTTTGTCAATTTATCAAACTCATTTCCGAAATTATTTGCAGTATTTATAAGTTCATTTTCAGTTGGATCAAGAAGTCCACGAATAAATTTTGAATGTTCGGCCATAATTCTATTCCAGAAAGCTTCTTGCTTATAAGCCTCCATTTCCAAGTTCATATCCTCACGATTTTGAAGTTTTTGAACCAACTTATGATACAACTTTGCTTCTCTTAAAATGTGGTCTATAAGTAAAGGATAATTACTTGTAAATATTTTACATGATATAACTGCTGATAATATCCTGGACTTAAACTGTATCAAAACTGAAATAAGCTTCATAGCTCTTTGATTAAGCATGAACACTCTTTGTTCAAATATAGGGTTAACCATCATTAAATCATTACACATCAATGCTGCTTCTGCCTTCGTCAAATTAGTTAAAATGCTTATTCCTGTAAAATATGCTGAGGCCTCTTCAGCTTCTAATGTAAATGGGGTTATTACTTCACCAGACTGTAATACACTACAGCTAACAACACCATTAGAAAGAGTTATTGTATCCGCTAAAAGTCTATCAAACTCCATTCTAATCCTATCTGCTTTAAGTATAAGATTTGAGTTTTTTTGTGTAAAACCTACTTCCAGAAAGAATGAATGCTCTTTCATAATCCTTGCGAAAAAGAGATGTAATCCCAAAGATTGCCGTACAAATTCAATACTAGATAACATAGTTTACCTTTCTTAATATAATAATTACTTACCTCAATTATTATATTGATTCTATGAATAAACTGTTACTATTAAATAAATACATTCATATTAATTCACCTCAACTATGTCACATACTATTACATGTTCCTCCCTGCCAAAGAAAACCATTTTATTGCTCCTTCATATCCTGCAGCAGTCATAACAGCAAAAGTTTTCGGCAATTACATTGGCAAATCTTCTTTTCCATAATAATAAATATGTGCCCTAACATCCCTCAATCATCCAAATTTCAACATGATTGTCAGTTCCGGTAGTATTACTGCAAAAAGTGTAAGTTTCAATTATTTCAGTTTGGATTGGTAGTGTTATATTTAAGTATTCTTTTTTAATTTTTTCTACCCTATAATTATTGATCCCAGGGAAAATAAACATTAGACTCAGAAAACAAATGACTGGAATTATAATGATAACACTCAGAAAACTTACCAGCATAAAACTTGTCAGTTTGGTACTTGTGGGGATTTAGAATTAAAAAGAGTATATGATAATTAATTGGTCATATACTCTATATTATATTTATAATTTTAAAGCAGCTTCATAACCTTCTTTAGTAGCAACTAAAGCATTGCCAGCTTTAACTGCACTACCTACTACATATACTTCATCACATATTGATTTTGCAATGTCTTCTAATGGATTATAAGCTTTATATCCAAATGCTGATACAACCGTAGTTGCTGGTATAGTAATTTTATTACCTTCAACATCTTTATAAGATATACTGTTTTCTGTAATAGAGTTTACAGTTGCATTAGTAATGATCTTAATTTGTTGTTCCACCATTCTTTGAACCAATACAACCCTGTTTGGAGGTACTATATCGCTTAAAATTTGTGGTTTCATTTCAAGAATAGTAACATCTCTATTAGTTTGTGAAATAAACTCTGCAGTTTCTCCACCAACTTCTCCACCACCACAAACAACAACTGGACCTTGTGGAAGATGAATATTTCCATATAATACATCTTCAGCAGTGTAAACATTCTTGCAATCAATTCCTGAAATTGGAGGTGTTAAAGGTTTCGATCCTGTAGCAACAATAATAGCATCATAATAACGATATTTTCCATCACCTTTGCGTTTAGGTGTAATAACACCTAATTTTTCATAATATCTAATCATTTGATCTGATATATCTAATATTTTTGATACATCTCCAATTTATTATTTTTTTTTGCTACCTTAACATATAAAAAGTCTTTTGCTAATTTTAGATATATTTCTTCATAATTATTATCCATGCTATGACCCTACCTTCTTAAAAATTTATATATGAACAATTGCTACTAATTCGTCAATAAACTCTTCTATAGATTCATTTATGCCAAATTATCTCCAACGATAATATAACCTAATAAAAACTCTGCTTTTGCAAATTCAATCTTCATTATACAAATTTCTCTCTCCCAATATGAATTTTCTTGGTCATAATTCACTAATTATGTGTTTTTTCTTCAAGATGAGTTTTTATTTCATCTTTCTCTATCTTGGAATATACTTTTTCTGTTTATTTGAAGTTCACTTGATGTCAGCTGAATAATTAACTCCTCAATTGCTGATATACTTGCCACAGCACAAATTATATAAATTAACATATTTGTGTCAATATAAAGAAACAGTATTGGAAATACAAATAAAAATATCCCGGTGATTTTATTTCCATAAGTATGAATGCTTGCAAAAGTTTTATATTTTTTCAAAGCCACAACCATAGATATCAATCTAATAGCAGCAATTGAAATAATCCAAATGACTATTTCAATTGCAGGATTTATGATTGGATAAAATATAAATAATAATACAAAAGCCACTACCATATCAGCTATGGAATCAAGCTTTGCTCCAAATCTGCTTGTCGTCTTTGTCTTTCTGGCAATAAACCCATCAATAATATCACTGAATCCACAAATAATATATATTGCATAAAAGGCTATACCTAAAGAATTAACAAAAACTAGAATTATAGATAAAACTATTCTACTAACGGATATGTAATTTGCTATTGATTTCATCTTATCATCACCTGAATACTAGCAATTTCTATTATGTTCAACATATTCAATTATGGTTCCAACTAAATGTTTTACAATCAAATTCATTCCCAGAGTAACAGCATTTTAATGTTACTATTTCAAAGTGGTTTATTCTTAATATCACTATTAACATTAATAGTTTTACTTATAGAAAAAATCTCAAAAAAATAGTAGCCCCGACTCGCAATTGGACGCTACTATTTTTTATTTTAAAATTAGTGATACCAGTTGCCTAAGCAACTAGATTGTACACTACAGGATGTTACCAGCATCCTGTTTTTATTTTCCCTCTTTGTATTTATATTATAACACATTTTACAATTTAAAATCATATTTCATAAAATTTTTGTCACAGTAAAAATTTATATGGCGCAGATTTTCCCTCAATATGAATACTCTTCCTTTTTTATTATGGGCGGAAACTGTCCCTTGTATT
>NZ_JAJJPB010000032.1:0-28540 GCF_020908015.1 Clostridium aromativorans
AACACCCCTTACCATTTCGAACAGGAAGGTTAAGCTTCACAGTGCCCATGGTACTGCAGGGGAGGCCCTGTGGGAGAGCAGGTCGTCGCCAGGTAAAGCTGTTCCGTGGTAGCTCAATGGTTGAGCATTCGGCTGTTAACCGAAGGGTTGGAGGTTCGAGCCCTCTCCACGGAGCCATTTTATTTTTTAAAATGTTAATTATGCAGACCAAATAAATTTTGGTCTGCTTTTTATTATGTAACAGTACTTAATTAATAGGACTGATTTCCGGCAAGGGTTGAAGCTCTTCATTAACGTGCATCGTTAATTAAATCGAATAATACTTTCTTACATAAATTATTCTTTACTTATCTTGTTGCCATCGCTTATAAGCAGCACAGTTCCATCTACGTCAGTTCTGTATATCTGTATGTTTTTTCTTTTAAGTTTATTTATTGTATTTTTAGTAGGATGACCATACTTGTTGTTTTTGCCACAGCTTATTATAGCTATTTTAGGGTTGACTTTATCTAAAAATTTTTCTGAAGTGGAAGTTGAACTTCCATGATGTCCAACTTTTAGCACATCTGCCGAGAGATCATAATTTTTATCTATCATTTCATCTTCACTCTTATTTTCAGCATCGCCTGTAAATAAAAATTTAGTATTTCCGTAGGTGATTTTTAAAACTATGGAATAGTTGTTGGTGTCTTCATACATAGTGCTGTTTGGAGCTATTATTTCAGCTGTGGTTTTTTTACCTAAATTCAATTCAGTGGCACGTGGAATTGGAACGTTTATTTTCATATTCTTATTTCTTAGTGCAGTTATCATGCTCTCAAAGGTTATGGTGTTAGCTGTTTTTTTGGGAGCATAGAATTTATATATGTCATATTTTCTTATTATTGAACTCATGCCACCTATGTGATCCTCATCTGGATGAGTTGCAATTACATAATCCAATTTTTTTATACCTTGTTTCCTTAAATAGGACATTAGTTTATCTTTACTGTCATTTGGGCCTGCATCTATTAGAAGGTTTTTACCGTTTACTTGAATAAGCTCGCTGTCACCTTGCCCTACATCTATGTAATGTACTATGATTTGAGATGATTTAACTTTTGAATTCAATACATTGCTGGTACTATTGGTACACCCAGAGAGTAGAAAAAGTACTGCCAGGAATACACTTATCATGTTTAAATGTTTTTTTATGAAATTCACTATTGTAACAGCTCCTTTAGTTATTTGGAAAATGTATTAGCCTTTAAGGTATATTTTTTCGGATATTTTTTGTTTTATAATATTTGACAAGTTTGAAAGCTCTTCCTTTGACATATTATCGATATATATGGGTTCACATATGGTCATTTTCACATCTGCAGGTTTTAGTATGCTGTGTTTATTACCCTCTCTTAATCTATAGCTTCCATCTATGGCAATGGGAACTATGGGCACTTTGGATTTTAAAGCCAATTTTAAGCTGCCTTTTTTGAATTCACCTATTTTAGGTCCTTTGCTTCTGGTACCTTCTGGAAATACCACCATACTGTGTCCGCTTTTCAAAATTTTAATACCTTCATTTATGGATTTTATGGATTCCCGAATATTTTGTCTGTTCATGAAGACACAGTTTATCTGCCGCATCCAATAAGTAAGCAATCCAATTTTAGTGATTTCTTTTTTAGCTATAAATCCAACCGTTCTATTGAGGGATGAGATTATTATTGGTATATCAAAAAACCCCTGATGATTGGCGACAAAAAGGCAGGGAACCTGCGGCAAATGTTCTTTTCCTTCCAATTTAATTCTGGCATTTACGAGATTTAAAATGAAATTTGCCCAATTTTTTACAGCAACATATATATAATTTTCAACTTGTTCTTTGTCTCCTGTTTTTTTTATTCCCTCCAATTTGATTTTTTTTGTTACAGTACCAATCATATAGAGAATAAAAATAAAATAAAATAAAATGGTTTTTAACATAAATCGATTCCTCCTTGTAGAATTCTATTGATGAGTTCGTAAATATTACCTATCTATTATATCATATCCAATTATCATATATATTGAATAAATAATTTAGCTTTTAGTGCAAATATTGGCTAAAATAATAAAAAATATGGTTTTAATTAATTTAATTTTGCCAGAAATATTCATAGGTCCAATATGTACAATAAAAAATCCTATTTTATAGGACAATTGCATAAAATAAATGAGATCATTCAATTAGAGCAAAAATAAAAATATCTATTTGCTAATGGAAAATAAAAGTGTTACAATATAGATAATTTGTTATTAAACAAGTTAATATACTGTAATTATTAAAATGGATATTTAAAATACATATAAAAATAAAAGTTACATATGAAATGAGTAAATAATAATAATTCAAAAATCCATTTAAAATTATAGATCCAATATTTTAAACCAAGGAGATGATTTCATTGAAAAATAATTCAGCCAATTATAAATTGGACAATGTAAACAGCCCTAATCTTTATAAAGATATGTTTCCTTATGATGAAGTCCCAAAAGTAGTTTTTGATAATGTACAAGTTCCTATGGATATTCCAGAAAAAATATATATTACAGATACAACTTTTAGGGATGGACAGCAGTCTATGCCCCCTTATACAAGTAAGCAGATAATAAAAATTTTTGATTATCTTCATCAATTGGACAATAATTCTGGTATAATTAAACAGACGGAATTTTTCTTATATACAGAAAAGGACAGGAAAGCAGCTGAAGCCTGCATTGAAAAAGGATATAAATTTCCTGAAGTGACTTCCTGGATAAGAGCCAATAAGAAAGATTTCAAGTTGGTGAAGCAGATGGGGATTAGAGAAACTGGAATGCTTATGTCGTGTTCAGATTACCATATATTCAAAAAACTCAAAATGACAAGACAGGAAGCTATGGACATGTATTTGGACATAGTTAGAGAGGTGTTGAATAATGGAATTTACCCCAGATGTCATCTGGAAGATATTACTAGAGCTGACTTCTATGGATTTGTAGTTCCTCTTGTAACTAAATTGATGGAACTGTCTAGAGAGGCCAATATTCCTGTGAAAATAAGAGCCTGTGATACTCTTGGTTTGGGTGTATCCTACAATGGAGTGACTGTCCCAAGAAGTGTCCAGAAAATTATTCATGGGCTTAGAACTATCTGTGGAGTTCCTTCAGATATGATAGAATGGCATGGGCATAATGATTTTTATAGTGTAGTAGATAATTCTACAACTGCCTGGTTATATGGAGCATCTTCTGTAAATACGTCTCTCCTGGGGATAGGCGAGAGAACGGGAAATTGTCCCCTGGAGGCCATGGTATTTGAATATGCACAATTAAAAGGCAATACTGGAAATATGAATTTGCATATTATAACGGAATTGGCGCAGTATTTCAGTAAAGAAATGAAATATGATATACCTACAAGAACTCCATTTGTCGGTAAAGAATTTAATGAAACCAGGGCGGGGATACACGCAGATGGTATATTAAAAGATGAAGAGATCTACAATGCTTTTGATACGGACAAAATTTTGGGAAAGCCAATTGTTGTAGCTGTAAATCAATATTCAGGACATGCAGGAATTGCAGCTTGGATCAATACCTATTATAGATTGAAGGGTGACGATAGGGTTGATAAGAAGGATGAGAGAATTAATGATATAAAATTATGGGTAGATGAACAATATAAGTCGGGAAGAACTACCATGATAGGAAACAATGAGCTTGAGCTGCTGGTAAAAGAGTTGATGCCGGAAGTTATGAGAAAGAATGAAGAGAGAGCGAGTTAATCAGTCGAATAGAATATTTGCGGAAATGAGGGATTTATGTGGGATTGAACGCAGCAAAAAAGATAATAAAGAATCATCTCGTTAAAGGTGAAATGATACCAGGAGAGGAGATTGCAATAAAAATAGATAGAACTCTTACCCAGGATTCTACAGGCACTATGGCCTATCTTCAGTTTGAAGCACTTGGAATAGATAGGGTAAAAACCAAGAAATCCATAGCCTATATAGATCACAACATGTTACAGTCAGGTCCTGAAAATGCAGATGATCATGCTTATATTCAAACTGTAGCAAAAAAGCATGGTATATATTTTTCAAGGCCTGGAAATGGGATATGTCATCAAGTTAATCTGGAGAGGTTTGGAGTACCGGGAGATACTCTTTTGGGATCCGACAGCCATACTCCTACAGCAGGTGGGATAGGAATGCTTGCCATTGGAGCAGGCGGACTTGATGTAGCAGTGGCCATGGGCGGTGGAGAGTATTATTTGAATATGCCTAAGATAGTCAAAGTTAATTTAAAAGGCAGATTGGGAGAATGGATTACAGCCAAGGATATAATTTTGGAGATGTTAAAAAGGCTCAGTGTTAAAGGTGGAATTGGAAAGATATTTGAGTATGTTGGAGAGGGAGCAAAGACACTGTCTGTTCCTGAAAGGGCAACCATAACCAATATGGGAGCAGAACTTGGTGCCACTACATCAATATTTCCCAGTGATAATGTAGTTCGTGAATTTTTAAGAGCTCAGGGGAGAGAAAAAGATTTTTCTTTTATTGAACCGGATGCAGATGCAAGCTATGATGAGGAGATGGAAATAGATTTATCATCCCTGGAACCTATGGTAGCATGTCCGCATAGTCCGGACAAAGTGGTTGCTGTTTCAGAATTGGAAGATGTTAAAGTAAATCAAGTATGTATAGGGAGTTGTACCAATTCATCTTATGTGGATATGATGAAAGTGGCACATATATTAAAGGGAAATACAGTAAGTGAAGATGTTTCTCTTACCATATCTCCGGGTTCAAGACAGGTTCTGACCATGCTGTCCCAAAATGGAGCATTGTCCTATATGATAGAGGCAGGTGCAAGAGTGTTGGAGAGTGCCTGCGGACCCTGTATAGGAATGGGGCAATCACCTTCTACTGGTGCTGTATCTCTCAGAACTTTTAACAGAAATTTTGAGGGAAGATCAGGTACTAAGTCCGCAAAAGTATATCTGGTAAGTCCGGAAATTGCAGCTGTTTCTGCATTGACAGGTTATATTACGGATCCAAGACAGATGGGGACGCCTTTTAAAGTTGAAATGCCTGCAAAATTTTTAATAGATGACAATATGGTAGTTGATCCCAGCAGGGCCGGAGAAGATGTCAGAGTGGTAAGAGGACCTAATATAAAGCCATTTCCTGTGGCAAAGCCACTGAAAGATGTTTTGAATGGAAAAGTGCTTACAAAAGTAGGAGACAATATAACTACAGATCATATAATGCCTTCTAATTCAAAATTGCTGCCCTATAGATCCAATATCCCATACTTGTCTGAGTACTGTCTGACACCCTGCGATGAAGAATTTCCCGCAAAGGCAAAGAAAAATTCAGGGGGTTTTATAGTGGCGGGAGAAAATTATGGACAGGGTTCCAGCAGAGAACATGCGGCATTGGCTCCTCTTTACCTGGGAATAAAGGCAGTATTTGCGAGGTCTTTTGCTAGAATCCACAGGCAGAATCTTATAAATAATGGAATACTTCCTCTGGTTTTTCAAAATGTGAAGGATTATGAAGAGATAGATGTAATGGATGAACTTGAAATGGGAGATATGCTCAAACAAATTGACGGTGATACAATCATAGTGAAAAACAAGACAAAGAACAAAGAATATAATATGCTATTTGATGTTACCCAAAGGCAGAGAAATATGATAAAATATGGTGGATTGATAAATTTGATGAAAAGGAATAGTCTATAAAATTCGACATATTAGGGGGTAATTGATTTTATGAAGCACAGACACAGAGTAACTCTTATTCCGGGCGACGGTATAGGTCCAGAGGTTAGTGAAGCGGCAACAAAAATTATAGATGCCAGTGGTGTGGATATAGATTGGGATATAGCTGAAGCTGGAGCGGCTTTTATAGATAAATATGGCACTCCTATTCCGGAGAAGGTCATTGACAGTATAAAGAGAAACAAAGTGGCATTGAAGGGTCCCGTGACCACGCCAGTGGGGAAAGGTTTCAAAAGCGTAAATGTAACCTTGAGAAAAAGTTTGAATTTATATGCCAATATAAGGCCTATAAAAACGTATGAAGGGGTAAAGTCCAGGTATGATAATGTTGATTTGGTTATATTCAGGGAAAATACTGAGGATCTATATGCGGGAATAGAGTTTATGGTAAATGATGAAACAGCACAAAGTGTGAAGATAATATCCAAGAATGCCAGCAGAAAAATAGTAAAAGCAGCTTTTGAATATGCGGTTAATAATGGAAGAAGGAAAGTAACCGCAGTTCACAAGGCCAATATAATGAAATTGTCAGATGGACTTTTTTTAAGAACTGCCAGAGAAGTAGCTGAAGAATATGATGATATAGAATTTGATGATGTGATAGTAGATGCCATGAGCATGAAACTGGTGTTGAATCCTGAAAAATATGACGTGCTTGTAATGCCAAACTTGTATGGCGATATATTGTCTGATCTGGCATCCGGACTGGTAGGAGGACTGGGGCTAGTTCCCGGGGCCAACATGGGGGAAGAGCGAGCTGTATTTGAGCCTGCCCATGGTTCAGCTCCTGATATTGCAGGACAGAACAAGGCGAATCCTACTGCTATAATATTGTCTTCAGTTATGATGTTGAAATATTTACATGAAAGTGAAGCTGCGGATAGAA
This sequence comes from Clostridium aromativorans, assembly GCF_020908015.1. Taxonomy (NCBI): domain Bacteria; kingdom Bacillati; phylum Bacillota; class Clostridia; order Eubacteriales; family Clostridiaceae; genus Clostridium; species Clostridium aromativorans. Next base: position 6,678 of record NZ_JAJJPB010000032.1, read on the forward strand.
TTGAAAGGGCAGTGGAAAATGTGTTAAAAGAGGGAAAGTATATAACCCCTGATCTAGGAGGAAATTCAACTACTGATGAATTCACCAATGCTGTAATTTCAGAATTGTAATAGTATTTTTGATATTAAAGTGTAAAATAAGCTGCTGCACAAATTTAATTGTGCAGCAGCTCTTTATAATTAAATTATATAAAAAATTAGGGAATTTAAAGTAATTAGGGAACTTTGTTTATTATCAAGCTTTAGCTAGAGCTTGGTCTAAATCATATATAATATCATCAATGTTTTCCACACCAATTGAAAGCCTTATGAGATCAGGAGTTACTCCGGCAGCTTTCTGTTGTTCTTCGTTCAACTCTGCATGAGTAGTACTTGATGGGTGGATTACAAGGGACTTTGCATCTGCTACATTTGCAAGTAAAGAGAATAATTTTACGCTGTTTATAAATTTCTTTCCAGCTTCAAATCCGCCTTTTATTCCAAAAGTAAATATGGAACCTGCTCCCTTTGGAAGATATTTTTTAGCTAGTTCTCTATATGGGCTTCCTTCAAGTTCAGGATAGTTTATCCATGCAACCTTCGGGTGTTTACTTAAAAATTCAACTACTTTTCTTGTATTTTCAACATGTCTTTCAACTCTCAGTGAAAGTGATTCAAGTCCAAGCAAGAAATAAAATGCACTTTGAGGACTCAGTGTTGCACCTGTATTTCTTAAAAGTTGTACTCTGGCTTTTGTAGCAAATGCCACAGGACCTTGATCAGCATATACAAGTCCATTGTAGCTCTCATCAGGTGTAGTGAAATCAGGAAATTTACCACTTGCTCTCCAGTCAAATTTTCCACCGTCAACTATGACTCCACCTATGGTAGTTCCATGTCCACCTATGAATTTAGTTGCAGAGTGAACAACTACATCTGCCCCGTATTCTATTGGTCTTACCAGGTATGGAGTACCAAAAGTATTATCTATGATAAGTGGTATTTTATTTTCATGGGCTATATTTGCCACTGCTTCTATATCCAGTACATTTATTCTCGGGTTTCCTATGGTTTCAGCATAGACTGCTTTTGTATTGTCCTTGATTGCTTTTCTGATATTTTCAGGATCATCAGGATCTACAAATGTTACGTCGATTCCAAGTTTCTTTAAAGTTACTGAGAACAATTCATAAGTTCCACCGTAGAGGGTGCTGGCTGAAACTATGTTGTCCCCTGCATTTGCCACGTTTAATATAGAATATAATATTGCTGCCAAACCTGATGCTGTAGCAAGACCTGCACTTCCACCTTCAAGAGCTGCTATCCTCTGTTCAAATACATCTTCTGTGGGGTTCATTATTCTTGCATAAACGTTTCCTGGTTTTTTAAGCTGGAAAAAGTCTGCAGCTTCATCTGCATCTTTGAATACAAAAGATGTTGTCTGATAAATTGGAACTGCCCTTGCTCCCGTTGTTGGATCAGGCACTTGACCTGCATGTACCTGTAATGTTTCAAAACCTAATTTTCTCTCTTCACTCATTTTTACTTCCTCCTCATATTTCTTTATAATATATTAAATATTCTGGACGAAACTTCTATATATTTTGGCAAAATAAAAAATCTTCTTGTAGATGAGATACAAGAAGATTTTTCCTCATGCTCCTCATCTTTCAGGTTATACACCTGCTGGAATTAGCACCGTTGAATGAAAGTTATCATTCAGGTTGCCGGGCATCATAGGGCCAGTCCCTCAGCCGCTCTGGATAAGAAGTTCCGTATTTAATTGAGAAAATCATAACAGATCATGGGGGGGTTTGTCAAGGGGAAAATGAAAAAAAATGAAAAAATTTTATGTATTAAGTAATTGACAATTTCGATTTTAAGTATTAATATTAAAATATTCTTATCACGAGAGATTGAGGGACAGGCCCTATGAAATCCGACAACCGGCAATTGTGTATCGGTGTCAATTCCTGCAGAATAGAATCAAACAAGTTTTGCTGTTTATGTAAAAAAAGTTTTTAAGCATTGAACTTGTTATTTGCAGCATAGTTGATTTTAAAAGAATCTAAAGTTAACATGAATCTGCTGTGAAATTAATTCTGAAAGATAAGAAGGATTGGCTTTTTATGAAGTTATAAGCTGCTTTTCTTTCTTGTAGGAAGGCAGTTTTTTTATATGATTAATTGAAAATTCAGAGTCCCAACTATATTCAAATACCAAATCTGGCTGATTTTTATATATTGTGAATTGGATAAGTGTGGTGACCTTCGAATAGATCAATGTCTAAATGATAAAAAATGTATTATAATTATGACTATAATGTTAAAGAGAAATTAGTCGTCTATTATAGATATATGAGAAGTATAAGTTGTATTTGAAAAGGGGTGGAGTAAATGGTATTCAGAAATCCATTGGACAAATTTGATAAAAAATTTATTTTCTTTGACGGAGCTATGGGAACCATGCTTCAAAGATCAGGTCTTCAACCTGGAGAACTTCCAGAGATCCTAAATGTGACCAATGCTGAAATAATAAAAAAAATACATAGAGGATATCTGGAGGCAGGAGCGGATATAATAATATCCAATACTTTCGGAGCTAATGAACTTAAGTACAATTCTTCAAATTATAATATAGAAGATGTTATTACGGCCGGAGTGAAAATTGCAAAGGAAGAGGCGGCCTGCATGGGAAAATTAGTTGCTCTGGATCTGGGTCCAATAGGCCAAATAATGGAGCCAGCAGGTAATTTGAGCTTTGAAACGGCATATAAATTATTTAAAAATCAGGTTATTGTAGGTAAAAAAGCTGGAGCAGATTTGGTTTTAATAGAAACTATGTCTGATCTTTATGAAACCAAAGCAGCTATTCTTGCAGCCAAGGAAAATACAACTCTGCCGGTGTTTTGTACAATGACTTTTCAGCAGGACGGCAGAACTCTTATGGGTACGGATCCCAAAACAATGGTGGTTACATTGGAAGCGCTTGGGGTGGATGCACTTGGTGTAAATTGTTCTCTTGGACCATCTGAACTTCAGGGAATTGTAGATGAAATATTGGAGTATTCATCTATACCTGTTATGGTGCAGCCTAATGCGGGATTACCTAGGTATGATGGAAAGAATACAATCTATGATATAACACCAGAAGAATTTTCAAGAAATATGGCTATTATGGCGAAAAAAGGAGTTAGAATTTTTGGAGGATGCTGTGGTACCGATCCTGAATTTATAAAAGCTACTGTCAGTGCCCTTGAAAATATACAGCCTATTGATATAAAAGAAAAGGACTATACTGCAATTTGCTCTTCTACCAATACTGTAATTTTAGGGGAAGGTATAAAGATTATTGGTGAAAGGATCAACCCTACAGGAAGAGAGATATATAAAAAACAGTTAAAAAGTGGAGATGTAAGCTATATAGAAAAAGAAGCTGTAACTCAAAAGGAAGAGGGAGCTCATATATTGGGACTTAATGTAGGACTTCCTGAAATTGATGAAGTTAAAATGATGGAAAAAGCTATAAAGGCTATACAAAAGGTAGTGCGATTGCCTATAGATATCGATAGTCCAAATCCTAGTGTATTGGAGGCGGGAGCTAGAGTATACAATGGAAAGCCCATAATAAATTCTGTTAATGGAAGAAAAAATATCATGGAGAAAGTATTCCCAATAGTAAAAAAATATGGGGGATGTATAATAGCACTTACTATAGATGAAAAAGGAATACCAGACAGTGCGGAGGGAAGAGTTAAAATTGCAGAAAAGATAATTAAAACTGCAGCCTGTTATGGAATTAATAAAAAGGATATAATAGTTGACTGTCTTACGCTTACTGCTTCGGCACAGCAGAGGGAAGTCATGGAAACGGTAAAAGCTGTAAAACTTGTAAAAGAAAAATTTGGAGTAAAAACTGTATTGGGAGTGAGCAATATATCTTATGGACTTCCAAGAAGATGTATATTAAATAGGACTTTTCTTGCTATGGCGCTTGATGCTGGTTTGGATCTCCCCATTATAAATACTCAAGATCAGGGGGTTAAAGATGTTGTAGCTGCTTTTGAAGTTTTGGCGAATCTGGATAAAGAAGCAGATAATTATATATCCATATATGGGAGCAAAAATGATGTATTATCCAAGAATGATAAAGAAGATAAGGGTGAAAGTGAAGGAGATTTGAAATCGGCCATTATTGACGGAATAGAAGATCGGGCTGTAAGAATAACGTCACAGCTGTTAAAAAATAAAATGGCAGAGGAAATAGTTAATTATAATATAATTCCTGCCCTGGATGAAGTGGGGAGAATGTATGAGTCACAGGATATATTTTTACCACAGCTCATACAGTCAGCGGAGACAGTGAAAAAATCTTTTGAGATAATAAAGAAGAAAATACTAGAAGATGGAGAAAAAAATATAGAAAAGGGGAATATAGTATTAGCTACGGTAAAAGGCGACATACATGACATTGGAAAAAACATAGTGAAAGTACTTATGGAAAATTATGGATTTGACGTAATAGATTTAGGCAGAGATGTGGATATAGAGAAGATAGTGAATACTGTAAGAGAAAATGATATAAAGCTGGTAGGGCTCAGCGCACTTATGACCACTACTGTGATAAATATGAAAAAAACCATAGATGCTTTAAGAGAAAATGAGCTTCAATGTAAAATTGTAGTGGGAGGGGCAGTATTAAATCAAAATTATGCAGATATGATAGGGGCAGATTACTATGCGAAGGATGCCAGAGAAGCTGTAAAAATAGCAGAAGAAGTTTTTTCGGTATAGAAGATATATTCTTTAAATTAATGAAATTTTTATAGAATATTGCTTGCATTTAATGTAAAATATATTTGAGAAAAAAATTAAAACCGGTTTGGGGAGATAAAGATGAGTGAAAAAATTAATGAAAAAATTGCAAAGTATGTACCGGAAATAAGAGGGACACTTAGAGATCATATGATAAATCTCCCTCTTGTTATGAGAGAAGCTAGTGGAATAAAGGTTTTTGGAAAGAGAATAAAATCTCTTGCGTTTACTACTGATATAGCAATCATAAAGAACATAAATGCAGATGCAATTTTGGCGGTATATCCTTTTACGCCTCAGTCCGTTATAACGGAAGCTCTTGTTGCGGCTTCTGACGTACCCATATTTTGTGGTGTAGGAGGAGGACTTACCACGGGAAAACGTGTTATAAATCTGGCTCTTAATGCTGAATTTACGGGGGCTATGGGGGTAGTGGTCAATAGTCCTACATCTAATGAAATTGTAAGAGCTGTAAGAGATTCCATTGATATTCCAATTATAGTTACGGTAGTTTCTGAAAGGGATGATATTGGAAAGAGGATAGAAGCAGGTGCTTCAATATTAAATGTGTCTGCGGGTAAAAACAGTGCGGATTTGGTAAGAAAAATAAGACAACAATATGCTGAATTTCCTATAATAGCCACAGGAGGAAAAACAGAGGACAGTATCAGAGAAACTATAAGGGCAGGTGCAAATGCCATTTCATATACACCACCTTCGACGGCTGAATTATTTAAGGAAACCATGGAACGATACAGAAAAGCGTGAGAACAATGTATAGTACTATTTCATCACATCAAGTTTAAATAAAAATTGAATCTTTTTAGATTACGGGAATTAAACTGGAAATATAAATTTTAGATTATATTTTCAGTTTTTTTGTTACTAAAAGTATTGCATAATTATAATAATATATGTATAATTATTATATATTTAACCTAAGGAGTTAAAGTTTTTATTATTTGAAAAGAGGAGATATAAATGAAAAAATTGAAAAAAGTGATGACAATAGTATTGTCAATAGCCTTTACAACAGTGTTATTAGCAGGCTGCGGCAGCAGTAGTAATTCACAAAGCGGACAAGATTCGCAAAATACTTTGGAAAAGGTAAAAAAAGCAGGTGTTTTAAAAGTAGGGTTGGAGGATTCTTTTCCGCCAATGGAATTTAGGGACAACCAAAATGCACTTAAGGGATTTGATATAGATATGGCAAATGCTATAGCTAAAAAAATGGGAGTAAAAGCTCAGTTCGTTGGTACTGAATTCAATGGAATAGTTCTGGCACTTAAATCCGGAAAATTTGATGTAATAATATCAGGAATGAGCATAACCGATGATAGAAAAAAACAAATAGATTTTTCTGAGCCCTATGTACAAAATTATCAGATTATAGTTACCAAGACCGGAAATACTTCTATTAAAGGTTCAAAGGATTTAGACGGTAAGAAGGTGGGGGTAGGACTTGGTACCACCAGTGAAGAAGTAGTTAAAAAGTTTAAGAATATAAAGGAAGTAAAAAAATATGACAAGACTACAGAGGAACTTCAGGATCTTTTAATAGGAAGACTTGATGCAGTAGTAGTAGATGAACCCGTTGGAAAATACTATATATCCAAGTCTGATAAAAAGGATCAATATACTGTTCTAAATGAAAGGTTGAGTAAGGAGCCTATGGGAATAGGATTTAAGAAAGGCGACAAAGAGTTAGAAGCTGAGGTACAAAAAGCATTTAACGAATTGAAGAAGGATGGAACTATGTCTAAGATTTCCACAAAGTGGTTTGGAGAAGACATATATAAATAATATATACGAAGAGGAAGTGGATTGGATCAGTGAATATAGGATTTATTAATGATATACTGCCTATTTTATTAAAGGGCAGTGTAATGACTATGGAGCTTACAGTAATTACTTTGATATTGGGAACACTTCTTGGTATATTTTTAGCACTTTTGAAATTATCTAAAAATATTGTGCTTAAATCACTATCAGGTTTTTATACATGGATATTCAGAGGCACACCTCTATTATTGCAATTGTTTTTCTTTTATTATGGATTACCTTTTGTTGGAGTAGAACTTACACCTTTTTCAGCGGCAATACTGGGACTTGGACTCAACTGCGGAGCCTATATGGCGGAGATAATAAGGGGAGGAATTCAATCTGTAAACAAGGGACAATTTGAAGCGGCAAAGGCACTTGGATTTAGTTATGGAGAAACTATGAGAAAGATAATACTTCCCCAAACCTGGAAAATCATAATACCGCCTGTTGGAAATGAATTCATATCCATATTAAAGGACACTTCCTTAGTATCTACTATAGCAATGGTGGAGCTCATGAGATCGGCCCAACAGATATATGCCAGCAGTTTTGATCCAATATCAGTGTTTCTTACGGCAGCAGTGTTGTATCTTGTAATGACCACTGTATTTACCACTGTATTTGGAATGTTTGAGAAAAAATTGGCCGTTTACAGTTAACTGTAGAACATTTAAATTTAATTTGGAGGTGTAATCTATGGAAAATACAGCTTTAGACAATCACATGGATTTAGATAAAAATAAATATATGATAGAAGCCACTCATTTAACCAAGAGTTTTAATAATTTGATGGTTTTTAAGGATCTCAGCATAAAAGTGAAAAAAGGTGAGGTTTTAGTGGTAATAGGAGCTTCTGGTTCAGGAAAAAGTACTCTATTGAGGTGCTTAAATCATTTAGAGGAATTGGACAGTGGTTCTGTAATTATAGAAGGAGAAAAATTAAATCCTAAGGATAAAAAGATGATAAGAAGAATAACTACAAAGATGGGGATGGTCTTTCAAAGTTTTAATCTGTTTCCACATATGACAGCTATTCAAAATGTTATGGAGGCTCCACTGGTAGTCAAAAAGGAGAAAAAATCAGAAGCACAGCTAAAAGCCAGAAAGCTGTTGGCTAAAGTTGGCTTAAAAGACAAAGAAAATTTTTATCCTTCAAAGCTTTCAGGAGGTCAGCAGCAGAGAGTCGCTATTGCAAGAGCTCTTGCAATGAATCCAGATATAATGCTTTTTGATGAACCTACGTCTGCACTGGATCCAGAGCTTGTAGGAGAAGTTTTAAATGTAATGAAGGATTTGGCTAAGGATGGGATGACTATGGTAGTTGTAACTCACGAGATGGGTTTTGCAAAAGAGGTTGCTGACAGAGTTATATTTATGGATGGTGGAAAAATACTGGAGCAGGGTACTCCAGAACAGGTATTTTCACATCCGAAAGAGGACAGAACAAAAGCTTTTTTGGATAAGGTTATTAAGTGATCTTTAGATTTTATCAGAGTTCAAATATCAGAGTTAAATTCTGGTATGTTTTTGGATGTTGCCGAAAATAATCATTAATTGTGCATTGTTAATTGTGAATTTATAATAAATTGGAGGTTAAATTTATGAAGGATAAAGTGGTATTGGCGTATTCAGGAGGATTAGATACTTCAGTTATCATTCCTTGGCTAAAGGAAAATTATGATATGGAGGTTATTGCGGCTTGTATAGATGTAGGACAAGATGATGACATGGAGCAAGTGAGGAAAAAGGCTCTCGAAACAGGTGCTTCTAAAGTATACATTGAAGATATGAAAGAGGAGTTTGTAAAAGATTATCTTTTTAAGGCAGTAAAGGCTAACTTATTGTATGAAGGAGCTTATATGCTTGGGACATCTCTTGCAAGACCTCTTATGGCAAAAAAACTTGTAGAGATAGCACATAAAGAAGGGGCTAAATGTATATCTCATGGATGTACTGGTAAGGGAAATGATCAGGTGCGTTTTGAAGTTGGGATAGCAAGCTTTGATCCAACAATAAAGATAATAGCTCCATGGAGATTATGGAATATAAAATCAAGAGAAGATGCCATAGATTATGCAAACTCCAAAGGAGTGGAAGTAGCTGCAACTAAAGAGAAAATATATTCAAACGACAAAAATATTTGGCATGTAAGTCATGAGGGCGGAGATCTAGAGGATCCGCGAAATGAGCACAAAACAAGTATGTATTTTATGACTACTACACCTGAAAAGGCAAAAGATGAAGACACATATATAGAGCTCTATTTTGAAAAGGGAGAACCTAAAAAATTAAATGGACAGGAATTAGATCCTGTTACCATGATGGAAAAGTTAAATAAAATAGGCGGCGAAAATGGAATAGGAATAGTGGATATGGTGGAAAATAGACTGGTTGGGATGAAATCCAGAGGGGTATATGAAACTCCAGGTGGAACCATACTCTATGCTGCTCATACTGCTCTTGAAAGGTTGACCATAGATAAAGATACTTTTCATTATAAACAACTGGTATCCCAAAAATATGGGGAACTTGTATATGACGGGCTTTGGTTTGGAAGCCTGAGAAAGGCATTGGATGCTTTTGTTGAAGCTACTCAGGAAAATGTAACCGGAAATGTAAAATTGAAATTATACAAGGGGAATATATTGACAGCATCGATAGACGCTCAATATCCTCTATTTAATGAGAGTATATCTTCTTTTGGAGCCAGTGATTTATATGACCATAAGGATGCGGACGGCTTTATTAAATTATTCGGCCTTCCCTATAAAATTAAGGCTGCAATAGATAAAGATAGGAAAAATTAACCATGAAACTTTGGGGTGGAAGATTTAAAAAATCTGAGAGCAAGCTCATGGAAGATTTCAACAGTTCTCTGGGTTTTGACAGACGGCTTTACAAAGAGGATATAGAGGGAAGCATGGCACATGTAAAGATGCTTTCCAAATGTAGGATTTTAACTCAGGAAGAGGGCAGAAGTATATTAGAGGGATTGAAGTCCATATTAAAAGATATAGAAAGTGGAAAATTGAAAGTAGAGGGAGACTATGAGGATATACACAGTTTTGTGGAGATAAATTTAATAGATAGAATAGGTCAGGTGGCAAAAAAATTACACACTGCCAGAAGCAGAAATGATCAAGTTGCAGTGGACTTTAGATTGTACGTTAAGAAAGAAGCTCAGGAGGTAGTTCAAAGTATAGAGATACTTCAAACTGCAATAAAAGATTTAGGTGAACGAAATAATGTTATAATGCCAGGATATACTCATCTTCAGAGGGCTCAAGTAGTAACATTTAAGCACTATATAATGGCGTATTATTCTATGTTATCAAGGGACAAAAATAGAATTTTAAATGCTGTTGAAATTATGGATGAAAGCCCTCTTGGATGCTGTGCACTGGCAGGTACGACTTATGATATAGATAGATATTTTACTGCTAAAGAACTGGGATTTAGAAAACCAGTAGATAATTTTTTAGATGGTGTAAGTGACAGGGATTACGTCCTGGAGATGTTATCAGACTTTTCCATATTGATGATGCATTTAAGCCGTCTTAGTGAGGAACTTATATTGTGGAGCAGCAAAGAGTTTGATTTTGTACAAATAGATGATGAATTTTCCACAGGAAGCAGCATAATGCCTCAAAAAAAGAATCCTGACGCTGCAGAACTCATAAGAGGCAAAACTGGGAGAGTATATGGTTCACTTATGGCACTGCTTACCACTATGAAGGGCATTCCTCTTGCCTATAATAAGGATATGCAGGAAGATAAAGAACAGTTTTTTAACTCCTTAGATACTATATTAAGCTGTTTGAAAATAATGAATGGTATACTCTCCACATTAAAAGTCAATAAAGACAATACTTTTAATGCTGTTAAGAAAGGGTTTCTAAATGCTACAGAAGCAGCAGATTATTTAGTAAATAAAGGTATGGCTTTTAGAGATGCCCATAAGGTTATTGGCGAAATTGTACTTTACTGTGAGAATAAAAATAAATCCATTGAAGATCTTCAACTGGAGGAGCTGAAAAATTTCAGCACTTTGTTTTCGGAAGATGTATATGAATTTATAGATTATAGAAATACGTTAAACAGAGGAATCAAAAAAAATCTTAAATAAGGGTATATTAAAAAGTGGAAAGTTTTTAAAAATTAACTTTCCACTTTTTAATACCTAAACTTCTTTTGTATGTCTGCTTTCTGTTTCTTTTCCAAAAAACGAAAGAGCATATAATCCTCCAAGACCTACTAGAGCATACAATATTCTTGTAAATGAAGACATTGTACCAAATAGTGATGCTATAAGATCATATCTAAAAAATCCAATTAGTCCCCAGTTGAGAGCACCTATTACCACCAATATTAGTGCAATAATGTCTAATGTTCTCATATTCACATCTCCTTTTTATTTTATATAAACTATTATTTACAAATTGTATGAAATTTATAAGGTAAAATAAAAAGAAGATGAAAGACTAATTTTTGTTATATGACTCATTACTTAATATATCTATATTTATGCTCCTATCCACAGGCTGAAATAGGGATATTATAGTGTCAGTCCTCTGTATTCCATCTACAGATTGAATCTTGTTCATAAGTAGATTCTGTAAATCTGTTATATTTTTACATACAACTTTTACAAAAATAGAGTAAACTCCAGTAGTATAGTGAATTTCAACAATTTCTTTTATATTTTCCAATTGCTCGAGGACACCTTTAAAAGATTTGGCTTTATCTAAATAAATACCTATAAAGCCACATACATCATAGCCTATCTTGGAATTATCTATTATAAGCTTAGTACCTTTTATTATATTCATGTCCTGCATTTTTTTCATTCTAACATGAATGGTTCCACCACTCACATGGCATTTTCTAGCTATCTCTAAAAAAGGAGTTCTAGAATCCTTTAAAAGAATATCAAGAATTTGCAGATCTAAATCATCTAATCCAGAAACTTTTAAACTCAATTGAATCCCCTCCTTCACGATCTAATTATTTTAATTTTTATTCCCCCAAATAATATTATAGCAGAAATTTTTATTAAATTAATAATTTAAAACGTTATCATTGATTAATAATTTATAAACTTTTAATGAATCATGTATATAAATATTATATTGATAACAAAATACAAATTCTATTATTAATATTGCAAGATACTTAAAAAAGTATTATTATATTGTTAATGAAGAACATAAAAAAGTAAATGAGTAGTAAATTTATATAACTATCAAAGGGGGACGTATGTAATGAAGACGTATGTATTAAAGGATGAAAGAAAAAAGGAGTTAAAGCTTTTGGACAAGGCATTACAGAAAATATCGAGAAAAGAACTGCCTCATATACTTCATGTGCAGCAGGCTATATTGAGAGCATCCGATGAATATATGTATAAAAAAGGTGTGACTAGGATCATGCCTATAATGATAGCACCTATTACGGATACATTAAATCATGATGTAGAGGATTGTGAATTAAAATATGAGGGACAAAAATTTAATATAACGAAATCGATGATATTTCATAAACAGATAATGTTATCCAGCCCATATCTTGATAAAATATATATAGTATCTCCTAATGTAAGGCTTGAGCAGGAAGAGGAAGGAGATAAGAGACATTTATTTGAATTTACTCAGGTTGATTTTGAATTCAAGGGAGCAAGTATGGATGATGTATTTGAATTTCAGGAGGGACTTGTCAAATATGTATTTGATTATATAAAGAAAGAATGTGCAGATGAATTCAAAACTTTGGGAATTGGAACATCACATCTAGATGTAACTATACCGTTCAAGAGATATACTACTCAGGAACTTAAAGCAAAATATGGAGATGATTTCGAAGAGATAGCTTCAAAAAAGGCAACTCAACCATTCTGGCTCATAAATCACAAGAGAGAATTTTATGATGCTGAGGATCTGGAAAAGCCGGGTACTTATAGAAACTATGATCTGATATGGCCTTATGGATATATAGAAGGTCTGAGCGGAGGAGAAAGAGAGTACAAGTATGATAGAATACTTACTAGAATGAGAGAACTTGGTGTAGATGAAAATGCTTTTAGAAATTATATTGAACTTGCAAAAGAGGGTAAAATACCTAAAACTGCAGGAGCTGGTTTTGGAGTAGAGAGAATGACTAGATTTGTATGTCAGCAGAAGGAAATTGATGATGTCACTGTGTTTACAAGGAAACCTGGGGAAACTTACTTATTTTAAATAAAGTGGCTGTTATATAAAATATTAAAGTTCAGAGTTCAAACTTCATTCAAATATCATGGTTCAGAGTTCAATTGTCAAATTTGGCGGATTTTTGGGTTTAACCGAAAATCTTCATAAATTGTGCATTGTGAACTGGGAATTGTCTAAGTTTGCACTTTGAACTTTATTTATTATCAAAGGGTATTGATATAAACTGTAAAGTATATGATAATATAAAGGACAGAAAAATTTAAGGGAGGTAATAAAATGCCTTTATGGTTAAATGTAGTAATACAGATATTGTTTATTGCAGTAATATTTTTAGTAGTGTATAATTTTTTAAAATCTCATGTGTTATATAAATTTCACCCTAATAGATGGTTGATTCTAGCCTTATCTATAGCATCGTTTATTTTACCACCAGTTGTAGCAGCTTATTTTAGATATAATTTAAATGGGACGGTATGGCAGTATGTGTTTTCTGCTGCATTTTTAATTTTTTTCCTGTGGTTTATAGATCTAAAAAGCGGAGCTATATACAATACTGGTAAAAAGAATGCAAAAGATATAAAGATAAAACCTAAAGCCAAGCCAAATAGAGTTAATCATAAAAAGAATAATAAGAAAAATAAAAGGTAATTTTACATATTTTTCAATAGATCGCATCAAATATCGCTTTTTCATAAGAGATCTTGATGCGTTTTATATTATTCTGAACATTTAAAATATTACAATAAAATCGTTGACAAAGTAAGAAAATACACATATAATTGAGATAACATATAGATAACCTGTATATACATGACTATTTGTAATTTCGGGGGTTATTAATTGATATTTGTTTGATATTATTTATTTATAAGGGGAGGTTATAATATGGGGAAATGCAGCGGGGAACTACAGCAAGAAAGACAGGAGATTTTTCATAATTTGTATGAAGGAAAAATTCCCAAAAGAGTACCTATTGTAGCTTGGGTGACAGTAGAATTTGCGATTCAATATGCGGGGCTTGATATTTTGAAAGCACAGTGGAATCCAGGGCTGCTGGAAGATGCATTTAGAAAAGTTGCTGATGATTTTTATTCAGATATATTTCCAATACGTGATGCCGTGCGGTTTCCAGTATTTTATCAAATGTTAGGTGCTAAAAATTTTGTAATGGGATCCAATGGTTTTTTGCAGCATCCAGAAATATCAGCTATGCATTCTGACGAATATGAAGCTTTTATAAAGTCACCTATGGATTTCATTTTAGAAACTATTCTTCCAAGAATATATTCGGCACTTGACACAAATCCAATCAGTCGATCTTTAGTAATGGCAAAGGCTTATAAAGCTCATTGTGATACGGTGGGATTCTTAAATGGTGTGATTATTCCCGATCTTGAAAGGGAATATGGAAAATATCAGGCTCCGTTGCAGTCTTATGCTATGACTGCAGTTCCAATGGACTTTATTGCCGATCAGCTTCGAGGATTTAAAGAAATCAGCCTGGATATACGTAGGAAACCTAAACAGCTTACTGAGGCCTGTGAAGCAGTTTGTGATATTATGTTGAAACGAGGTATACCAGCACATCCGTCAATTTATAATTATACTTTTATTCCATTACATATGCCGCCTTATATGCGTACAAGGGATTATGAAAAAATTTTTTATCCAACTTTTAAACGTACCATAGATGGAATTGCTGCAGCGGGTGGAAAATCTTATCTTTTTCTTGAACAAGATTGGTCTAGATTTCTTGATTCACTTTATGATTTACCGGAAAATACGATTTTACGTTTTGAATACGGAGATCCAAAAGAAATAAAGAAGAAATTAGGAGAACGTCATATTATTACAGGACTTTATCCTCTAGGACTATTGCAGACCGGTACGAAACAACAGTGTGTTGACAAGGCAAAAGAACTCATTGATATTCTTGCACCGGGAGGAAAATATTTTTTTGATTTTGATAAAAATATTATTACTGTCAATAGTGTAAACATTGATAATTTGCATGCTGTTTTAGAGACATACCATACCTATGGTGTATATTGAGAAATAGAGGAGGAGAGAAAATGAACAGCAAATATTTGCAAGATTGGGAAGAATATAAGAGAATGTGTGAGAAAGTAGGTTATCCAATTCAGGAGAGGGAAGAAATCTACATGAAACCAGTTCTTGAAAGTTATGATATGGAAATTAGAGATTTTATCATTACTTTATTGCTCTGAATAAAATTTTCATATATTGATGAAATCGTTGACAAAACAGAATATCAAGTATATAATTTAAGTAATATATAACAAGTATATACAAGTTGAGGTTTACTAGAAACTAGGAATGGGGGATTTCAAGTGATTATTATTGGAGAAAAGATCAATGGAACAATTCCAAGCGTAAAAAAAGCTATAGAAAACAAAGATGAAGAATTTATCAGAAATAGGGCAGTTAAACAGGCGGAAGCTGGGGCAGATTACATTGATGTATGTGCAAGTACTGCTCCTGAAGTGGAACTTGAAACATTAAAGTGGCTTATGGATATTGTTCAAGATGCCGTAGATAAACCTCTATCTATAGATAGTCCTAATCCCAGGACCATTGAAGCTGCTTTTAAATATGCTAAAAAACCTGGGATAATAAATTCTGTGTCAAAAGAGGGTGATAAATGCAGCATTATATATCCTATGATTAAAGGTACGGAATGGCAGGTAATTGCACTTACCTGTGACAATAAGGGTATTCCATCTGATGTGAAAACCAAGGTGAATATAGCCAGAGATTTAGTAGAAGAGGCGCAAAAATATGATATAAAGCCAGAGAGAATTCATATAGACCCACTGGTTATGGCTCTTGCTACAGAAAATACTTCTCTGCTTGATTTTATTGAAGCCATGAAATCTATAAAATCCATATATTCTACTATTAAAATCACATCGGGTTTAAGCAATATTTCATTTGGAATGCCTCTTAGAAAATTTGTGAATCAAAATTTCTTGACCATTGCCACTTTTATGGGTATGGATTCTGCCATTATGGATCCCTGTAATAGAGAAATTATGACGGCTCTTCTTGCAACTGAAGCACTTATGGGAAAAGATAAATACTGCAGAAAATTCTCAAATGCCTATAGAAAAAATAAAATTGGACCAGTAAGGGAGAAATAAGTATTTTGAAATATTTTTGGTATGTTTAAGTAAAAGAAACTTATTTAGAAAGTATACTATTATCAAAGTTCAGAGTTCAGAATATTTGAGGTTTGATGAATTTTTGATATCGTTCGAACATTTTCATTAAGCCATATTTGGTCTTTGTACTTTGAACTTTAAAATATAGGGGGATTAGATTATGGATTATAAATTGTTAACACAAGCAGTAGGGGATTTGGATGAAGACAAAGTTTTTGAGATGTTGAAAGAATTTGTGAATTCAAATCCGGAAGAGAAAGAGGCTCAAAAAGTTGTAAGTGCATGTCAGGATGGTATGGGAATAGTAGGTGATCTGTTTGACAAGGGTGAATACTTTGTAGGGGATTTGATTTTTGCAGGAGAACTTCTCACAAATGCCATTGATATCTTAAAACCTGTAATAGGTTCAGGAAGTTCCAAGAAAGTGGGAACTATTGTTTTAGGTACGGTACAGGGAGATCTTCATGACATAGGCAAAAATATATTTAAGAGTATGGCAGAAGCGGCAGGATTTGAGGTATATGATATAGGAATAGATCAGCCTGCATCGGCTTTTATAGACAAAATAAGAGAAGTGAATCCTCAGATTGTGGGAATGAGTGGAGTGCTTACACTCGCTATTGACTCTATGAAGAATATAGTGGATGAATTTGAAAAGCAAAATGTAAAGGACAAGGTAAAGATAATTATAGGCGGGAATCCCGTTACGAAGGAAGCTTGCGAACATGTTAGAGCTGATGCCTTCACCACAAATGCTGCAGAAGGTGTAAAAATTTGTCAAGGGTGGGTGAGTTAATATGGCAGATGTAAAAACTTTGGCGCGAGAGAGAACTCAATTATTTAAGGATTTATTTGATGGTAAGATTCCAAAGAGGGTACCCATAAGTGTAAATTTTCCTCTTGAATTTTCCATACAGTATGCAGGTGAGGATCTGGCAGAATCACAGTGGGATACTTCCATGCTTGAAGGAATATTTGAAAAAGTATGTGAAAATTTCGTTTCCGATATACTTCCTGTACAAGCTCTTAGATTTCCACTGTACTACACAATTTTAGGGGCTAGAAATTTTGTAATGAGCTCCAGTGGTTTTTTGCAGCATCCAGAGATCAGTGGTCTGGAGGCAGAGGAATATGATGAATTCATTGAATCGCCCTATAATTGTATTATGGAAAAAATACTGCCTAGAATTTACACTGAGTTAAATACCAATCCAGTTCAAAGATCTCTTGTAATGGCGAAAGCCTTTAAGGCGTTTTATGATGAAGTTAATAATGTGACTGCACTCTATGAGAAACTAATTAAAAAATATGGTTATTCTTCCGCGGGAAATACCAACGGATTTGTCGAAGCACCTTTTGATTTCATGTCAGATCAATTGAGGGGATTTAGAGGTATAACAGGCGACATAAGAAGACGCGCTGATAAGGTAGCAGCAGCTTGTGAGGCTGTAACCCCAATAATGGTAAAGGGTGGAATACCTGCATCGCCTTCAAAATATGGAGGAACTTTCATTCCACTTCATATGGCGCCATATATTCGTACTAAGGATTTTGAAAAATTATATTGGCCTAGTTTTAAGAGAGAAGTTGAAGAATTGGCTGCAGCCGGACAGCCGTCTCTGCTGTTTGTTGAAAATGATTGGACACGTTATGTGGACTATCTATATGAACTGCCTGAAAATACTAGAATGTGGTTTGAGTATGGAGATCCTAAGTTTATAAAAGAGAAGTTAGGGAAAAAACATATTCTTACAGGTTTTTATCCGATTTCCATACTTAAGACAGGAACAAAGCAGCAGTGTATAGATAAAGCTAAGGAGCTTGTGGATATTCTTGCACCAGGCGGGAAATATATGTTTGGTTTTGACAAGGCCATTATAACTGCAGATAGTGTCAAAATTGAAAATCTACAGGCAGTATTGGAATATGTAGCTGAAAATACTGATTATTAGGGGGAATTTGATATGGAAACAGAATACTATAAAACATGGGAAAAGTATAAGGAAAAACATCCTGAAATCGACGAAAAGCTTGAAGGAAAAATGGCTCCTAAAATGCAGCAGTATGAAGAAATGATGTTTATATTTGTTCTCAATTTATTGATGTAGTAAAAATTCTCAGGGATTTCGTGTTATTATAGCTGCAATTTTCTTACTAAAATTGAAATTGCAGCTTTTTTAATGTGAGTTCTATAAAAAAGACAGGATTGTTCTGATGTTTTCTAATTATAAATTAAAGAGGGGATGTAGAGTTAATATGAATAATCAAGTGTCTAAGTCCAGAAGAATTACCCAAAAGATAAAGGTATGGTTTGGCATTGGTGATGCTGGATTTTCTTTTATGACTACTGTTGAAACGGCATACTTTCCTGCCTTCCTCACAAATTATGCACTTTTATCAAATGCATATGTTATTTTAATAACATCAATTACAGGGGCTGTTGATATCGTCAGTTCTTTAATTGCAGGTATAGTTTTAGATAAAACTAATTTTAAATGGGGAAAGTATAGATCCTGGTTAGTTATAGGACCACCGGCGGTAATAATATTATTCATGCTTCAATTTTCGAAAATAGGTTCTCCATCTGTAGCGGCAGTACTGATATGTACAGGTTTTATTTTAAGTCACTTTATTTGGAATATGTCCTGGACTGCAAATATGTCACTGGTACCGATTTTAACTGATGATCCTAAAGAAAGAGCTTTTTTATCGGGGAGAAGGGCAGCGGGTTCAAATCTTGGTAAAGTAATTGCATCCTATGCAACCCTTCCCGTTGTAACTGCTATTGCTGCTTTTTTCCCGAAAGGTTCCAGCATGGCTTTTACTATTACAGCAGGCCTGTTTGCTTTTATCATGGGTATCACGTATTATATACATTTTATCATATCGAAAGGTTATGAAGATGTTAAAGTAAATATCAAAACTTCAGGTAGTGTAGTAAGTACCGATAAAAAAAGAAACCCATCTTTAGCTGACATGTTTAAAGCGATATTTTTAAATAAACCATTGTTGATTTTTGTATTATCAGATTTTTGCAAACTTATAGGTTATTACTTGTTAATGGCAGCAGCTTTTTATTATTTCAAATATGTGACCAATAGTATTTCTTTACAGCCAATATTTTTATTGGTATTTAATATTGCGGGTCTATTGGGAGCTCTATTTGCAAAAAACATAGTAGCGAGAATTGGAACAAAAATGTCCTATATCGTAGGAGTTAGTGGATATATTATATCTATTGTAGTAGCGTATTTATTTGCAGAAAATCCAGTGGCAGTAATTGCCATAATGGGTGTGGGTCAAGTACTGTTTGGAATATCATACGGACTTACATCTTCATTTTATTCAAATGGGGCCACATATAGTCAATGGAAAACTGGAGCAGATACTAAAGGAGTCATTATGGCATTCTCATCATTTTCTATTAAAGTAAGTATATTGGTTAGAGGTGTTATATTAACAGCTGGATTAGCCGTATTAGATTTTAATGCAAATATGACAAATGTTTTGCCAGAGGTCATATCTGGATTCAAAGTTATATTTTTTGGAGCACCGTTTATATTTGGTCTAGTAGCTTTAATTGCAATTTTATTCTATAATCTTCCTGATGGTAAAGTAAAGGAAATGGAAAATGAAATAGCAGCAAGATAAAGTCCAGCGTCTTAAATGACGCTGGAAATAAATATCTCTTATGGACTTAGAACAAATTAATTATTCTAAGAGAGTTATGGCTATAGTAAAAGAAAAATGAGAAATTGAAAAATTTTATCTTGAAATACAGACATTTTGTCTATACCTGCTTCTGTTATTTGGGGATTTTCTGCGATCATGGTTTTTTTTGTCTGGTAGTATTTACTTTTAATATCTCTACTTTTGGAAGCAGTGTAATCTGCTTTGTTAAATGCTAAACCAGCTGTTTTTCCTATATTATCCTTATATACTCCATAATCTCTCACTGTTTCTGTTACTGCATTGAAATTTTCAATAACTACATCGCCTATTAAGGCACTCTTATCAAGGCCAAAAATGTATTTTCCACCTGGGGCTAGAATGTCAATATATTTTTTAGCTAGATCAATACATTCCTGTTTTGTATGTGATTTTAAATACGAAATAGGATATAAACCAGTGATTATATGTTTTTTCCCAAGCTTGTCTTTAATTAGTTTAGGATCGCCGTATTCAAACTGAATGTATGTATTCGTTGGGAGATCTTGTAAATAATCTAAGTATCTATCCCAGTTATCTTCACAGAAAATTCTGCAGTGAATTCCCATAGAAGCGTATTCATCAAGAAGTTTCTTAAAACTTGGCCACCAGTACTTGGCAAAATATTTTTCTCTCATGAAGGTTGGCATATGAAGTGGAAGAAAAACATGACCATAATCTGATATTACAGAAGGCATTCCTTTTTTCAACACAATTGGGTATAAAGCTTCACATGCATCTGCAACTTTTTGAGGCATTCTTCGAATATCCAGTGATATTCCTTTAAAACTTCGAAGTTGATCTGCTAGAAAATCATAAGGTGCTTCAGTAAATCCACTGGACCCAGAGGGAGGACCTATATAATATCCATACTTTTCAATCATTTTTTTAACAATTGATCCAGTTATATTGTTGTCGTTATTGAAACCTAGAAATGCTTTCATAAAATTAGTCATCATATTTATCGGATCTTTTAAATTCAAAGCTTTATATTGCCTGGGAATTACTTTTTCCATAATACAATCTAAGGGCCTTTCTATCAAATAATCGTATTCATCTTCAAACATGCCGATTACTTCTGGATGTTGGAAAAAACCATTGGATCCCATGACGAAAGATTGGGATTTTAATGTCTGATAATAGGATGGATATCTTAATGCTGACCCCATAGGTACTATATCTGAATATATTAGAGGTACGATATTTTCAACAGCTTTTTCAATTATACTTGGATTCCATTGTGCTTCAATTAAATCTAAGCCACCTAATTTTGCTAATGTTTCAAAATTAAATGATACATTGATTGGAACTCTTTTTGGAATCTTATTGTCAAACACATCAATAAAATTTTGTGTTTTTTCTGCCTGTATTGATTTTATATTACTCATTTACATCACCAACCTAAAAATATTTTTAAAAATTTTTAATAAATGGATTTGAATTCTGTAAATTGTATTGTTTTATGAGAGGAAATTTTATAATTCAGATCTTGTATATACTAGTTATTTATAAGTTTATTATACATACGCATCTTTAATTTGTCAACGATTTCAATAAAATGAAAATTATAAATTTTATAAAAATAATATTATTACTGAAAATTTGCTATTTATTTTTGTAGATCATATCGGAGTACTGACAAACTGAAAAATTAGATATATAATAAAATAAAATACACAGCTGCATAAGTATTTCAATAAAAAGATGATTGAATAGAGACAATGTATTATGTATTGATGGAGGAAAAGATGCATAATTTAAGTGAATTGAAAAAATTGATCATAAAATATGTGGAACAGTTAGATGAAGAAAAGGTAATAAATCTGGCAGATGAAGCTTTGGATAAGGGAATGGATCCTATAACCTTGCTGGAAACTGTCAATATAGGTATGGAGAAAGTTGGGAAATTATACGAAAATAAAGATTACTATATAGCGGATTTAATACTTTCAGGACTTATTTTCAGAAATATCTTAGAACTGGATAAGATGAAAAAGTATTTTCTTCAAAATAAGGATAAGGGATTGGGAAAAGTAGTTTTAGGGACGGTAAAAGGTGACATTCATGATATTGGAAAGGATATTTTTAAAGGTATGCTGGAAGCTAATGGATTTGAGGTAATCGATTTAGGTGTAGATGTTCCAAAAGAAG